>NZ_CP013442.1:300000-600000 GCF_001718835.1 Burkholderia cepacia | reverse complement strand
CGGATGCGCGCCGTTCAAACGATCGCGACGCGGGGCGCCCGGCGGGTCGCGCAACCGGCAGTCAGCTGCGCCAGATATTCGTGCGCTACAAGATCCTCGCGCTGCTGCTCGCGGTCGCGGCGATCTGGGCGTTCTTCTCGGTGCTGACCGACGGTGCGTTCGTCACGCCGCGCAACGTGTCGAACCTGCTGCGGCAGATGTCGATCACCGGCATGCTCGCGTGCGGGATGGTGTTCGTGATCATCGCGGGCGAGATCGACCTGTCGGTCGGCTCGCTGCTCGGGCTGCTCGGCGGCGTCGCGGCGATCCTCGACGTGAACCGCCACTGGCCCGTTGCCGCGACGGTGCCGGCGGTGCTCGCGCTCGGCGTGCTGGTCGGGCTCTTCAACGGCTGGTGGTCGACCTACCGGCGCGTGCCGTCGTTCATCGTCGGGCTCGGCGGGATGCTCGCGTTTCGCGGGATCCTGCTCGGCGTGACGGGCGGCTCGACGATCGCCCCGGTGTCCGACGGCTTCGTGTTCCTCGGGCAGGGGTACCTGCCGCGCATCGCGGGCGACGGCCTCGCGCTGCTGTTGTTCGCGCTCGTCGCGCTGCTGGTCGTGCGCCAGCGCGGCACGCGGCGCCGCTACCGGCTCGCGGTCGCGCCGCTGTGGCAGGACGCCGTCAAGATCGTGGGCGCGGGGGCCGTGCTGTTCGCGTTCGTCGCGACGCTCGACCGCTACGGCGGCATCCCGGTGCCGGTGCTGCTGCTGCTCGCGCTGCTCGGCATCTTCTCCTGGATCGCGACACAGACCGTGTTCGGCCGGCGCATTTATGCGGTGGGCTCGAATCTCGAGGCGACGCGGTTGTCCGGCGTCGATACCGACCGCGTGAAGCTCGCGATCTTCGCGCTGATGGGGCTGATGTGCGCGTTCGCCGGCATCGTGAACACCGCGCGGCTCGCGGCCGGCTCGCCGTCGGCGGGCACGATGGGCGAACTCGACGCGATCGCCGCGTGTTTCATCGGCGGCACGTCGATGCGCGGCGGCTCGGGCACCGTGTACGGCGCGCTGATCGGCGCGCTCGTGATGGCGAGCCTCGACAACGGCATGTCGATGCTCGACGTCGACGCGTACTGGCAGATGATCGTCAAGGGCGCGGTGCTGGTGCTGGCGGTGTGGATCGACGTGGTGTCGCGGTCGAACCGGCGGTGAGGCGGCGGTCGGCCGCCGATCAATGGGGGGAAGACATGAAACGGAACACGTTTTTCGTGCCTGGCATCGTGAATGCGGTGGCCGCGCCGCTCGCGACGCCGGACGTTGGGCAGGATCACGGGCCGGCGCTCGGCCTGGGCGATCCGCGCGACCGCCGGATCATCGCGGATGCGCTGCGCACGCTGTTGCGCGAGCGTTCGGAAGCGCTCGCGTTCGCGATGCGCGTGGCGGACGAGCACGATCGTCCGAGGCCGGACGCGAACGATTTCGCGCTGACCGACATCATCCGGCTCGCGCGCATCGTCGAGCGCGCGGAGCGATACGGCGACGCCGTGAGCGAGGTCGTCCCTATCGTTGCGCGCTGACGCGCGCCGTATCGTTCGGTCCCCGGCAGCAGCCGTTGCGGGCGGGTGCGATGCCACGACAGTGGCATAGTCTCGCGGATATCACCGGATCGATCGTGCGCAGGCGCATACGCTGGACGCGAAAATCAAGACCGCGGCTCGAGCCAGTTCCGAACGAGTCGCGCAACCTGCTTCCGGCGCTCGATCATCACCATATGCCCTTCGCCCGGCAGCGCATGATGGGTCACCGACGGCACCCACGCGGAAGTTTCGAGCGCCGCCCCGGCGAAAATCGGGTCGTCGGCGCCACCGACGATCAACGTATCTGCGCGGATCCGCCGGGGCCACGGCGAGTCGTCGCGTGCGTCGTCACGCAATGCGCGCAGGGTGCGGACAATGACGTGTCGTTCGTTGACCGATGACGCGACGTGGCGGCGTCGACTGAGCAGTGCCGCGCGCAGGAGCATGTTGCGCCAGCCCGCGCGGAAGCATCCGGACATCGTTTCGAGCAGACGGACGAAATCGGAGCGGGTCGTATGAGCGATTTGCTGCTCGATGAGCCGGCAGCCGTCCGGGGCGAGGCGATGCGCACTCGAAACCAGCCCGAGTCGTGAGACGCGTTCCGGGTGGGCGGCCGCGAGGCGCGCCGCTACGACGCCTCCGAACGAGATGCCGATGAGCGTCGTGCACCGCCAATGCGTGGCGATGCCGCGCGCGATATGCTCCACGATGTCGGCGATTCGGTATTGCGTACCGGGCTCGTCAGGATACCCGAGCAGTACGAATGGTGTGTCGGGCGGCAGAATACCGGCGACGCGGCGCAGGTCGCGCCGCAGCCGACGCGAGGTCGTCTTCGAGACGAATGCTTGTCCGCCGTTCAGGACGATGACCGCTGGCGGTTCGCTACCCACCTGTGCGGCCAGGATGCCGCCGTCCAGCTGCATCGTTCGAACGGGACGAGCGCCGATCCGGAACGGGTTCGATTCGTCCGGTATGAGGTTCATGCGCTACCTCGGGTGAAAAGGTGCCAGCATGAACCCTGACGTCCACGTGAGGGTCAAGCGCCAGTCTCAACGTTGCCGTCATATACGACGGCGGCTTCCTGACGTTGAAGCCATGCGAGTACGTCGGGACCCATCGGATGGCCCGCTTGCAGAATCGGCTCATCAAGCAGTGCCCGTAGCAGCTTGCCGCGTAACGCGACGTCGCCGTGCGTCGTTCGCTCGAGCAGCGAGTGCCAACGGCTCGCGAGCGCGGAGGCGTCTCCATCGTCTGCGCCGCAAGCGATCGCGCGTCTGACGTCTGCACCGAGTGTGATCCATTCCGCCGACAGCGTCTTGTCGAGGCGTTGGATGTCGTCTTCCGTCAGGTGGCGCCGCCAGGCCGCCACCTGCAGACGGGTCGCCTGCTCGATGTAGGCGATCACTGTCCGATCGAGCCCTGTGTGGTCGGGGGCCGGCGCCGCGCCGTCATGCAACTGCCGCCAGCGCCGCACGATGGCAATGTCGCCGTCCATCCATTGCATCGCGGCGGCAAGCCAGCGATACGCGAGCTTCTGCGCTTCGCCAGAGGCGGGCGGGACATGCCGATTCATTGCGTCGCGCACGTCCGCAAACAATGTCGACAAGGCCGCTTCCATGTCCTTCCAGCGCGCGAGAATCTTCGCAATCTCGGCCGTGTTGAAATGTGCGCGATATCGCTCGAGCAACGCGAGCGTTTCCGGCCAATCCGCATCAAGCCAGGTCACGCCGGAATCGCAGGCAGCTTGCAGCACTCCGAGCCGCTCGTTCAGCGTATTCAACCTTGCCAGCTCGGCGTCGATTGCAAGCCGGCTCTCGGCAATCACTTCCGCCAAGGCGATCTGCCGGTTGCGCAGCATCTGGGCAATCGCGTCTAGTGTCAGCCCCAGGCCACGCAGCGCTTGAATCGTCCTGATCGTCGACACACTGGCTTCGTCGTACAACCGGTAGCCCGACGTGGAGCGGCCGATCGGCTTCAGCAGGCCTGTCTGATCGTAATAGTGCAATGCGCGGACGGTAATGCCGCAACGCCGGGCGAGCATGCCAACCGTTAATGGCATATAGACTCCGTCGATAATGCAAAATATGGCGGATATCCGTCGTGCAGGACGGCGATGATGGATTATCCCATCAGACAATCGGCCGTCAAATCCTGCAAAGGGTGACCGCCCCGAAATAGAAAACGCCCGATGCAGTGCATCGGGCGTTCCAGCGTCTGGCTGCTGTCAACCTATTCGAGGACTTGACAACAGATAATGGGTTAAAGGCCGCGCTTTAAGCGCCCCGCATAATCACTGGCCGCTTCATCCAGTGATTTGCTGGTGTTGGCCGTCGCGATCAGTTCCTCGACGAACCACGGAAGGACGAGCGTCGTTTCTTTGCTCGACAAACCGACTTTCACGCGCTGCGAAGTGTAATCCGGTTGAGGTAGCGTCGCTGGCAGAGCGCCATCGGATTGTGGTTTGTCAGCAGTGACTTGTGCGTTCGCAAGCTGCGCGATGATCAAAAGCGCAAACGCCATAGTTGCATGTCGGATAGGTTTCTTCATTTGTCACTGTTCCTTGCCGGAAATATGAATTGGAAAATCAGTGCAATGATCCTAGCGAATTTGTTGCGCGAAAAGTGTGTGAAATTTGTCAATATCTGTGCGAAAGCGCGTCGCGAGCTCGACGATCGACGCGATCCTCATCGGCGCCTGACGGGCGATGCCCGTCAGGAAACCGAATCGAATCAGAACGTGTAGGCGAGCGACGCGAACAGGCTGCGCGGCGCGCCCGGCGTGACCCACACACTGTTGTAGGAGCTGACGTAGGTGGTGCGATTGAACAGGTTGTTCAGCACGACCGACGCACGCAGGTGCTTGTTGACCTGCACGTAGCCGTTCAGCTGCACGGTCGCATAGGCCGGCAGCTCGAACCCGTCCTGCGTGTTCGCGGTATTGCCGGCCCGGCGCCCGACGTAGATCACGCCGGCGCCGGCACCGGCCTTGTCCGCGAACGGCACCGCGGTTTCGTACAGGAGCAGCGCGCTGCCGCTCAGGCGCGGAATGTCGACGAGGCGTGCGCCGGGCGTCAGCACCGCGTCGTGCGTGACTTCGGCGTCGACGTACGCAAGGTTGACGAGACCGCGCACGCCGTGGCCGAGATCGCCGTTCCATTCGAATTCGACGCCGCGGCTGCGCACCTCGCCGGCCGCGCGCGAGAAGCCGGCGTTCGCCGGGTCGGCGGTCAGCACGTTGCGCTTGTTGACGTAGAACGCCGCGACGGTCGCGAGCCAGCGCGTGCCGGCCCATTTCGCGCCGGCTTCGTAGCCATGCCCCTTCTCCGGATCGAACGCGCGGCCGTCGACGTCGGCGCCGTTGTTCGGCCGGAACGAATACGCGGTGTTCGCATACAGCGACAGCGCGGGGCTCATCTCGTACACGATGCCGAGCCGCGGGCTCATTGAGGTTTGCAGCTGGCTCGTCGTCGCGCCCTTCAGGCGGTTCTCGACCGACTGGTGGAAGCGATCCCAGCGCAGCCCCGCGAGAATTTTCCAGTGCGGCCCGAACGCGAGCGTGTCCTGCGCGTAGAGCCCCTGGCCGTCGTCGCGCTCGAGCAGGCTGGTCGCGGTGCGCGGCGTGGGCGCCGGCTGGCCGTAGACGGGGTCGAAGATGTCGATCGCATACGGCGCGGCGGCCGTGGGCGTCGAGCGCGCGACGAACTGGTCGTAGTTGAAGCGGTACGCATCCGCGCCCAGCACGAGCGTGTGGCCGATGCCGCCGGTGCGGAACTGGCCGGTCGTCTCGATGCGGCCCTGCAGGTCGTTCGAACGAAACGCGACTTGCCGGTAGCGGCGCCACAGCGTGCGGCCGTCCGGCTGCAGCGCGAATGCCTCGGACGAGCGGCCGGACAGGTCGGTGGTGCGCTGCGCGAAACCGGCGTTGACCGACCAGTTCGCGTCGACGCGATGCTCGAGCGTGAACTGATGGCCCGTGTTGCGCACGTCGTAGTCGCCGTCGCGCGGCTCGCCGAGGAAGCGCGATGCGGGTATCGCACCGAGCTGTCCGCCCACCGCGACCACGCCGCGATCGAGCGGCGCGCGCTGGCGCGCACTCTCGAATGCGTAGTGGAGCGTCGTGTCCGCGCCGATGTCCCACGTAAACGACGGCGCGAACAGGTAGCGTTTGCTCGACACGGTATCGCGGAAGCTGCCGTTGTTCTCGTTCATCGCGACGAAGCGGTACGCGAGCGACTTCGTCACGGGCCCGGTCGAATCGAGCGTCTCGCGCAAGGCGCCGTAGCTGCCGGCCGACACGCCGACGGTGTTCGCGCGCGCGAACTGCGGCTGCTTCGTCGTGTAGCTGATGAGCCCGCCCGGATCGCCGCGCCCGTACAGCGCCGACGCGGGCCCCTTGAGCACTTCCATGCGCTCGAGGTCGACGGTGTCGCGCGGCACGCTGATCCCGCGATTCCACGAAAAGCCGTTGACGAGGTAGTCGGTGCCGGACGTGTTGCCGTCGCCGGCGAAGCCGCGCACCGCGTAGTTGTCCCAAAGACCGCCGAAGTTGTTCTGCCGCGCGACGCCCGCGACCCAGTCGTACAGATCCTCGCCACGCGTCGCGGCGACCGTGCGTACGAGTTTCGCATCGACGCTGCTGACCGCGAACGGGATCTCCATCACGTCCGCCTCGCCGCGCGTCGCGCTCGTCGAGTCACGTGTGCGAAACGGCGCGCTCGCGCGCTGGCCCGAGATCTCGATGGCCGGCAGCGTCGCCTCCTGCGCGTCGGCCGTGCCCACGCCGGCCGCGCCGACGACGATGGCCATCGGTGCGGCCGCCCAGTTTTTTCTGCTCATACCCGTCCCTTGATGTGGTCTGTGTTCCAAACAGTACATTTGCGCCGAAATTTAATGCAAATGAGAGGCATTTGCAATCGTAAAGTCGTGGTGTTGCGTGTGACGCGAAGCGGCCGGCTACCGATGCGGCGGCCGTGGGTGAGCGGGAATTTTTATCGCTATCGGTTGGGTGCGGACCGACGGGTGCGAATCAGGCGTGCTTCATCTGGTCGGGATATGGCGTGAAAAGCGCGGATCGATTCGCCCGTCATGCCGCATGCGTGTGCTGCTCCGCCGGTGCGCGGCAGACGCGGTTTCGTCCCTGGCGCTTGGCGGTGTACAGCGCGAGGTCCGCCTGACGCGACAGCGCGTCGATGGACGACGGGTGCGCATTGCGGGCGGTCGCGCATCCGATGCTCACCGTAAAAGCGGGAACCGCCTCGGCAAATCCGGCGAGCCGGTTGTTTTCCACTTCCCGGCGAATCGCCTCCGCGACCTTCGCGGCGCCGCGTTCGTCGGTGTCGGGCAGCACCGCGACGAACTCCTCGCCGCCGTAACGCGCGGCGAGGTCGCCGCGCCGCTGCGTATGGGCACGGATGCATTCGGCGAGGAACCGGAGCGCCGTGTCGCCGCGTGCGTGCCCGTATCGGTCGTTGTACTGCTTGAAGTGGTCGGCATCGATGAACAGCAGGGACAGGCTGCCGCTGCTGCTGCGCTGGAGCCGCTCCCATTCGTCGGCCAGCGCGACGTCGAGCGCGCGGCGGTTGTGCAGGCCGGTCAGCGGATCGGTGCGCGTGAGGTCGGTGAGCAGCGTCTGCTTGCGAAGGTTGTCCCGCAACGCGAACGCGAGCAGCCAGACGACCGCGCAGAAGAGCGTGCAAAGGAGCGACGCCGACACGCCGACCGACCATGACATCCGGATGAAACCGGCCAGCACGTCGACTTCGGCCGGCGCGACGACGGCGATCAGCGGTGTGCCGGGCACCCGCTGGAACGTATAGAGCCGCAGCGTTCCGTCGATGCGCGAGCGGCATAGAAGCCGGAATCCTGGTTCAGCATGCGATCGAAGGCTTTCGAGCGGCGCAGGCGGATCATCTGGTGATCGTTCAGCGGCGGGTTGCGGGCGAGGATGGTGCCGTCCGCGCGCAGGATCGCGCTGATGCCGTGCGGCCCGACGTCCAGCCGGGACAGCAGCTGGTCGAAATAGGCGAGGTCGATCGCGACCACCGCGATTCCGTTGAACGTGTGATCCGGTCGTTCGATACGCCGGGAAAGCGCGATCGATTCCGTGCCGCCGCGCGAGCGTGCGCGATAGGCCTCCGACACGTAAAGGCCGACGTTCGGCGAGTCGCGATGCACCTTGAAATAGTCGCGATCGCTGAAGTTCCAGTGGTGGGACGGGCCGCAGCACGCGTCGATCAGCCGGCCGTCGCGGTCCGTCACGCCCATCCCCGTCACGTATTGCGCGGCCGCGCGCTGGAACAGCAGGTCGTGCCGCAGCCCGGCGTCCATGCGCCGCACCGCCGGCTTGCCGAGATCGGCGGAGAGTGCGATCAGTGCGTTGTTGGACGTTTCGACGGTCCGCGCGATCTCGCTGACCAGCACGGCGGCGACGTTGCGCGAGGTTTCGTGCGCGTGCTCGACGACTTCGCTTCTCGTGGCCCAGAGCGTGGCCGCGCTGATGCCGACCGCCGCGAGCGACATCAGCGTGCCCAGCGCGCCGACGACGAGATGGTTTCGTCCCGCCCAGTCGGCGATTTTCTCGATGGAGGTGGATGCGGACATGCTGGCGCTCGCAGGGGGAGGCCCGGCGCGATGAACCGGGCTGCGCTGAAATCCGGGTTAACGGCAGGCAAGCGAAGAAATCGAGGTCCGGATGCTAAGCGAATCGGCGCGACGTGGCCGCAAACGTGTGCGGCCGGCCAGCCGGTTCGGTCGAAGCCGGTACGTCAGCCGGGCCCGTATCGGCAAGAGCGGGTTTCGGGCTTGGCAGCCGCTGCGTGTCTGCAGCGAAGCAAATTGCGATGCGCGCAAATGTGCGTTGGTGTCGGCGAAGCGTTGTAGCCAATTGCCGACCTATGTTGCCGGCGGCGCGTCGTGTCGCTTGCCGAAGCGTGCACGATAATCGCTCGGTGACACGCCGAGCTGCTTCGCGAATGCGCGCTGCAACGCGTCGATGCTGCCGAACCCCGACCGTTCGGCGATGCGCTCGAGCGGCCAGTCGGCCCGCTCGAGCAGCGCCTTCGCGCGCTCGACGCGTGCCGCAAGGACGAACTGCGCGGGCGATCGCCCGGTTTGCTCGCGGAAATGGCGGGCGAACGTCCGCTCGCTCATGTGCAGGCGTGCTGCCAGGGCTGGCACGCCGAGATCGCCGGTCGGATCGTCGGCGATCTCGGTGAGCAGCGTCCGCATGCGCGGCGTCGCATTGGCCTGGATATCGAGCCCGACGCTGAACTGCGCCTGGCCGCCGGGACGGTGCACGAACAGCACGAGTTCGCGCGCGACCGCGAGCGCGGTCGGCGCGCCGCAGTCCGCCTCGACGAGTGCAAGACACAGATCGATGCCGGCCGTCACGCCGGCCGACGTGTGAAACGGCGGATCGCTCACGTAGATCGCGTCCGGTTCGATCCGCGCGTCGGGGCAGAGCGCCTGCAGCGTCGCACACTGGTTCCAGTGCGTGGTCGCGCGCTTGCCGTCCAGCCATCCGCCCGCGGCGAGCACGAACGCGCCCGTGCAGATGCTCGCGATTCGCCGCGTGTGTGCGATCCGCGCGCGCAGCCACGGCAGCACGCCGGCTTCCGACGCCGCGTGTCGCAGCGCAGCATCGCTGCCGCCGGCGATGATGATCGTGTCGATGTGCTCGGGCAGTGCCGTGAGTGCGATTGGGCCGGCGAGTCGCAAACCGGCATGCGTGACGATGTCGCCCCCGTGTTGCGACGCGAGCGTGAGCCGATAGGGTGCGGCATGATCCGGCAGGTAACGGTTCGCGACCGCGAACACTTCCATCGGGCCCGTGATGTCGAGCGACTGGACGCCTTCGAAGCCGACGACAACGATGTCGCGTGCCGAACAGGTTGACTGGGACATGGCGGAAAGTGCGGTGGAGTTGTCCTTGTGACCGCGAGCATGATCCTTGTAATTTTCCGGACGTGCAATCGATTAACGCGGGCGGGCGATGCTGGAAAGAACGAGGAGCAGGGCGACGCGCACGATGGTGGCGCTGTTTGCCTGCATGCAGTTTTGTGCGTGGGCGTGGGGTGCGTCGACGCAAGCGCCGGCGGAGCGCATGTTGCCGGACACACGAGCGCTGACGGTGTCCGCGCCAAAGGACGGGCGCAAGCGGCCGCTCGTGGCGATCGTCGCGGACAACGCCGGAACGGAGACGACCGATTTCCTCGTTCCGTACGCGATCCTGAAGGCATCCGGTGCGGCCGATGTCGTCGCCGTGTCGGTCGATGCAGGGCCCGTCGAACTGATGCCCGCATTGCGCATGCTGGCCGACACCACGTTCGACCGGTTCGATGCCGCGATACCTGCCGGGGCGGATGTCGTGATCGTACCCGCGCTGCACGGGGCCGACCGGCCGGCGGTATTGGCATGGCTGCAAAAGCAGGCCGCTGGCGGCGCGACGATGGTGGCGATCTGCGACGGCGCGGAAGTCCTCGCGAATGCCGGACTGCTACGGCATCGTACTGCGACGTCGCACTGGTATTCGCGCGACCGCCTGCGTCGCCGCTTCACCGGGACGACGTGGGTCGACGATCGCCGCTACGTGATGGACGGCAACGTCATGACGACGACCGGCGTGTCCGCGTCCATTCCCGCGTCGCTTGCGCTGGTGAGCGCGCTTGCCGGGCCCGCGACAGCGCGTGACACCGCACGGACCATCGGCGTGCAAGCCTGGAACGACGAGCACGACGGCAGCCGGTATGGATTGACCGCGCGTACGGTGGTGGCCGCGCTGACGAACCGCGTTGCGTTCTGGCGGTACGAGACGTTCGATCTGCCGCTCGAACCCGGTTTTGACGAATTGCCGGTCGCGTTGACCGTGGATGCGTGGGCGCGGACCTGGCGCAGCGACGTCGTCGCGACGGGAGAGGGGCGGGAGGTTGTATCAAGGCACGGGTTGAGGTTGCTGACCCGGCCGGCAAGTATCGGGCGCGCGCGCGTGACGATTCCGGATGGGCGGCGTGGAGATGCCGTGCTGCCCGGTGTGCTGGGAGATATAGCGGCACGCTATGGCGCCGCTACGTCGGACTGGATTGCGCTGCAGCTGGAATACGCGAACGAGTAGCACGGCGTTTTTTCGTCGAGAGTCGATAACCGACGGGCAGGAAGGTCGCCCGGCTGCCCCTGACCCGGAATCAGTCCCTGTCCGAAGGCGAACCGGCCAATAGGTTTGGGCTATGGCCGGCAGAGCCAATCGATAGTTGTCGACGTACGGGATTCCGCGTGTAATGGCCTGCGAAATTGGTTGATGCCGACAAACGGATGGAGGAACGACGCGTGAAGATCGTGGTAGCAGCGAAGCGGGTGGTCGATTACAACGTGAAGACGTCGATGAACCCGTTCGACGCAATCGAACGGGTTCCGGAGGTGGTCGATGCCGTCTGATGCCGCGCATCGCGCCGGCGCCGGACGCTCGATACCCGCCCAGTCATACCTGTTCGTCCCGGGGAACAAGCCCGAACGGTTCGACAAGGCACTCGCGAGCGGCGCCGATGCGGTCATCATCGATCTCGAGGATGCGGTCGAGCCTGAAGCGAAAACGTCGGCGCGCGACGCGACAGCACGGTGGGTTTCGCCCGAGCATCCAGTGCTCGTGCGGATCAACGCGCGGAACACGCCATGGTTCGATGCCGATGCCACGCTCGGCGCGTTGAAGGGTGTGGCCGGTATCGTGCTGCCGAAGGCCGAGAGCGCCGACGACGTTTGCGCCGTCGTCGCGCTTGCGCGACGGCGTGTGCCGGTCTATCCGTTGATCGAAAGCGCGAATGGCATGTGGAATGCGCTCGAAGTCGCAAAGGCGCCGTACGTCGAGCGATTGATGTTCGGCACGCTCGATTTCATCGCGGACATGGGCATGTCCGACGATGGCGTGTCGCTCAATTACTTCCGCTCGCAGCTCGCGTTGGTGTCGAGGGTGGCCGGCATCGAGTCGCCGGTCGACGGAGTGACGCCGGATATTCACGACGGGGAACGGATCGAGCGTGATGCATTCAACGGGAAGCAACTGGGATTTGGCGGGAAGCTGTGCATTCATCCGAAGCAGATCGGGTTCGTGCACAAGTGCTATCGGCCGAGTGCGGACGAGGTTTGCTGGGCGCGCCGGGTGCTCGATTCGATGCGCAATTCAAATGGCGGTGTGGTGACGGTCGACGGGAAGATGGTCGATCGGCCCGTGCTGTTGCGCGCCACGCGGATCGCCGGGCTGGCCCCTGCCGTCGACGGTGCATCGAACGAGGCGGCCGGCGAATGATGCGCAGCGATGTACTCGCGCAATAGTGGCGATCTCGCGTCCGTGAACGGACGCGGAGACGCTTCGATATGTCGATGAGGGGCGCGCTTCGTTCAGCGCGGAAAAAACCGGTCAGACCGCGCCGGATGCGTGCAACGTGTGAATTTGTTCATCGGTATAGCCGATCTCGCGCAGCACGGCATCGGTATGCTGGCCGAGCGCTGGCACCGGATCCATGCGCGGATCGTCGCACGGCGTGACGCCGGGTGGCAGCAGGGCGGGGATCTCGCCGGCAGGCGTGTCGACCCGCGTCCAGCGATGCCGGGCGGCAAGCTGTTCATGCGTCCAGACGCCGTGCATGTCGTTCATCCGCGCGTTCGCGATGCCGGCTTGCTCGAGCCGGCCGATAACGTCGTCGGCCGTCAATGTCGAGAACGCGCCGACGATGACGGCCGCGAGCTCGTTGCGATTCGCGACGCGGCGACTGTTCGAACCGAAGCGCTCGTCTGCCGCCAGTTCGGGCACGCGGATCACGGTCTCGCAGAAGCGCTTCCATTCGCGCTCGTTCTGCAGGCCCAGCATCACGGTCTTCCCGTCGCCGGCCTTGAACGGGCCGTACGGAAAGATCGTCGCGTGCGATGCGCCGGCTTGCCGCGGCGGTGACTGTCCGTCGATCGCGTAGTAGAGCGGATAGCTCATCCACTCGACCATGCTTTCGAGCATCGACACGTCGAAGTGCCGGCCGCGTCCGGTGCGGCCGCGCTCGATCAACGCGGCGAGGATGTTCGTATACGCATACATGCCTGCGGCGATATCGGCGATCGAGCAGCCGGCCTTGGCCGGCTCGCCGCCGGAGCCGGTAATGCTGAGGAATCCGGATTCACTCTGGATCAGCAGGTCGTACGCCTTCTTGTCGCGAAACGGCCCGTCGAGTCCGTAGCCGGAAATGTCGCAGACGATCAGACGCGGATAGCGCTCGCGCAGCGTGTCGTAGTCGAGCCCCAGGCGCTGCGTCGCTCCGGGGGCAAGGTTCTGCACGAACACGTCGGCGTCCGCGAGCAGCCGGTGAACGACGTCGAGCGCCGCGGGCTGCTTGACGTCGAGCGTGATGCTTTCCTTCGAGCGGTTGGTCCACACGAAGTGGGACGCGAGCCCCGACACGCGTTCGTCGTAGCCCCGCGCGAAATCGCCGACGCCCGGCCGCTCGACCTTGATCACGCGCGCGCCGAGATCCGCGAGCTGACGCGTGCAGAACGGCGCGGCGATCGCATGCTCGAACGTGACGACCTTGATGCCTTCCAGTGGGCGCATGCTCGTCTCTCCCGTCAGAACGAACGCGGCAGGCCGAGGATGTGCTCGGCGACGTACGACAGGATCAGGTTCGTCGAGATCGGCGCGACCTGATACAGGCGCGTTTCGCGGAACTTGCGCTCGACGTCGTATTCGCACGCGAAACCGAAGCCGCCATGGAACTGCAGGCACGCATTCGCGGCTTCCCACGACGCATCGGCGGCGAGCAGCTTCGCCATGTTTGCCTGCGCGCCGCACGGCTCGTGCGCATCGAACCGGCGCGCGGCCTCGAAGCGCATCAGGCTCGCGGCCTCGACGTTGACGAACGAGCGGGCGATCGGAAACTGCACGCCCTGGTTCTGGCCGATCGGCCGGCCGAACACGACGCGATCCTTCACGTACTGCGACACCTTGTCGACGAACCAGTAGCCGTCGCCGATGCATTCGGCCGCGATCAGTGTGCGTTCCGCATTCAATCCGTCGAGGATGTACTTGAAGCCCCGGCCTTCCTCGCCGATCAGGTTCTCCGCGGGGATCTCGAGGTTGTCGAAAAACAGTTCGTTTGTCTCGTGGTTCACCATGTTCGGGATCGGGCGCACCGTCATCCCGTTGCCGATCGCGTGATGCAGGTCGACGATGAAGATCGACATCCCTTCGGACTTCTTCTTCACGTCCGACAGCGGCGTGGTGCGTGCGAGCAGGATCATCAGGTCGGAGTGCTGCACGCGCGAGATCCACACCTTCTGGCCGTTGATCACGTAACGGTCGCCCTTGCGTACCGCGGTCGTCTTGATCTTCGTCGTGTCGGTGCCGGTGGTCGGCTCGGTCACGCCCATCGACTGCAGGCGCAGCTCGCCGCTCGCGAACCTCGGCAGGTAGCGCTGCTTTTGCTCGGCCGAGCCGTGGCGCAGCAGCGTGCCCATGTTGTACATCTGGCCGTGACACGCGCCGGAGTTGCCGCCCGCGCGGTTGATTTCCTCCATGATCACCGATGCCTCGGTCAGGCCGAGACCGGAGCCGCCGTATTCCTGCGGAATCAGTGCGGCGAGCCAGCCGGCTTTCGTCAGCGCGTCGACGAACGCTTCGGGGTAGCCGCGTTCCTCGTCGATCTTGCGGAAATATTCAGCGGAAAACTCACCGCACAGGTCGCGAACGGCTTCGCGAATGTCTTGGTACGCGTCGGTTTGATTCACGGTGCGGATCGGGGTAATCGTCGGAACGGGTCAGGCGAGGGTCGCGGTCGCGGACATGGTCAGCCAGCCGTCGTGATCCTTCGCCCAAAGGTCAATGGTCTTGCCGTCGTCGGCGAGGCGGCCGCATACACTGAACGTGTTGCCAAGGAAGGTCGGCCGCACCGCGCGATAGGCATATTCGACGACGGTCGCGTCAGGCAGCGAGCGCGTCACGAGGTCGAGCAGTAGCGTCGAGATCAGCGGGCCGTGCACGACGAGGTCCGGATAGCCTTCGACGTCGCGCGCATAGGTGCGATCGTAGTGAATGCGATGGCCGTTGAAGGTCAGTGCGGAATAGCGGAACAGCATGACTTCATCCGGTGTGATGTCGAGCTGCCATTGCGCATCGTCGGGTGCGCCCTTCGGCGAGGGGGCGGTGGCGCCGGGCGCGGCCGGGCCGCGATAGACGATGTCGTGTTCCTCGCGGATCGCGACTTCCCCTGCCGATTCGATCACGTGCTCGACGGTGACGAAGCCGAGCGCGCCGCTGCGGCCTTCCTTTCGTTCGATCGACAGCACGCGCGACGTGCGCGTCGCGATCGTGCCGATCGTCAGTGGGCGTTCGAACGCAAGGCGGCCGCCGGCCCACATGCGTCGCGGCAGCCCGAGGTCGGGCAGGAAGCCGCCCTTGCGCGGATGACCGTCGTGGCCGAGTTCGGCCTGCTGCTCGATCGACCAGAAATACAGCCAGTGCCAGGCGGGCAGCAACGCGTCGCCTGCTACAGGGCGCGTCGGATGGTCGAGCGTGGCGGCGAATGCCGCGGCACGTTCGGCGCTGATCAGGTCGGTCGCGACCTGTTGAACATCGTCGCTGGCATGCGACCGGGGAGCATTCACTGTCACCTCCATCGCCGGGCAGGCCGGCTGTTTCGACTTGGGATGAAGTGACTTTAGGTGAAGCGGGCGCGCGGAGGAAATACCGTTTGAATGTGCCAGTCATAGGGGTATCCTATGACTTTCGCTTCGACCGAACCGCCATGGACATCCGCCAGCTCCGTTACTTCGTCAGCATCGTGGAATACGGGAGCCTCGGGAAGGCGGCCGAAAAACTGTTCGTCGCGCAGCCGTCGTTGAGTCAGCAGATCGCGAAACTTGAAGCCGACATCGGGGTCACGCTGCTGCTGCGCAGCCCGCAGGGCGTGAAGCCGACCGCGGCTGGGCAGGCGCTGTACCGCCATGCGCGGCTTGTGCTCCGGCAGATGGAGCAACTACGCCAGGAAGTGCGGGAAGGTGTGGGCAGTGAGTCCGGTACGGTCGCGGTGGGTTTTCCCACCACGATGACGTCGATTCTCGCCGTACCGCTGTTCGAACGGGTCAGGTCTCGTTATCCGGGCATCCGGCTGCAGTACATCGAAAGCATGAGCGGCTTCATCAACGAGCTGCTCGCGAACGGGCGGCTCGACCTTGCGATCCTGTTCCGCGAATCCAACACGACCGGCATCACCGCGCTGCCGCTGTTCGACGAAGTGCTGCATCTGCTCGGTGAGCCGGGCGATGCGGTGCCGTCGCGTGCGCGCACCTGCACACTCGCGGCGCTTGCCGGCGTGCCGCTCGTCGCGCCGGGCGTGCAGAACGGGCTGCGCCTGCTGCTCGAGCGCACGTTTGCGCGCGAGGAGGTGCCGCTCAACATCATCGCGGATATCGATTCGCTGCCGACGATGATCTCGCTCGCACAGTCGGGCCTCGCGTGCACGATCCTGCCCGCATCCGTGATGGCGCTGCGCGAGCCGTCCAACCGGCCGAAGATGCGCCGGATTGTCGAGCCGGAGATCCGCCGACCCGCGAGCCTGTGCTGGTCCAACACGTCCCCCATCAATTCCGCGGCGCTGGTGGTGCGGGAAACGATCGTCGAGCTGATTGGCGAGCTCGCTGCAAGCGGCACGTGGACGGGCATCACGCTACGCGAGGCCGATTCGTCGCCGGCGTGACGCGCGGGCGCGGCTTTTTCGCGTCGGTCGCTCGACGAGGCCACGACGACTTTTACACGTAGACGACCTGCATTCGGAAGTACCTCGTCGACACCTTCGGAATCCAAACGAAGACCGCGAGTGCAATCATTCGACACAAGATGCGCGCCGAAGCCGTCGGCGCGGGGCGCTTACCGCACATGCTCCACGCGGGTCATCCGGCGTGCAGCCAGCAGCCCGAGCGCGAGCAGCACCGCGACATACGCGGCGACGCCCGTCCACGCGCCGTGTTGCCAGAACGTGCCGCCGATCGACCCGAGCACGCTCGACCCGAGGTAGTAGGCGAGCAGGTACAGCGATGCGGCGTGCCCCTTCGCGGCCCCCGCGAGGTAGCCCACCCAGCCGCTCGCGACCGAGTGGGCAATGAAGAAGCCGATCGTCACGAGCACGATGCCGACGACGATCGCGACGAGCGAATGCGACAGCGTCAGCGCGAGGCCCGCAGCGAACACGAGCACGCCGCTGACGAGCACCGGTGAACGTCCGAGACGGTCGGCGAGCGCGCCCGCGCTCGATGACGACACCATCCCGAACAGGTAGGCGCCGAAGATCAGCCCGCACGCGGTCGCACTCAGGTTGAACGGGGCCGCGGTGAGCCGGAAGCCCGCATAGTTGTAGATCGTCACGAACGCGCCCATCACCAGGAAGCCGATCGCGAACACGAACGGGAGCCGCGCGTGACGCATCTGCTCGCCCCACAGCCGGACGTGATGGCGCAGCGTCAGGTCGGTGCGCTTCACGAAGCGCCGCGACGGCGGCAGCAGCATCACGAACGCGGCCGCCGCGACGAGGTCGACGACACCGATCGTCAGCATCGCGGTGCGCCACGAGAAATGCTCTTCCAGCATGCTCATGCCGATCCGTCCGACCATGCCGCCGAACGCGGTCCCGCCGACATAGAGCCCCATCGAGAAGCCGAGCCCATCCGACGCGATTTCCTCGGCGAGATAGGCCATTGCCACCGCCGGGACGCCGCCGAGCGCGAAGCCTTCCAGCGCGCGCCAGACCAGCAGCAGGTTCCAGTCGGGCGACAGCGCGGCGAGCACGTTGAACAGTGCGGCGAGCGTCATCGACGCGAACATCAGCCCGCGTCGACCGACGCGTTCGGACAGCGCGCCCGCGCACAGGATGGAGATCGCCAGCATCCCGGTCGACAGCGACAGCGAGAGCGAACTCGAGGCCGCGCCGAGCCCGAACTCGCGGGCGAACGCGGGAAGCAGCGGCTGGACGCAGTACAGCAGCGAGAACGTGGCAAAACCGGCAAGGAAGAGCGCCAGCGCGATGCGCTTGTACGCGGCCGAGCGCGGGGAAACGCCGGCGGGCAGCGCGTCGGACGCGGTTTTCCGCGTTCCGGGCATGGATGGGGAAAGCGAAGGGGAGGACATGACTGCGCTCGATGTGCGAAGGAATGCCTGAATTCTTGCGCACGGTCACGTATATGTCCAATATATGAAAGTAACCGCAGCGATATGTTTTGGCACTAGCCGGCAAGCTGGCTCGACTCACAACGAGGTCACATAGCGAATGGAACTCCGGCATCTCCGTTATTTTCTGGCCGTGGCGGCCGCGTCGAATTTCACCAAGGCTGCCGAGGCGCTCGGCATCGGGCAGCCGCCGTTGAGCCAGCAGATCAAGGCGCTCGAAAGCGAGCTCGATGTGGAACTGTTCAGGCGGACCGCGCGTGGCGCCGAGCTGACGCTGGCGGGCGAGGTCTTCGCGCAGGAAGCGCGCCGCGTGCTCGACGCCGCCGAGCGTGCGGTGCGCGCGGCAAGGCGGGCCGCGCGCGGGGAAACCGGGCATCTGCGCGTGGGTTTCACAGGGACGGCGGCGTTCAATTCGAAAGTGTCGGACCTGATCCGGCGCTTTCGGGAAGCGTTTCCGGATGCCGAGCTGACGTTGCAGGAGGCCGCGTCGCGGATGCTGCTGGAGGCGCTGGAGGCCGGGCACCTCGACGTCGCGATCGTGCGGCCGGCACGCCGGGCCGCCGCGACGTTGCGGTTACTCGACTGGGACGACGAACCGATGTTCGTCGCGCTGCCCGTTGCGCACCGGCTGGCGCAGCGGCGGCGGATCGATCTGGTGGAACTGGCGGACGAGTCGTTCGTGCAGGTGCCGAGGGAGGCCGGCGGCGCGCTGTTCGACCATATCGTGGCCGCATGCAATGCCGCCGGGTTCGAGCCGCGCATGGCGCAGCCTGCGCCGCAAATGGCGTCCGCTGTGACGCTGGTGGCGGCCGGGCTCGGCGTGTCGGTCGTGCCGAAGGCGATTACGCAGGTGCAGGTTGCAGGCGTGAGCTATCGGCCGATAGCGGGCAATGGACTCCGCGCAAGGCTGGCGATCACGTCGCGATGCGACGACCCGTCTGCCGTTGTCCGCAACTTTCTTCTGCTCGCCGGGCAGAAGCTGGCGTAACTGCATTTGGCGCCGGAACGACTGTGGTCGCCGGTGCTGGAGCCGGCTGACTGCCCTCGGCGCCGTGCAACGGCGGAGCGCAGTTCGGTATTGGGCGAGACGGCGTGCCGCACGGACCGGTAGAAATCCGACGACGGATGCAGAGATCGCGAGCGCAGCGGCGAAGACGTTGAAGTTCATTGCTGGCAAGGCATTCAAGTATGCAGTGAACGCGCCTTGAGTAAGCGCGATGGTCGGCCAGACGGGTAAGGCGGATTTGCACGGCAGAAATTGCGGACGTCTGCACAAACGCGCGTTCAATCGGCCGTTAGCCGGATGCAGCGCGTCGAGTATCCCACGTTGCTACGCAGGCCACGTCTCTCGTGGACACTGTTGATACGTGTCAACCTCGAGCTGGGCTCATCGAATCCTGGGACGGGGAGGGATCTGCGGGAAGGCATACCACCTCGTCGAGGTCGGCTTCGCTTCCGATTCTGTCAAAGTGGTGCCCGTCAAATCGAAAATGATGGGCACCACCTTGATGTCAGGTCTCGCCGCTGTCCAAGACGGTTGGCGAGGCGCTTACCGTACTACTTGAGCCATTGCGCCACCAGCGCTGGATTCTTGCCGATCCATACCGTCACACCCTTCTCCGGCGTGGTCTCGCCTTCGGCTCGGATATCGTTCATTAGCGATCCAAGCGTCTGGTCATCCATCTTCCATTGATGTAACCAGCGCGACGGGTCCGGATGGTCATGGGTGAAATTCGACGCTGCGATGGCATAGATCGCATCCGGGTTGCCGAACGTACCCTTCGGGTCCTTCAGGTAGTGCATCGGATATTTCGCCCACACCCAATGCGGATTCCAGAGCGTGACCACGATCGGCTCGTGCCGCTGCTCCGCGCGGGTCAACGCGAGTAGCATGGCCGCCTCCGATGTCGCCAGCACTGAGTAACTCAAGCCGTAGTCTGCTTTGGCCTTCTCCGTCAGCTTCATCAGTCCGCTGCCCGCTTCGATACCGAAGATCGCGGCCTGTCCATCGCGTCCGAACTGCGCGGCATGTGCATTCAATTGATCGATGCTATCGACCTTCACGTAGTCCGGCACGGCCAGACCGAGTTGCGCTTTATCGAACCAAGGGCCGATCTTTTCCACACGTGACTTCACGTTGTTGTATGGCGCGGCATCGGTGGACGGCAGCCACACTTCAAACGTCAGGTCGAGCTTTCCCTGCGCGACGGCACTATAGATGATCGCTTTGTCGCCTTGTTGAAGGTTAACCTTGTAGCCTTTTTGCGCGAGCAGGACTTTCCACAGATTCGCGACCGCGATGTTCTCTGCCCAGTTGTTCACGCCGATCGTGATCGGGTTGTCCTGCGGTGCCGCAACAGCCACCGGCATGTAACACATCAAAAGAAACAGCCGGGCGGCGTTCATCCACTTGTTCATTGGGTTCTCCTGGATCAGGGAAGACCGCCTCCATGTTCGCCGAGCGGTCATGTGTGCGTGAGAAATCAAGCGAGCAGGCGCGCTTCGAACGGATAGTCTGACAGTAGCTCAACCTGGCCGTCGTCGCGCACATAGACCTGTTCTTCGAGCTTGACGCCTTCGCCGCCGTCTTCGTGACCGATATAGCTTTCGATGCATAGCGTCATGCCCGGCTCGATCACACCGTCATAACCTTTTGTTTCGTTGTCTTCGCGATGGACGATATACGGATACTCGCCCGTCATGCCCACGCCGTGCGCGAGCGCGAAGTAACGGCGTGCCTGATACGGACCGGGGATCTTCCATGCCTTGGCGATGAACTCCTGGAAGGTCGTGCCGGCGCGCACGTTCTCCATGTTCGAATGGACCTGCTCATAGGCGAGACGGTAGAGATTCTTTTGCGCGGGCGTTGCGGGACCATCGCCGCACAGGAAGGTACGCGAAAAATCGGCGTAGTAGCCGAAGCGCCCCACTACGTCGGTATCGAGTCCGACCAGTTCGCCCGCCTGAATCTTGCGCGGGCTGCTTTCCTGGAACCACGGGTTCGTTCGTGGCCCCGAACTGATCAGCCGCGTTTCAACATAGTCGCCGTCGGTCTCGATGATGTGCTTGTGCAGATGCGACCACAGTTCGTTTTCGCTGATGCCGGGCACGAGTGCCGCTTCCAGCTTGCGCACGCCTTCTTCGGCCGCGCGCAGCGACGAGCGGATCATCTTGATCTCGTTGGGCACCTTGATCGCTCGAGCGCGCTCGAGCGGTTCCTGTGCGTCCGAGATCTGGTAGCCGCGCGCCTGCAACGCGAACGCCGCCGCTGAAGTCGCACTTTCGATGGCGATGCGCTTGCCGCCGCCGCTTTGCTTCACCAGTTCGTCTATTTCGTCGGCCCAGCGTTCGGTGACGCGGCCCAGCATATCGTCGCAAAAGTAGTAGGAAATCGCCGTGGCGGGCCGCACCTCGTCGACCGTGTCGAGTCCTTCAGCCAGAAAATCGCAGCCTGCGTATTCGAACAAAACCACCTTGCCTTCGGCCGGCACGAATGCGTAGCGGGCAGGGTTGCGCATCGAATAGACCTGCATGTTGCGCGAACCGGTCGCGTAGCGCATGTGCGTAGGGTCGAACAGGATCGCGGCGGTGAGGTCGCGTTTCTTGAGTTCGCGGCGCACGGCGGCGAGCCTGTCGCGCTGGATCTGCGCAATTTCTTCCGTGGTCGGTTCGCAATCTTCCGGGCGATGAGTCGGGCGAAGAATCGTCATGGTGTCAGTAGGGGGAGCGTTATAAGTATCGGGAACGACAAGGCTTGCCGCAGCGGCTTCGGCAAGGACTCGAAATCCGCTTCAATCGACAAGATCGTCGGCACGTACCAGCTTTTGTTCGGCTTCCAGATGCATCTCGGACACGCGTCCATACAACTGACGCGTGCGTTCAAGCCGACCGATCACACCGGGCTTTTTCGAGTACGCGAAGATCGCCGTGTGACGATCGATCGCGCCTTGCACCTGCGTCACGCGATGCAACGAAAAGCGCCCCTTGAACAGTTGCAGGTCGCCCGGCTGCAGGGTAATGACGTTGATCGGCGCGCGCGTTTCGCCGCGCACCACCGCGCCGACGTCGCCATAGTTCTCGCCTTCGGGAGAGCGTATGTTCGGGCAGTACTCGAAATCGCCGCCTGCTTCCGGCTGCTGCGTCATCATCGAGACGATGAATTCGTTGGTGTCGTAGTGCCACGGCTGCTCGGTGCCCGGCGGCATGACGTTCTGCACGAGGCCTGCATATGGATCGGCGTATTCCCAGACGCGCTCCTCGCCAAGGCAAAGTGCGACAAAGCGCTTCATCGCATGCGCCACGTAGATGCGGTGAATGATCGCGTCAGCCGGAATCACGTCGCGCGTGACGAAGCCGCTGGTGCGGTCCATGAACACACGGCGCGGATCGCCCTCGGGCAAGGAAGGATCGTCGGCGGTGAAATATGCGTTGACCTTGCGGCTGGAGAAATAGGTTTTCATTGCGAAGGCCAAGCCTTCGGCGCGCGCCTGCTTCAAAGCGTCCGGGCGCAGAAAACCATGCAGCACCGCGCTGCCGTTGCCGGCAAGGTGCGAGCGGCAGTTCGCGATCAGCTCACGCATGCGGGGGTGGTCTGGTTCGTGCAACGGATAGCGTTCGGTATCGACGATATCGCTCAGATCGATACATTCGGCGTCGGCAAGAGGCAGGCTGGCTGACACGGGTTGCTCCAATTGGGGTTCTGACGGTGGATTTGTGAGTTGAATTGTTTTCGACAACAATCAGCTCACCGACGCCCCATGTTTTGATTGCCAATTTTCTTTGGAAAGCGAGTAATTCCGATGGCTGCCATCAGCGGACCCGATTGGTCAAAACTCAGCTTGCTCGACCCCGAACTGGTGCGGGCCTTTGTCGCCGTCGTGGACTGCGGCGGCTTTACCGCTGCCGCGAAGCAGTTGCATCGCACGCAGTCCACCGTCAGCCTGCGAATTCGCACACTGGAAGAGCGGCTCGAGACGCACATGTTCTTGCGCAATAGCCGGCGCCTGGCGCTTTCTCGCGACGGCGAGAACTTCCTGATTCACGCCCGGCGCATTATTCAGGTGCAAAACGAAGCGATCGCTGCACTAAACCGGAGCAGCCGCGAAGGCGTGATCCGTTTCGGACTGCCTGAGGATTACGCTGAACTATGGTTGCCGGATCTGCTGAAAAAGTTTTACGAACTTCGACCGGGTGCGCACCCGCACATCCATTGCCGGATGTCGCTCGAATTGCTGGAAAGGCTGCACGCGGGCGACCTGGATCTCGCACTTGTCGTGCGGCATGGCTCGGCGACGGGCGGCAAGAGCCTGGGGCGGGAAGATGTGGTGTGGGCGGCGCACAAGGATTTCGTGCTCGACCAGGAGGCCTCAGTGCCGCTCGCGTTGTTTCCGGAAACTTGCTGCTACAGGCAGCGCGGACTTGAAGCGCTGGCGGCACTGGACCGCTCTTACCACGTGATCTATACGAGCCAGAGCCCGACTGGCATCAAGGTGGCCGTGAATCACGGTGCGGCGGTTACCATCATTGACCGCTGTACGCTGCCGCCGAACTGGCGCGTGCTCGGTGCCGCCGAAGGGTTGCCGCCGCTGCCGCCGGCGGATTTGGAGCTACATCGCTTGTCGGGCATCTACGACCCGGCGATAGATGACCTTGCTTCGTTAATCGAAGCAATGGTCGAGGAACGCCGGCGTGCGTCGAATGAGCTTGCGCTGACGTAAGTTCAGCACTGGATGCCCAATCTCAAGCCCGGGCTCAAAAATGGATATTAGCCAAAGACAGAGGTTTTTTTGGTTGGCGGTCGCGCCAGGATTGGCGGCCGTTCACTGGTCCGCTGTCCGCCCGCTCGGCAGCGTATG
Source organism: Burkholderia cepacia (assembly GCF_001718835.1). Classification (NCBI taxonomy): domain Bacteria; kingdom Pseudomonadati; phylum Pseudomonadota; class Betaproteobacteria; order Burkholderiales; family Burkholderiaceae; genus Burkholderia; species Burkholderia cepacia. The sequence continues at coordinate 576,402 of NZ_CP013442.1, read as the reverse complement.
CCCTGAACGTCTTGTCGGCGCTGTTTCGATGGCTCGTCGAGCAGCGCTACGTGCTCGCGAATCCGTTTGCCGGGGTCAAGATCAAGAGCCACGTGCAGCGTGCGGGACTGGACGTGTCCCGCGGCTTTACCGAAGGTGAGTGGCTGCTGATCCGCACGCTTGCCGACGGCCTCGAATGGTCGTACGGCTGGAGCGCGCCGGCCGCCCAACGCTTGCGGTTTGTGCTGGATTTCGGCTACGCGACCGGCCTGCGCGCGAGCGAACTGGTCAGTGCGACGCTCGGCGACATCCGCCGCGACGAGCACGGCGATCACTGGCTGCACGTGCTCGGCAAGGGTGGCAAGCTCGGCAAGGTGGCGTTGCCGTCGCTCGCTCGAACCGCGCTGGATCAGTATCTCGTGCAGCGCGGACTGCCGGTCACGCCGGCGCGCTGGAACCCGGCGACGCCGCTCGTCGTGAGTCTCGACGAGGATGGCGCGGGTATCGAAAGCACGCGACTGTGGCGCGTGCTGCGCCGGTTCTTCGTGCTGTCGGCTGACGCGATCCAGGAAGAACGGCCGGCAACCGCTGAGAAGCTGCGGCGCGCGAGCCCGCACTGGATGAGGCACACCCACGCGTCGCACGCGCTCGCGCGCGGCGCCGCGCTGATCATGGTGCGCGACAACCTGCGCCACGCGTCGATCTCGACGACGTCGACCTACCTGCACAGCGACGACGTGCAGCGCGCCCGGCAGTTCGATCCTGAAGGAGCCGCGCCGGATGGCCTGCTGTGTGATCAGGCCAAACCAGCGCTCCACCTGATTGAGCCAGCTCGAATACGTCGGCGTGAAGTGCATGTGATAACGCGGGTGCTTCGCCAGCCATGCCCTGACCTTCGGGTACTTGTGCGTTGCGTAGTTATCGACGATCAGATGCACGTCAAGATCTTCCGGAACCGCTTGATCAATGTGATTCAAAAACGCCAGAAACTCCTGATGTCGATGACGCGGCTTGCATTGCGTGATGACTTCGCTTGTCGCCGCATTGAGCGCTGCAAACAAGGTTGTCGTGCCATGCCGTATATAGTCGTGCGTCACACCTTCGAGGTAGCCCAGCCCCATCGGCAACACCGGCTGCGTACGCTCGAGCGCCTGGCACTGGCTCTTCTCGTCGACACACAGCACCAAGGCGTTGGTCGGCGGGCCCAGATACAGCCCGACAATATTGCGCACCTTTTCGACGAAGTACGGATCAGTCGAAAGCTTGAAGCTCTTCGAGCGATGAGGCTGGACACCGAACAGCGACAGATACCGGGCCACCGAACTCTTCGAAATACCCGTTTGCGCAGCAGCAGAACGCACACTCCAGTGCGTTGCCCCGTCCGGCTTCTCATGCAGTACCTTCGCCAGCAACTCCGCCACGGCTTCATCGTCATGCGCGCGCTGCGATTTCCTGGTTCGTACGACCGTCAGCCGCCATCAGGACAATCTTTGCCCGGCGCACCAGCGAATGAGGCAGCGAACGCGAGCGGCTCATCGACAGCAATTGCTCCCGCTCCAGTTCCGAGATCACCACCTCGATTCTCTTGCGCGCCATGATCACCTCCACTCAATTTCGCTTGATCATAGAGCAACACAATTCCATGTAAAGTTATTTTTGGGACGGAACACTAGCGCTTCTGTGAACACGGCTAGCATCAATTCTGGACGCCAACATCTACGTCAGGGGAACGCATATTCCAAAGCGTGGATTGGTGCATTTTGAACAACACCGTGAGCGTTTCTACGTAGCTACCGCTGGGTTATTGACCATCTTACGATTCTCGCCGTATTGAGCACGCTTGATCGCGAAAACATACCGCATCGCTCAAACGTACTGACGTCTGTACTTAATTATCGGCGCGGTGGGGTCCTTTGGCCGATTGATCGGTCAGCGAGACGAATTTTCTGCAACTGGAGCATGATGTATGAAACCTAATTCTCACCTATCTCCCGACGATGCGAACCGTCGAGATCTAATTCTGGGTGGTGTTCTGGCAACAGCCGCTGCCGTTATGCCGACCGTTGCAGGAGCAACTACCGGTCGCGTATCGAAGGTCACTTCCGTTTATGGCGCGGCGAGAAATCAATCAGCGGACAGGATCGTCACCAAGGATGGCGTCGAAATCTTCTACAAAGACTGGGGTCCGAAGAACGGTCCGGTAGTCACGCTCAGTCACGGATGGCCACTTTGCGGGGATAGTTGGGATAACCAGGCGTTTTTTCTTGCGTCGAATGGCTTCCGTGTGATTGCTCACGATCGACGCGGACACGGCAGATCAAGCCAGCCTTGGGACGGTAATGATATGGACCACTACGCCGACGACTTGGCCACCGTCATTGATACGCTGCATCTTGAAAACGTGACGGCGGTCGGCTTTTCAACCGGTGGGGGGGAAGTCACTCGGTATATCGGTCGGCATGGTGGCTCGCGTGTGACCAAAGTCGGCTTGATTTCGGCCGTGCCGCCGTTGATGCTCAAGACTGCTGCCAATCCGCAGGGGGTATCGATAGAGGTTTTTGATGCCATCCGTTCAGGAATGGTTGCTGACCGGTCACAGTTGTTCCGGGAGATCGCCAGTGGCCCTTTCTATGGTTTCAATCGTCCCGGCACCAAAGTGTCTCAAGGAATGATTGACTCGTGGTGGAGCCAAGGAATGATGGGTGGCTTCAAGAATACTTATGACTCAGTGCGTGCTTTCTCTGAAACGGACTTCTCTGCGGATCTGAGAAAGTTCGACATGCCAACGTTGATTGTGCACGGGGACGACGATCAAGTCGTACCTGTCGACGTTGGGGGGCGCGCCACGAAGAAACTTGTTCCGCACGCCATTCTGAAGATTTACAAGGGGGCACCGCACGGTTTGACCGAAACACATAAGGCTCAGCTTAACCAGGATCTTCTTGCATTTCTGCATAGCTGACCAGTACAGGGAACGCCGTTGGCCTAACTGCGGCCGTCGCATCCCTCTCGCAATGAAATTCGCGACGAGTTTTCAATGATTGATAGAAAACTTGGAATTGCGAGTGGTGCGCCGGTCCCAGAATATTTTTGATATTCAACTGTGGACCTATATCGACCGACACTGCTTCAGGATATGTGGCATACCTTGAAACGCAAGATGGAGCAGAGGCGGCCGTCGCGTCACATCGGCCGACAAGGAACTCTAACTCCGGTTGGTAACTTCGGCGAAGTGAGAAACCCGCTCTGACGAGCGGGTTTCTAAAAATGTGGGGCACGCAACTTAGCGCGGAAGACGTCCGGGTTGGCGAATCAGACGACCTGTTTTCTGTTACCGCATACAAATCGGCCATGGTGTGAGAAGAGCTGTAGTCTTTCAGACCCGCAACAAGCGTTCCATGCCTTTCCCGAGCTGATTTCAAGCGATGCGATGTAGCGTAAGAGACGGTTTCAAAAAGGCTCCGTGGGGCTGTTAACTTTCGCGGCGAGCTGTTAACCTCAGGCATCGGAATCCGGGCCGCCTGCCTGTTTCGAATCGTGCTGCACTGACCGGCATCCAGTTGGTTCTCAAGACCGGACTGCACTGGCGCGACCTGCCCGCCGAAATGGGCTGCGGCTCGGGCGTGACATGCTGGCGACGGCTACGCGATTGGCAGGCCGCTGGTGTATGGGATCGCTTGCACGAGTTGCTACTGACCAAGCTACGAGCAGCAGACCAGATCGAATTCTCGCGAGCCGCGGTCGATTCATCGTCGATTCGCGCTGTTGGGGCAGGCCAAAAACTGGGCCAAACCCCACCGATCGCGCACGACCCGGTTCCAAACACCACATCGTCACCGACGCCAACGGCACCCCGCTCGCCGCGATCCTGACCGGTGCGAATGTCAACGATGTCACGCAATTGCTGCCGCTGATCGACGCGATTCCACCGATTCCACCGATTCCACCGATTCGCGGATAGCGCGGCCACCCACTGCGGAGACCGCGTGTGGTCTATGCCGATCGCGGTTACGACTCCGAGCGGCATTGACGTGCGTTGCGCAACCGCGGTATTGAGCCCGTGATCCCCAAGCGCCGTATCGAACATGGCAGTGGCTTTGGCAAATATCGCTGGTTCGTTGAACGCACGCATGCCTGGCTGCATCACTTCCGTTGATTACGCATTCGTTTCGAGCGCCGTGCCGACATTCATGGAGCGTTCCTCAAACTCGGTTGCTGCCTGATCTGCTGGAATACCCGTCGGCGTGCAGAACAGTCTTTTTGAAACCGTCTCTAAGAAGTCCTCTGTACGCTGCTCCGATACTAACTGTTCTGCCGTTTTGTCGTCGAAGATCGCCGGCGGTTCGTTTCGGTGCCGGAAGAGCGCGTTGCGCACGTCGCCCGAGACATTGGTTGCTGCGCAGAAAACTCGAAGTGCCTGCCCGAGAAACGCCTGCATACTTTCTGGGTCAGTCGGCCGACTGACTGTGATGCAGTGCACATGTCCCCCGCGCTAGAGTCTGCAGGTTATGTGGAGCGCATGTGCGAAGCGGCATGCAAAGATCAACGGAGCATCGTTATCAGTATCTCTCGAAGCGAGCATGAGCCGCCTGTTCGGTGCGCGCAACCTCGAAACGACGCTGCATCGTTTCGGCCAGTTCTTCCATATCCTGCTCGACGATTTCTTCGTCGAATCGAAGCGCGACGGCCTCGTCGCGCAGGTGCTGCTGCGCTCGAACCCGGCGGTCGGCCCGATCGGCGCGCTCGGGCAGGAGCTGATGCTCAAGCATCGCGATCCAGCGGCTGACCGATACGCCCGACACGATCGCGGCGATCGGCGCCGACATCGGTTTCGACGATCCGAGCGCGTTCCATCGCGCGTTCCGGCATTGGACGGGGAGTACGCCGGGGACGTATCGGCGGCGGGCGTGACGTGGGGCATCGGGGCGCTCGGGTTTACTTCCACGGCCGATAATACTTCGCTACATATTGCGCTTGTGCAATGGCATTTCCATGCATCTGATAGGCGACGAGTGCCGGGCTTGACGTCGATTTTGCATCGATTCGCGGGACGGAAAGCGCAAATGCCGTGACGACGTATCGATGAGATTCGCCCTGAGGCGGGCAGGGTCCGCCGTACTTCGACTCTCCGAAATCAGTCAACGTCTCGAGCGCCCCAGCCGGTAACAGGTTCGCATTCCCCGATGCGCCCATCTCGATCGACGAGACCGACGGGGGAATATTGACCACGGTCCAATGCGTCCATCCTAGGCCTTCCGTAGGCGCATCGGGATCGAAGAGGGTCACGACGATGCTTCGTGTCTCGGGCGGAACATGGGACCACGAGATGCGAGGAGAAACGTTTTCGCCTTTGCACCCAAACCCGTTGTACACCTGCCGGCTCGCAAATTGTCCGTCATGGTCGAGACCGTCGACCTTGACGGCAAACGTCCCGGAAAAGGCGAGCGTCGGCATGACCGTGAGAAGTAACGTTGAGCAGAGGCTGTTTCGCAGAAGGATGCCGATTGGCATGGCGCGCTCCATTGATGGGTTCGGTCCGACGTGTCGTACGTACAGATCGATGCCGGATACGAGGTGTACGGCTGTCGTGGAAGCGGATTCTAGGCCGGGGCCTCCAGCACGAGTAGGCGCGCAAGTGTGCTCACGCTATTGCCGCGGCGGCACCAATGACCACCAATGCATCGAGTCGTGTTCGCCCGACCGCCTCCGGGCCCGGGTGGGGCGTTGTGATAGAGTGAACGACACTTCTGCCATTTGATTCCGGTTGATCGCCGAGGCCGTCAACTTGAAGTGCGGGCGGTGACTCATCCCTGTAATAACCCTCTGGTTCGAGTCCAAAACCTGCAAGCGCCGCGCACGCGGCAACGTTCCCGGCGTGATCGCGATGCGGTCGGCGTCCGGCACGAAGCGTTCCGGTTTAGCCGGCGCGAAAGGAGATCCTTGCGTCGAGTCCACGCGTCGCATCGCGCTCGATCGTCGGAAATGGTCGATCCGGATCCGCCGGCACATTAGCGCGCTGCCGTCGCGGGCCGAGCAGCCCAGTCAATTTCAGTTTTGGTGGAGTCTGGCACACATGAACGACGACGCGCAGGCCTTCCACGCGCTCCGCCCGCGCTTGCAGAAGATTGCGTACCGGATGCTGGGCTCCGTCGCGGACGCCGAGGACATCGTGCAGGACGCGTGGCTGCGCTGGCACGAGACCGCACGCGACGGCATCGAGAACACTGAGGCATGGCTTGTCACGGTGACGACGCGGCTCTCGATCGACCGACTGCGGATGGCGAAGAGCCGGCGTGAGCACTATCCGGGTATCTGGCTCCCGGAACCGGAGCTCGGCGAATCGCCTGCGACACCGGAGGAAATGACGGAGCGCGCGGACGACGTATCGGTCGCGTTCCTGATGCTGCTCGAACGGCTGACGCCGGAGGCGCGCGCGGCCTTTCTTCTGCATGAAGTCTTCGATGTCGACTACGAGGAGATCGCAGCCGCGATCGGCAAGACGGAAGCAGCCTGCCGGCAACTCGTCAGCCGAGCCAAGGCGCAACTGCGCGACGGCAGCCGGCCGAGCCGGACCGTGCCGCGCGAGACGCACCGGCAATTGCTGCAGAAATTCTCGCAAGCGGCTGTGCGAGGGGATTTTGCGTCGATCCAGGCGCTGCTCGCGGAAGACGCGATGCTGATCGGAGACGGCGGCGGCAAGGTCCAGAGTTTCCCGAAGCCGATGCTCGGCGGCCGGCGGATCGCGCAACTGTTCTACGCGGCGTGGCTGCGCTACGGCAGCGGCGTCGAGATGCGGCCGGTCGTGCTGAACGGTCAGTGGGCAATGCTGCGCTTCATCGCCGGACAGCTCGAATCCGCGATGTCGTTCGAGACGGACGGTACGCGCGTCATGCGCATCCTCGTGCAGCGCAATCCCGACAAGCTTGCGCGTATCGCGGCAGCCTGCACCGCCGATTGACGACTGACGAGCAGCGATCGAGGCGCCGACGTCACGCACCGATTGGTGCACTCGAGGCAACACGATGCGCCCCTGTGCGTATCTACCGCCCCCGACGGCGTGCTCCTAAGATGGCTTCGCGCGGCACTCTGCCGCCCACGGCACCCGCGAAGCGCGGGTGATGTCCACCTCTTCGCCAGGAGCCGTCATGACGCAGCGCCTCAACTACGTTCAGCAATCGCCTGAACTGTTCAAGAAGTTCCTCGAACTCAGCAATCTGCTGCGAAGCGCCACCATAGAGGAATCGATTCGCGACCTCGTGTCGATCCGGGCGTCCCAGCTCAACGGCTGCGCGTTCTGTCTCGACATGCACGTGAAGGAAGCGCACCTGCACGGTGAGCGCGAACTGCGCGTGCATCATCTCGCTGCGTGGCGCGAGTCCACGCTGTTCTCGCCGCGAGAGCGTGCGGCGCTCGCGTGGACCGAAGCACTGACGAGACTCGGCGAGCACGGCGTGCCGGACGACGTCTACGATCGCGTGCGCGGCCAGCTGTCCGAAAAGGAACTGTCCGATCTCACGTTCGAGGTGATGGCCATCAACGGCTGGAACCGTGCGAACGTCGCATTCCGGACCGTGCCCGGTTCGTCGGACAAGGCATTTGGTCTCGACAAGGCGAATCTCGCCTGATTTTCGCGCCCGTCACCCGGTCCGTCATTCTCCCGCCGCCGCCTGAATGCGGCCGGCGGTTAACAGGAATCGTTCAGATGATCCGCATCAAGAAAACGCTGGCGGTCGCGCTCACCGCCGGTGCGATGATCGCCGGCGCTCACGCGGCGCCGTCGGCAATCGTCACACCGCTGATGACGAAGCCGCTCGACGACTATCCGGGCAAGCAAGCCGAGATGATTTCGGTCGAATACCCGCCCGGCGCGGTCGATCCCGTCCATCGCCACCACGCGCACGCGTTCGTCTACGTCGTCGAGGGTTCGATCGTCATGCAAGTGAAGGGTGGCGACCCCGTTACGCTGAAACCGGGACAGACGTTCTACGAAGCGCCCGACGATGTGCACACGGTCGGACGCAACGCGAGCCGGACGCGGCCCGCGAAGTTCGTCGTGCTGCTGCTGAAGGACAAGGGGGCACCCGTGTTCGTGCCGGAAAGGTAATCCGGACGCGCGTCGCCGCCGCGTTCAAAAAAATGTGACGGACGGTGTCACAGGCGGCTACGCCGAAACGTCTTGTCGAACAGGGAACCACGACTATCGCGCCGCCATGTCAGACACTTCCATCCGCCGCACTGATGCCGACGACCCATTCGCTCGAAGCTTCTCGAGTTGCTACGCGGGCGTCGTCACCTTTCTTACCGTTGTCACCGAGGGGAGCTTCGCCCGCGCGGCCGACCGCCTCGGCGTCGGCCGATCGTCGGTCAGCCGCCACGTGCAGAGGCTCGAGGACCGGCTCGACACGCGGCTGTTCCAGCGCACGACGAGGAGCATGTCGCTCACGCGCGAAGGCGAGCTGTTCTACGAGAATTGCCGGCCGGGCATCGACCATCTCGCGCAGGCGCTCGACGACATGCGCGAGCTGCGCAGCGGGCCGCCGAGCGGCCATCTGCGGATCGGCTCGACACCCGGCTTCGGCCGCAAGATCATCGCGCCGCTGTTGCGCGACTTCCATCTGCAGTACCCGGACATCACGCTCGAGCTTCTGCTCAACGACCGTCCAGTCGACTTCTCCGCGGATCGAATCGATGTCGCGTTTCGCGATGGGCGCATGGAGGACAGCGCGATCGTCGCGCGTCAATTGATTCCGATGCAGATGGTCGTTTGCGCGGCGCCCGCGTACGCGCATCGATACGGTTTGCCGCGCCGCGTCGACGAGCTCGCGCAGCACCGCTGCATCAACCTGCGCACCGCATCGGGCCGCGTGAAGGAATGGGAATTCAAGGTCGACGGACTTGCACAACAGGCCCAGCCAGCCGCGCATCACACGTTCAACGACATGGATCTCGTCGTGCGCGCCGTGCTCGACGGGCTCGGCATCGCTCAGTTGCCCGCATATCAGGTCTGCGACCTGCTGGCCGACGGGCGACTGGTGAGCTGCCTCGGCCAGCATGCGCCGGATGATGGCGGCCATTACCTCTGCTACCTGAGTCGAAAGCACCTGCCGACCCGCATCCGTGCCTTTATCGATTACATGATCGAGCAGACGCGCGCGTCCGACCTGCAGTGCCCGACGACGATGACGACGATGACGACGTTCGAGGCGATCGATTGATGCATTCACGGCAACATGGTGAGCCCCTGAACGGCTCTACCGGATCGAACGGTACCTGCCTACGATACGAACTGCTCGAGCGACGTGCAATTCCAGATGCACGGCCCTCGGCAAAGCGCGGGTGCGGTCGCCGCGACGCGGCGCGCGCCTGATCCGACCACATGCGGCCGCGCGCGGTCCGCGCATCCGTTCAAGGAGAAAATATTCGTGAAGATCGTCGTAATCGGAGGTACCGGGCTCATCGGCAGCAAAGTCGTCAAGCATCTCGGCGCGCGTGGTCATCAAGCCGTCGCGGCGGCGCCTTCCACCGGCGTCGATACGGTTACCGGCGAGGGACTGAACGATGTACTGGCGGGCGCCGACGTGGTGGTCGATCTAGCGAATTCTCCGTCGTTCGAGGAAGCCGCCGTGAAGGCGTTCTTCGAGCGGTCCGGGCACAATCTGCTTGCAGCGGCACGCGCGGCCGGCGTGCGCCATCACATCGCGTTGTCGGTGGTCGGAACGGATCGTCTTCAGCAAAGCCCGTACTTCCGCGGCAAGATCGTTCAGGAGAACCTGATTCGCGAATCGGGCATACCGTTTACGATCGTGCGTTCGACGCAGTTCTTCGAATTTCTCGGCGCGATCGCGCAATCGGGCGGCGACGGAGAGCAGATCCGGCTGACCACTGCACACTTCCAGCCGATCGCGTCGGACGATGTCGCCTCCGCCGTCACCCATTTCGCCCTTGGCAAACCCGTCAACGGCATCGTCGAAATCGGCGGCCCCGACCGCGTGCGGCTCGCCGACCTGGTCCGGCACTTCCTGTCCGTCACGCACGACGCACGCACGGTGCTCGGCGATCCGGCGGCAGGCTACTTCGGTGCGGAGGTGGACGACGATACGCTCGTACCGGGGGGCGGCGCGCGTCTCGGCGCCACGACGTTCGATGCATGGTTCGCGCAGACCCGCGCGGCCGGCTGAGCGGATACGACGATCGCGTGCCATGGCCCCACTGCGTCCACCCCCTCTATCGTTGCTCGACAAGTATCGCGGACGAGAACCGCAGACGCTGTACTCGACCACGGTGACCGTAACGGGCGGCGCCGCAGCGCATGGCCGTGCATCGGGCATCGCCCGCTCCGATGACGGACGGCTCAACATGGAACTGCGTCTGCCGCCCGAGCTTGGCGGGACCGGCGACGGCCCTAATCCGGAGCAGCTGTTTGCCGCGAGCTATGCAGCTTGCTTCCATGGTGCGCTGAGCCTGCTGGCTGCGCGGGCGACCGTGCCGATCGACGGCGCGTCGGTGTCGGCGTCGATCGATTTCTGCCGCGATCCGATGGACGGCCTGTTCATGCTGAATGCGAATATCCGGGTGCGGCTGCCGGGCGTCGAGCGCGCCGTCGCGGCCGAACTCGTTCGACATGCCGAGCGCTTCTGTCCGTACACGAAGATGGCGAACGACGGTATCAACCATGTCGTGGCACTCGCGCCGGCCGACGATTCACGCGAAGCGTGAGCGCGGGCTGTCGCAATCGCGTGCGGCGGCCTTCCTTGACGGGAGTTGCCGTCGCACGAAAACTCAACGTAACGGTTCTATGAGGAAATCATGCCGTCTTTCGACAACAAGGTCGTCCTTATCACCGGCGGCGGCGCCGGTATCGGGCTCGCGGCCGCCGCCGCGTTCGCGCGCGAAGGCGCGCGCGTCGTGATCACGGGCCGCCGCGAAGAGGCGCTGGCCGCAGCTACGCGCAACCTGCCAGGCACGAGCTACGTGGTTGCGGACGCCGGCAATCCGGACGATGCGATGCGCACCGTGGACGCGGTGATCGATCGCTGCGGGCGACTCGACGTGCTCGTCAACAACGCCGGCGCCGGCGCGATCCTTCCGCTTTCGGCGGCTACTTTCGATGAAATCAGCGCGATCTTTTCCGTCAACACGCTCGGACCGTCGTTGCTTGCGAGTGCCGCGCTTCCGCATCTGACGGCCGTACGGGGCAGCATCGTCAACGTGTCGAGCACGTTCGGGCACAAGGCCGCTCCGCTGTTGTCGCACTATGCGGCCAGCAAGGCCGCACTCGAGCACCTGACGCGCTGTTGGGCGCTGGAACTTGCATCGGCGGGCGTACGCGTCAACGCGGTGGCGGCAGGTCCGACGGAAACCGAATTCCTGTCGGAGCGGATGAGGTTAACGGCCGCCGAGGTCGATACGATCAAGACACGGGAGCGCGAGCGGATTCCGCTCGGTCGGCGCGGGGAGCCGGAAGACGTCGCGGCATGGATCGTATCGCTGGCGTCGCCGCAGGCGGCATGGATGACGGGGCAGGTGATCACGGTCGACGGCGGACTCGACGCGACCTAGCCGGCATGACGGCACACGACGCGACGCATGCCGGAGGGGCACGACGCCGGGCGCGTGCCGCGACGGGCAGCGCCGGAGATATCGATCGGCGCCCGCCATCGTTCTTCTGCGGCGTCGGCTCGCTATGACACGCCAATACGGGAATACGGCGTTGTCTTCGACGGACCTTCGTCGCGTCGGATCGACTCCCGACCGCGCAACGACGGCCACGAAACTCGCACGGTAGCGCGGGTGTCCCTGATCAGATGTCGCGCGTGCGCGGAATCACGACCGCTTGACCGTGCAGTTTGCCGTCGGCGTCGATGAGCTGCCACAGTGTCGCTTCCTCGATCATGAACCGCCTGCCGGACTTGGTGATGCCGACGCCCTTGTAGCCCGATTCGTAGCCGAGTCGCTCTACGCGTGCGAGGAACTGCTGCCGTTCATCGCGATTCTGAGCCTCGGCCGAGAGTCGGGACGGCATCCGGGTGATTTCATCCCAGGAATATTCAAAGCGGCGCTGTGCAGCCCGGTTGGCATAAATAAAATGCGGATCGGGATCGGCGTTGTGCGCGAGTACCGCAAACGGCGCGCTCATAAAGCCATTCGGCGGCTTCGATAGGAGACCTGGCTGGCGGATTCAACGGGCGATCAAGCAGACGTGCGTAGCTGTCTGCAAGGAGTCGATAGAAGGCTGAGCTGCTGTGGAGCGGGATCCGGGATGATGCCGCCGATCGGTTCCGCCATCGTATGCGCGTGACGCCGATTATTCTCGGCATGCGGGCGGAGGTCCTCCGTCGCAATTCCGGAGGACGATCAGACATCGTTGCGGATCGGTACCCAGCGAAAGGCATCGCCGTGGACAGTCACTGTACCGATTGACGGGAGTGGCAGGTGGGTTGCCATCAGCAGCTCGCCGGACGCCGCGAGCTCCTGAAGCAGACGAACTCGAATGCGGACCGACTCCTCGGGATCATGCTCGATGCCGTATTGCCGTTCGGGATGCTCGAACCCGAACGGCAATATGGCATCGCCGGCGAACGTCATTCGGTCGCCGGCAGACGCCAGTCTGACCACGCAGTGACCGGGAGTGTGGCCGCCGGTCCGGCTTACGACGACACCCAGCGCAACTTCGTATTCGTCGTCGAACATTCTCAACTGGCCGAGGTAGTCGTTCACGAAGCGATTGGCGGCCGACCGATGCACGTCCGGCACCGGCGACGACATGGGCGTGTGGAAGAAATCGGGCGCCTGCCAGAATTCGATTTCGGTGGCCGATACATGAATTCGCACGTCCGGACGCAGCCGGTTCTTTACCCCTTCAGCGAGCAGCCCGCCGATGTGGTCCATGTGCAGGTGGGTAATGATCACGTCGGTGACAGAGGCGATATCGACGCCGGCGGCTCCCAGTCTCGCGTGCAACCGCCCGGCTGGCGGGAAGCCAGGGAGCGCCGCGCCCAGCCCGGCGTCGATCAGAATGTTTCGGCTTCCGCTACGGACCACGGCCACGTTCAGTGGCCAATCGAAGGCATCTGACAGTAGAGACATGCCGTTCATCCGCGTTGCCGGATCGGCCGCGGGGGTATTGATAGCCACCGTCGTGATCGGTAACGGGAGCGCGTCTTCGCCGATCACCGCCACGTCGAGCTCGCCGATTCGCAGCGCGTAACGCGACGGAGCCGTGTCGTTGCGCGACGGGCCGTCACGATGTTGGGCGCCTTGTCCGTTAAGCATTACGAAGTCTCCAAAGAAATCGTCCGTTGCCATGGTCGAATCGGCCCAGCCCAACCCATCGCCCACGCGACGAGCGGCCTCGGTTGCGAGACGCTTGCCGCGGAGCAGGACCGCAGAACGCAATCGTAGCGAGCAAACGCACGAGGGAGGAGTCTGCGAAACCGAATCATAGTGTTGGCCGTTTTGCACCAAGCGAACGGCTACCTCGGCAAGATTGCCGGGGTAGGAAGCGCACGGGGCGTGTCGGGAGCGGTTGGTCGTCCGGGCTGAATTTGTGCATTTCCGATGCGGTCGCGTGAAATGTCGATGACGATCGCCGTGCGATAGGGCTCAAGTCGAATGAATGGTCCTGCGCACGGATTGTTGCCTTTTGAACAACACCGTGAGTCTCTCAACGTGGCTACCGCGGGAATCGTGACCATCCTACGATTCCACCCGTGTGGAAAAGGCGTGCTCGGTTGCGGCTGCAATGCCCATTGGCCGCTCTTTTTCCACCCATATACCCTCCGGAATCTTCCGGTTTCGACCGACGCGGCAAGGTGATCGTCTCCCTGCGAACGCCAGTATTGAGAAGCCGATGTCGCGACAAAGCCGGCTGTTCGGAGACAGCAGCCGAATCTCGATGTTGTCGACACCTTATCCGGGCGTCAGGGGCTTCGCGGTGCCGGTGAAATTCCGTGTCGCGCGGATGACCGTCTGAATTCCACCTCGATCAACTGCTTGTCCGCTGGGAGTTAACAGCATGCACCTGGGGAAGTCGTACACGCTGCCCAAGTTTGTCTACTGGTCGAGACGGCAACTTTACGCTTTGCTGGCATGCGGTTCGTTGCCGATTGTTCTTTATCGGTTTCTCGGATTGGAGTGGCCGTCGATCCCGCTGTCGATTGTGGTGTTGCTGGGTACGGCCACGTCGTTTATCGTGGGCTTCAAGAACGTACAGACCTACAACAGGGCAGCGGACGCGCAGCAGATCTGGACTGACATCCTGAACGGCAGTCGATTCCTGGGCGTGATGAGCCGGGATTTTCCGGCGGACCCGGCTGTCGGGAGGGCGATCGTCTTCCGGCACTGTGCGTGGTTGACGGCGCTTCGATATCAGCTGAGAAGCCCTAAGATTTGGGAAAGCTCCGGCAACGCGTCCAACGCGGAATACCGACACAAGCATTACCGCGTGCCGGAGTGGGAAACGTCGCTGGAGCAGGCGCTCGAGCGATATTTGCCGCAGGCCGAGATCGAATCGCTGTTGGCGGCTGAGAACAAGACGACGCGATTGCTGGTATCGCAATCTGCAACGATCAAACGCTTTCTCGAAATCGACAAGATCGACGAGATTTTCTATATGGAGTTTGAAAGGTCGATCAAGGGATTCTTCGAGCAGCAAGGACGGGCGGAACGGATCAAGGACTATCCTTATCCGCGACAATATGCTGTTATCAACAAGCTCTTCGTTCGGTCATTTTGCCTCCTGCTTCCATTCGGAATTTTCACCGAGTTCGAGAAGCTTGATGGGAGCGTGTCGGGCTTCATGCATAACAACATGTATTGGCTGGTTGTTCCGTTCAGCGCGATGATCTCCTGGATGTATCTCGTGCTCGAGCAAGTGGGCGAAAGCACGGAAAACCCGTTCGAAGGAAGTGCGAACGACGTCCCGATCACACGAATTTGCCAGCAGATCGAGCGTGAGCTCCTGGACATGATCGGAGAGACGAGCAACGTTTACGAGCCGGTTGACGAGAACTGCATTGTTCTCTGAGCACGCCGGGGCTTCGATTGGCTGTGAAGACGAATGCAGGGTGCTGTTGGCGTTGGAGACGGGCACCAACGAAAGAAGCGCTCCACGGAAGAGGACGTTCATGTGGAACTGTTGCCCGGCAAAGTGGCGGCTCGCGTTATCTCTTGTCGCTTGTGCGCTGTCGATCGTTGCCGTTCCGACAACATGGTGTGCGCATTCGCAATGCTACTGGTGTTCGTTCTCCGTTACTACAATCCGTCACGCGCGGGTCGACTGTGAGTAAAACAAATCATGCGGAATTCGTGATCGTACTCGTGAACCCTGCCGCGCAGCGTGGCTTGTTCAACTTGATCAACAGGACTATTGAAAATGAGCGAAACAACGCGAAATGTGCAGCCCGTTACCGCCAACCTCGGCAAGGAAGGTTCGGGCGAACTCGTGCCTTCTCGTTACGCCGTGCGCGTGGGGGACATCGATGTCGTTCTGATCAGCGATGGTGTTCTGCCGTTGCCGACGTCCACCATGTCCACCAACGTGAGCGAAGCGGATCGCAACGAATGGTTCGATGGTCGTTTTCTGCAGCGCGATATGTTCGACTGGGCGCTGAATATCGCGCTCGTGCGCAGCGGTGAACAATTGATCTTGATCGACTCCGGCGTAGGCGATGGTTTCGAATACTTCACGCGCGCGGGGCAGTCGGTGATGCGCCTGGAATCGGCCGGGATCGACCTGGCTGCGATCACCGATATCGTGATCACGCATATGCACATGGATCACGTCGGCGGCCTGAACGTCGACGGTGTCAAGGCCAGGCTGCGCCCGGACGTGCGCATTCACGTGTCGGCCGCGGAAGTCGCGTTCTGGAAAAATCCCGATTTCAGCAAGACGGTGATGCCGGAAACGGTTCCCCCGGCGCTCCGCAAAGCCGCTGAAAAATTCGTGAAACTCTACAGCGAAAACATCGTGCAGTTCGATCAGGTCACAGAAGTTGCTGCGGGCGTGTCGGCGCGCGTCACGGGCGGCCACACGCCGGGGCATTGCGTCGTGGACATCGCATCGAACGACGAGAAGCTGACCTTCGTGGGCGACGCGATATTCGAAGTCAACTTCGATAATCCTGCATGGCAAAACGGCTTCGAGCACGATCCCGAAGCGGCCGTGGACGTGCGCATCGCGCTGTTCGACGACGCAGCGAGAACCGGCGCTCTGCTGGCCGCAGCGCATGTTGCGTTCCCGTCCATCGGTCACATTGCAAAGAACGGTGAAAGCTACCGTTTCGTACCGGTTATGTGGGATTACTGATTGATATGTGATTATCTGTCATCAGTCATGCTGATTGAACATGTGATCGTCATGTAATCGCCACGAGTTCACAAGACTCGCGGCGAATTATCCGTGAGCGATCACTGGGCACGCGATGTGGCAGCGGTCACATCGCCGACGGGCGACTGGGGCGAATCTACGGCAGACTGCCGATGTTTGAGTGTCAGACGTACCAACGCCATTTTTTCCGTAAACGTCCGGCGAACCCGTCTTGAGTTGAGCTAAGGGGCTTGGGAGTAACGTGTCCACTTAAGAGTAGGTGGACACCCATTAGCAGGCCGGTGTCAAGTGAGCAGACAGTGCCCTCGGCCGCGTAAGCAATCGCGCCGCGCGCCGTTGCCGGCGAATCTGCCGCGCGTGGAAGTGCGTCACGAGCCGGCGTCCACTACGTGCGCGTGCGGGTGTCAGCTCAAGCGGATCGGTGAAGACGTCAGCGAGAAGCTGGATTACACGCCCGGCGTCTTTACCGTCGAGCGTCACGTGCGCGGCAAGTGGGTGTGCCAGCAATGCGAGACGCTGATCCAGTCACCGGTGCCTGCCCAGGTGATCGAACACCATCCGCACGGTGCGCTCCTGAACCTCCTCAGAATACCGCGCCCCGGTCGGCTTCTTTGCTTTGCTTTCGCTTTCCATCCTTCAATGCTCCTGTTACAGCCCAGCGTTAAAGTCTCCTACATTTCCGGGGCGATTCAATCAGGCGAGCATGCGAGGGCATTCCTCGATGATTGGCGGGGCGGACTCGTGTGCGATGACTTCACGGGCTACAAAGCGCTGTTTGCACAGGGCATCACCGAACTGGGCTGCATGGCGCACGCACGGCGCAAGTTCTACGACCTGCATGTCGCGAACAAAAGCCAGATTGCGCAGGACGCCTTGAACCACATCGGCCAGCTCTACGAGATTGAGCGCGAAGTGCAGCAACTGGCCGCGCCATCTCGCCTGGAAATGCGGCAACGACGTGCTCAACCGATCGCCGATGCGCTGCATGCGTGGATGATCGAACAAAGGAGCCGCGTAAGCGAAGGTACCGCGATCGCAAAGGCGCTCGACTACAGCCTACGACGATGGGCCGCGCTGACGCGTTACCTCGACGATCCGCAAGTCCCGATCGATAACAACTGGTGCGAAAACCAGATCCGTCCGATCGCCATCGGCCGAAACAACTGGCTGTTCGCGGGCTCGTTGCGAGCCGGCCGCCGCGCTGCCGCCGTCATGAGCCTGGTTCAGTCGGCCAAGATGAACGGCCACGATCCCTACGTCTACCTTAAGGACGTCCTTGCGCGGCTGCCGGTGCATCCGGCAGCTCGGCTCGACGAACTCTTACCCCAGAACTGGAAGCCAGAACCGGCTTAACCACGGGATGGGTTCGCCGGACGCTTATGTGACAAGTGCATGTCATTGGTGAATTTATTATTTTCCGCTTGATTGGATCCCTATCACACTGGCTAGAATGCTACCCGTTTCTGATAAATACGGACCGGTTAGTACATTTTTGTCTGACTATAGCTAAAAAGCTGGGGATCTAGACATGCGAGACAAGGGAGCACCGACGATGCTGTTCGAGGAAATCGTCCCACTCGACGACATCGAGAACATTGCACGACGCCATTTCGTGATGGGGCTCGGTGCAACGCTTCTGGCCGGATGCGGCGGTGACGGAGGTAACGCGGTTACAGACGGTGAGCGTACATCGGCAAACAACAGCGCCCAGGCGTCCGGAGTTGCTCCGACTTCTGGCGGTATCGACGCAGGTGCGACGTCGGCAGGCACTGCCCAAACCCGCACCTTCACGCATCCTGGCTTGCTGCATACCGAGGCGGATTTCGAGCGCATGCGCACTAAAGTCGGCGCGCACGCTTCCCCGTGGATCGATAGCTGGAACGTGCTCGTCGCCAACGGTCACACGCGCCTGACGAACAAGCCGAACCCGCAGGTCGGCATCTATCGCGGCAATGATCCCACGCATGGCCAGAACTACGGCGCCCTCTACAACGACATCGCCGCCGCCTATGGCGACGCGCTGCGCTGGAAGGTGTCGAACGACAAGCAATACGCCGACAAGGCCATCGAGTACCTGGACCAGTGGGCCGCGACGCTGACCACGCTTGGCGGCAGCGACGTGGCGCTGGCCGCCGGCATCTACGGCTACGAGTTTGCCAACGCGGCCGAAATCATGCGCGGCTACAGCGGCTGGAGCGCGGCTGGACTCGCCGCATTCCAGGCGATGATGCGCAAGGTGTTCTACCCGGTCAGCCATGCTTTCCTGACCCGTATCGGCACCGCGATGGACACGCACTACTGGGCCAACTGGGGCCTGGCCAACATCGCATGCATCCTGGCCATCGGCGTGCTGTGTGACGATGCCGAGCTTGTCGACGAGGCCGTCACCCATTTCAAGACCGGCGGCAGCAACGGCTGTATCCGGCAAGCCGTGTACTACATGCACCCCGGCAACCTCGGGCAATGGCAGGAAGCCGGCCGGGACCAGGGCCACAGCACGCTCGGCATTGCATTGACGGGCGCCATTTGCGAGATGGCGTGGAATCAGGGCATCGACCTGTATGGCTATGACAACAATCGCTTTCTGGCGGGCGCGGAATACGTGGCCAAGGCCAACCTGAAGCAGGCAGACGGCGCGTTCTACACGATGCCTTTCGTCACGTACCAGAACAGCGCCGGCGTCATCCAGACGCAGTTCGCCGCCGGCGGGCAAGGCGACGCCCTGGGGCGGCCCTGCTGGGCACTGGTGGCCAACCATTACATCAACCGCAAAGGCCTGGCGGCGCCTTACACCAAGCGCGCTGCCGAGCTTGTGGCGCCGGAAGGCGGCGGCGGCAACTATGGCCCCAACAGTGGCGGCTTCGATCAGCTTGGCTACGGCACGCTTACCTGCACGCTCGACCCCGGCACCCCTGCCGCAACGCCGACCGGCCTGACCGGCTACGCCAGCGCGGGCAAGGTGGTGCTGTCGTGGTGGGGCAGCAGCAACGCCATCAGCTACAACGTCAAGCGCGCCACCATTGCCGGCGGACCGTACAGCACCATCCGGAGCGGTATCACCGATCTGCTGACCTATACCGATATGCCAGCCGGTGCCGGCACGTATTTTTATGTCGTGATAGCGCAAACGATTGCGGGCGAATCGGCGCTCTCCAACGAAGTGAAAGTGATCACGGCGCAGCAGCTGCTCGCGCACCTCGCGTTTGATGAAGGCGGCGGCATCACGGCCGCCGATCGCTCGGGCAACGGGCGCAATGGCACGCTCAACGGCGCAACGTGGGCAGTGGGGCGCAGCGGCAGCGCGGTCTCGCTCGACGGCTCGGGCGCGTATGTGGCCTTGCCCGACGATCTGCTGGTCGATGTGTCGGACTTCACCATCGCCAGCTGGGTGTTCTGGAACGGCTCGCAAACGTGGGCACGCCTGTTCGACTTCGGCACGGGCTTCCACCGCTACATGATGTTCACGCCGCGCGGACGGTTGCGCAACGGCTGGGCTGGCATGCGCTTCGCCATGACGGCCAACGGCCCCGGTGACGGCCCTCCGGAACAGATCATCGACGCCCCCACCGAGCTGCCGAGCAAGCGATGGGTGCATGTGGCCGTCACGCTATCGGGTTCGACCGGCACGATGTACGTGGACGGCACGCCCGTCAGTACCAACACGGCGATGTTCCAGGCGCCGTTCCGCTTGGGCAGTACCACGCAGAACTGGCTGGGCAAATCGCAATACAGTGCCGACGCCACGTTCAACGGCTTGATCGACGATTTCCGTATCTATCGCGGCGCGCTCAGCGCTGCGCAGATTGCATCGCTCATGGCGAATTGATCATGCAGGGCCCGACGGCGGGCCCTGCGATGGACCTCTTCCTTTAAGGATTTCTCCGATGACCGTGTTTTCTCAACGATGGATTGCCGCTGCGGCGATGGCGTGTACGTTATGGGGCTGTGGTGGCGGATCCGATAGCACGACAGGCGTGACCAATGGGGGTGCCAATGCAGCCGCCAATCGTGGTCAGATCGGCGGAAATGGCAGCGGCAGCAACCTGCCGGCGGCCAGCTGGACCAGCGTCAAGTGGGGTGGCGGCGGCTATGTCACCGGCCTGATCTACCATCCAGCCAACGCGAGCCTGCTGTACGCACGTACCGACGTCGGTGGCGCGTACCGCTGGAACGCGACTAGCTCGACGTGGACGCCCATCACCGACGGCATCGGTTTCGGCGCAGGCGAGGGCGATTTCCACGGCGTCGAAAGCCTCGCGCTCGATCCGAACAATGACCAGCTCGTCTACATGATGACCGGCATTACCGTGACGCAGGGTCACAATGGCCGCATCTACATCTCGAGTGACCGTGGCAACACCTGGACGCACTACGACCTGCCGTTCCCCGTAGGCGGCAACGACAACGGCCGGGCCACCGGCGAGCGCCTGCAGGTCGACCCCAACAATCCCTCGACGCTGTTCTACGGATCGCGCACGGCCGGCCTGTGGAAGAGTGGCGATTCGGGCCGCACGTGGGCGCAGGTCACGGGTCTGTCCTCCGCCACGATCAGCGGCGGCGGCTCCCCGATCGGCGTCGAACAGGTGATCTTCGATACGTCGGGCAAGGGTAGTGGCCAGCCGACCTGGATCATGTGGGCCACCGTCGCCCCGGACTACGCCAACGCGGCGGGCCTGACGTCGACCCTGTACAAGTCCACCAACGGCGGCTTCTCGTGGACGCCGGTGCCCGTCCCGCCCACGGTGTCCGGCTACTACATCCCGCACGTCGTGCGCACTTCCGACGGCACCTTTTACGTGGTGTTCAACGCGGGCGTCGGCCAGGGCATCGGCGGACCGAGCTATCTCTACAAGTTCGGCGGCAGCAACAACAGCAACTGGACGCTGCTCAACAGCTCCAGCAGCGACGGCTTTGGCGGCCTGTCCGTCTCCGGTCTGGGCTCGTCCGCCCGCATCGCACTGGGCATGACCGGCTGGAGCGACACCAGCAAGACCATCCAGCTATCCGACGACGGCGGCAGCACGTGGCGCGAAATCGAGGCCGGCATGCCGCATACCGGCATTGCCGCGGGTGGCTGCGCCGGCTGGGTCGAGGGCGTCACCATCGACCCGGCCAACCGCGACCACATCATGCACGTCCACGGCGGCGGCATCTGTGAAACCATGAATGCCTCGTCGCCCACGCCGACCTGGAGCCCCAAGGTCGACAACCTTGAGGAAACCGTGACGCTGGCCCTCGTCACTGCGCCGCCCGGTGCGTCGTACAACTTCATCAACAGCGCCGGCGACATCGGCACGTGGGTCAATACGGATCTCTCGACGAGGCCGACGAAAGGCCCCTTGAATACGTGGAGCAGCGGCAATTCGGCCGATATGTCGTGGTCCGATCCGACGTATATCGCCGCCGCGGGCGTCGACAACGCCAACGGCCATGCCACCAAGGGCTTCTGGTCGGGCGACAGCGGCAATAGCTGGTCGACGTTTGCGTCGCTGCCCAACGGCGCAGCGGCAAGCCAGAGCAACGTCGGCAACCTGGTCGTCCCGTCCCGCAACAACGTAACTTGGGCACCGCCGGACTCGGTGCCGTCGTACACGACAAACAATGGCGGCAGTTGGACGACGACCAACCTGCCGGCATTCAGTGCCACTTGGAACGGCTTCCCGCGTGCCTACCGCCTGGCCGCCGACCGCAAGAACCCGAACAAGGTCTATGCCTACGACTCCGGCGGCGCACCGTGGAGCTGGCAGCGCGGCAAGATCTACGTCTCGAACGACGGCGGCCACACGTTCACGCTGAGCCAGGGCTCGGTGAATGCAAACCTCGCCTGGAATTCGTGGCGGGATACGTCGATGGCGGTCAATCCGAACGTCGAGGGCGATCTCTGGCTGGCCGACGGCACGGCCGTGTACCACTCGGTGGACTCGGGGGCGACCTGGACGAAGCTCAGCGTCTTTGCGTCGACCAACGACACACCGGGCGCTACCGTGATCGGCTTGGGCAAAGCAAGGACCGGTTCGCCGTACTCGGCCGCGGTCTACGTAGAAGGCACGTTGAATGGAGTCTGGGGCATTTACCATTCCGACGACGGTGGTGCAACGTGGGCGCGCTTCAACGATGACGCGCACCAGTTCGGCGACTCCGGGGTAATGGCCGGCGACTGGAGAACATATGGCCGGATTTACGTCAATGGCGCCGCTCGCGGTCTGATCTTTAGCAATTGAGGTTGATCGGCCTGTCGACCGTCCGGTTGTGGTTTGCAACCGGACGGAGAGCGTGGATGAATGGGGTGCTACAGTGCCGCTCGGGGCTTGCGATCGCCGTGGCAGCCATCGCCGCCGCCGCTGGATTTCCGGCCATCGGTCAGCTTATGATGGGTCGAAAATCGGACATCTGAACGGGTTCCGGGTTCATGCGAACATCTCGAAAGTCGTCCGCATTCATATCGAGCCGTGGACGGTGCTGAAAAAGTGGTCTCCGCGTCGAGTCGGAGCCTGGAGCGACATTCAACTGATTGAGCCGCTGGCCAGCGACATTTGATGACGCGAACATCCGCACCACGCCAATCGAGACATGGGGGCGTCTAAAATCGGTTCGCTGTAGAGAGCGGGAGCAAACGATCAAACAAAGCTACTGGCAAGATGTCCAGTTGACGGTGGACTTGCCCCTGCATGACCGGACACGCGGTCACGCTTGGGTTGGAGAATTTGCTTGCTGGCGAAACTCGCGTGGCGAGCGGTATTTCAAGGCGCTGTGCGGATGCGATTCGTTGTAGTGGTCGAACGCAATGGCCAAGTTCTGCAGCGCCGGTCTGGCGTCGGGCTTGGGCATCCACGAAACGTAATCACGCTTCATCGTCTTCACGAAGCTCTCGGCCATCCCATTGCTCTGCGGACTTTTGACGGGGAACCTGTCCGCATTTTTGTGGGCGAGGCGGTTGAACAACAGGTTACCCGCGCGCCTGCGTAAATCGCTCGCCGAACAGAATAGCAAACTGGTTCATTGCTGATTTCCAGTCGAAGGCAGCGCGTCCCGGCTTCGCCACAGCAACGCCCATGCGCGCCGGTAGCCGTACGTGGGCAGGTCGGCAACCAGCTCTCGCAGTTCGGTGACGAGCGGCATGTCATCCAGAACGGGCGTCTTGCGCCGGTCGTCCCACTCAGCAGGACGCTTCGACTTGACCGCGAGATTCGCGCGCGACACACCCAGGACTTCACAGACCGTCTTCAACGGTCGTCCCCCGGCAGCAATGGTGAGCGCGCAATCAATTTTTTTGCTCGACCGTACTCACTGCTTCGCGGAGAATTTCCACTTCCATCGTTTTTTTGCCCAGCAGCCGCTGGAGTTCACGAATCTGCTTCATCGCTTCGGCCAGGTCCGATGCCGGGACCATCTGTTCGCCGGCACTGACGGCCGACAGGCTTCCATCCTGATAGAGCTTGCGCCAGGCGAAGACCTGGTTGGCATTCACCTGATGGCGACGCGCAACACCGGAAATCGTCGCGCCGGGCTCGAACGTCTCGCGCACTATCGCGAGCTTCTCCTCGACAGAACGCCGGCGGCGCTGCTCCGGCTGGGTCAGAACCTCGACCGGTTCTACGTTGTGGTTAGGTTTAAACATAGGCAGAAGACAACCTCATAATTTATGCGTTACCCCGTGTCCGGTTTTCGCGGGGGGCCGGTCCACCGACTTCATCGATCGTCTCGGATCATTGGGGTTGTAGCTCTTTCCTCAGTCGCTCGGTCGCGGCGCCCCCGATTAACGGTCGATCCGCGCACGGAAGGCCGTTATCTGAACGGAGTCGACGTTCAAATGTCCTAATGTTCCGTCCCAGAAATAACTTTGCATAGCCGAGCCACTTTCTGAAGGATGGAATCGGCGGTTGCCGTCCAGACGAACGGACGTTTGTGCTGGTTGTACTGCTCAACATAGCGCTCGATGCTGGCAATCAGCTGGCGCACATTTTTGAAAGAGCCGCGCCGGATGGCCTGCTGTGTGATCAGGCCAAACCAGCGCTCCACCTGATTGAGCCAGCTTGAATACGTCGGCGTGAAGTGCATGTGATAACGCGGGTGCTTCGCCAGCCATGTCCTGACCTTCGGGTGCTTGTGTGTTGCGTAGTTATCGACGATCAGATGCACGTCAAGATTTTCCGGAACCGCTTGATCAATGTGATTCAAAAACGCCAGAAACTCCTGATGTCGATGACGCGGCTTGCATTGCGTGATGACTTCGCCAGTCGCCGCATTGAGCGCTGCAAACAAGGTTGTCGTGCCATGCCGTATATAGTCGTGCGTCACACCTTCGAGGTAGCCCAGCCCCATCGGCAACACCGGCTGCGTACGCTCGAGCGCCTGACACTGGCTCTTCTCGTCGACACACAGCACCAAGGCGTTGGTCGGCGGGCTCAGATACAGCCCGACAATATTGCGCACCTTTTCGACGAAGTACGGATCAGTCGAAAGCTTGAAGCTCTTCGAGCGATGAGGCTGGACACCGAACAGCGACAGATACCGGGCCACCGAACTCTTCGAAATACCCGTTTGCGCAGCAGCAGAACGCACACTCCAGTGCGTTGCCCCGTCCGGCTTCTCATGCAGTACCTTCGCCAGCAACTCCGCCACGGCTTCATCGTCATGCGCGCGCGGTCGCCCCGGGCGTGCTTCGTCATGCAGACCGGCGAGCCCATGCGCGACAAACCGCTTCTTCCAGTGCGTGATCGCAGGAGACGTTACTTCACATTGCGCCGCGATTTCCTGGTTCGTACGGCCGTCAGCCGCCATCAGGACAATCTTTGCCCGGCGCACCAGCGAATGAGGCAGCGAACGCGAGCGGCTCATCGACAGCAATTGCTCCCGCTCCAGTTCCGAGATCACCACCTCGATTCTCTTGCGCGCCATGATCACCTCCACTTAATTTCGCTTGATCATAGAGCAACACAATTCCATGTAAAGTTATTTTTGGGACGGAACACTAGCGCCTATCTATTTAGTGTTCGAACCGGGGCAAGGAAGATTGCGTTTCAAGGACCGGAGCGGAAAACCTTGCGGGTACTGGCTCACAGCGCATGTGACGCTAAAAGTTAAACTAATCGTGATCACTTGCCGCCGCAAAATTTTGCACAATGGCGGCAGCGCGGCATCCGCCGCCATCCGACCCCGACCGAGACCCCGACGCGCCGCGTGCGGCGCCGCTCCGACATGGACCATCCGAAGGACCAACCGAAACGCATCCTGATCGTCGAGGACGACGCCGACATCGCCGACGTGCTCAGCCTGCACCTGCGCGACGAGCGCTACGAGGTCGTGCACAGCGCGGACGGCGCCGAAGGGCTGCGCCTGCTCGAGCAGGGCGGCTGGGATGCGCTGATCCTCGACCTGATGCTGCCGGGCGTCGACGGCCTCGAAATCTGCCGGCGCGCGCGGGCGATGACGCGCTACACGCCGATCATCATCACGAGCGCGCGCTCGAGCGAGGTGCACCGGATCCTCGGCCTCGAGCTCGGCGCCGACGACTATCTGGCCAAGCCGTTCTCGGTGCTCGAACTCGTCGCGCGCGTGAAGGCGCTGCTGCGCCGCGTCGATGCGCTCGCGCGCGATTCGCGGATCGATGCGGGCACGCTCGACGTCGCGGGGCTGGCGATCGACCCGATCGCGCGCGAAGCGAGCGTGGACGGCGCGCGCATCGACCTCACGCCGCGCGAATTCGACCTGCTGTATTTCTTCGCGCGGCACCCGGGCAAGGTGTTCTCGCGGATGGACCTGCTCAATGCCGTGTGGGGCTACCAGCACGAAGGCTACGAACACACGGTCAACACCCACATCAACCGGCTGCGCGCGAAGATCGAGGCCGATCCGGCGGAGCCCGTGCGGATCCTCACCGTATGGGGCCGCGGCTACAAGCTCGCCGCGCCGGGCCAGCGGGACGGATGATGAAGCTCACCCTCACCCAGCGGCTGTCGCTCGTGTTCTCGGTGCTGCTGCTCGCGTGCTCGGGCGCGTCGGCGTGGCTGCAGATCCGCGCGAACGACATGCGCGAACAGGAAGTCGTGCAGGGGCTGTCGCGCGACCTCGCCGCGCACATCGCGAACATCACGCCGCTGATGGACGCGAACGGGCTGCGCCCGGACGCCGTGCGCACGCTGTTCGGCCAGTTGATGGGCGTGAACCCGAGCGTCGAGGTCTATCTGCTCGACAACGCGGGGCGCATCAAGGGCGACGATGCGCCGCCCGGCCACGTGAAGCGCGACCGCGTCGATCTCGCCCCCGTGCAGCGCTTCATCGCGGGCGACGCGCTGCCGATTCTCGGCGACGACCCGCGCAGCCCCGACGTACGCAAGGTCTTCAGCGCCGCGCCGCTGCAGCGCGCGGGGCAGCCGCCGTCGGGCTACATCTACGTGGTGCTGCTCGGCGAGGCGCACGACCGGCTGGCCGCGCGCGTGGACGCCGGCAACGTGCTGCGCACGACGCTGTGGTCGATGGCGCTCGTCGCGCTGCTGGGCCTGCTCGCGGGCCTCACCGCGTTCAGCTTCATCACGCGCCCGCTGCGCCGGCTGACGGACGCGATGCGCCGCTTCGACGCGAACGGCGCGCCCGACACGCAGCCGCCGGTGCCGCGCTCGCGGCCGGGCCGGCGCGGCGACGACATCGTCGTGCTCGAATCCGCGTTCGCGCAGATGGCCGACCGGATCGGCGACCAGTGGCGCGCGCTCACGCACCAGGACCAGCAGCGGCGCGAGCTGATCACGAACATCTCGCACGACCTGCGCACGCCGCTGACGTCGCTGCACGGCTACCTGGAAACGCTGTCGCTGAAGGCCGACACGCTCGCCGACACCGAACGGCGGCGCTACCTGTCGATCGCGCTCGCGCAAAGCGCGAAGGTCGGGCGGCTCGCGCAGGCGCTGTTCGAGCTCGCACGCCTCGAATCGGGCGGCGTGCAGGCCGAACGCGAGCCGTTCTCGCTCGTCGATCTCGTGCAGGACGTGTTCCAGAAGTTCGAGCTGACCGCGCAGGCACGCGGCGTCGCGCTGCATGCGCGGATGCCGGCGCGGGTGCCGGTCGTGTCGGCCGATCTCGGGATGATCGAGCGCGTGCTGACCAACCTGCTCGACAACGCGCTGCGGCACACGCCGGCGCACGGCGAGGTCGAGGTCGCGCTGGAGCCGCGCGGCGACCGCGTGCTCGTGACCGTGGCCGATACCGGGGAAGGGATTCCGGCGGCGCGGCGCGAAGGGTTGTTCCAGCGGCCGCAGCGGCCGATGAGCGGCGGCGCGGTGACGAGCGGCGGGCTCGGGTTGCTGATCGTGCACCGGATGCTGGCGCTCAACGGCAGCAGTATCCGGCTGGTCGACCGGCCCGGGCGGGGCGCGGTGTTCGAGTTCGCGCTGGCCGTGGCCGCGCCTGCAACCGGCGACGGGCGCTGAGCGCCGTCGCCTTCCGCGCTCAACCGCCGCGCTTGTTGCGCCGCACCTCGCTCGGCGTCATGCCGGTCCAGCGCTTGAACGCGTGGCGGAACCCCACCGCGTCGCTGAAGCCGAGCGTCGATGCGATGTCCTCGGTGCTGAGCGTGGTCGTGCCGAGATAGTCGATCGCGAGCGCCTTGCGCACGCTCGCCAGCAGTTCGCTGTACGAGGTGCCTTCGGCTTCGAGCTTGCGGCGCAGCGTGCGCGACGTGATGCACAGGATCGCCGCGATCGCGTCGATGTCGGGGAATTGTCCGGGCGTGCGCGTGAGCTCCTGGTACACGCGCCGCGTGACGCCGGCCTGGCTGCGCAATTCGTCGAGCAGGCTCGCGCAGTGCGACGACACCTGCGCGGCGGTAATCGGATTCGCGAGCTGCGGCGCGCGCGTGAGCCACGCGGCCGGGTAGCTGAGCACATGATGCGGCTGGTCGAACGCGATCGGGCATTCGAGCGCATCGCCCAGCAGCGCAGCGTGCGCCGGCTGCGGCTGCCCGAACTGCGCGCGCGCCGGCACGCACCACGCACCCATCACGTCCTTGATGATCGTCACGTGCAGCGCGAACTGCATGTCGATCAGGAAGCGGTACAGCGGCTCGTCGAGACAGGGCAGCGGCATGGTTTCCCGATCGGGAAACAGCCACGACACCGAGTCGTCTTGCACGACCCAGCGGATCGCGAGCATGCCGTTCGCGAGCCGGTGATATTTGACGGCCGATTCGAACGCGTGCGCGAGCGATGCCGAGCACAGCATCGCGTAGCCGTACATCCCGTAGCTCGACACGTGCAGCCGGTGGCCGACCCGCACGCCGAGATCCGGGTTGCCGTAGGCGCGGATCGCGTTGCTCGCGGCCGTGAGGAACTGCAGCGGCGACGTGAGCGTGAACGGATCGGCGACCGCGGCGGGATCGAGATCGGTCCCCGCCAGCACCGCACCGGCGTCGAGCCCCAAGTCCGACGCGACCTGCAGCAGGACCGCGAGCTTGGACGGCGAGAAGCACTTCTCGCGCAGCATGGCGGGCAGCGCGGCGTCGGGCGACCGATCGCCGGGGGGCCGTGTCTTGGCCGGTTTCAACGGCGCGTCGCGCAGCATGGGAGAGTCCTGAGTCCGATTCGATACCGATTCCGGGTACGCGATTCTGCCCTCGAATGCGCCGGGTCGCCACCGGGTTCACCCTGAGTCCGGCCGCCGCCCGTGGGCCGGAAACGTCAGAATTTGCTCGGTGACCAGTTCGGCCCATCGACGATATTGATTCGGCCCGGGATGGTACCGGTCGATTGCCATCTCGGATGGATTCGCGGCCCACTCGAGCGACACGTAACGTCGCGCGGGATGGAGGTCGACCCAGCGCCGCAAGGCCCGATCGAGTCGAATGGCGTAGCGGCCGAGGTACCACCGCAGCGGATGCGGTGCGGCCGGCAGGATGCGCAACGGCGGCAATCCTGTCACGACGATACCGGCTGCGCCGGTTCGCAGTCCGAGATGATCCGCGAGCGCGATATAGTCGCGGATGAATTGCCCCGGCTTGCGCTGGGACGTGACGTCGTTCGTGCCGAGCGCCGTGACGAGGTAGTCGGCTGGCCCGATCGTGCTGCGCATCAACAGCTTCAACGCCTCGTCCGTATTGACGCCGGACTTCGCGATCAATTGCCAATCGACCCGTCGGCCCGTGGCGCGTGCCAGGAGCCGTGCAACCGGCTGCGCCAGTGCATGTTCCTGTTCGTCCACGCCCACGCCCGCCGCCGAAGAATCGCCGACCACCAGAATGCGCAGGGGCGCCGTCGAACCATCATCCGCGCCCTCGCTTCCTCTACGGGGACCGTTGGCCTCGGGCAGGCGCAGCGCGGTTTTGCGTAACCAACGTGCTTGAGCCAGCAGGATCGGGCCAAGCGCGTACTTATATAGCGTCAACATAGAGCAAGAAGATCGAGGTGATGCGCTTTCGCAGTGAAGAATCGCGGAGGCTACGCGACTTCGTTCAGAAAGGCCAGCGTGGCCGCAATACCGGTCTTGTCGCGCAAGATCTTCCGATGGCCTTGCTTGCGTGTCCGTTTCGATCATCTTTTCGGCCGCGTCGATCATTTGCAAAGCACGGCCGGCGAGCGATAGTCGGCATTCGTGAGACGACCCGCGCCCGAGCGGCACGGGGCGTCGACCGAGCGGCGCCAGCATCGATCCGGGAGCGGTTCCCGCGATGCGCGAAGCCTGCGCGCCGGCCGCACAAGGATACCTACATGATCAAGAGACACTGGACCGGGTCGTACGGCTCGATCCCCGCCAAGATCGACGCCGATCGCCATCCCTCGATGAATGCGCTGCTGGACGACGCGATGCGCCGTTTCGCCGATCGTCCGGCGTTCCATGCGTACGGCCGCACGCTCACCTATGCCGACGTCGACCGCCTGTCGACGGCGCTGGCCGCTTATCTGCAGCAGGTCGTGGGCGTGCGCAAGGGCGATCGCGTGGCCGTGATGCTGCCCAACGTGCTCGCGTTTCCGGTCGCGTTCGTCGCGGTCGCGAAGATCGGCGCGATCCAGGTCAACGTGAACCCGCTCTATACGGCGCGCGAGCTCGAGCATCAGCTCAACGACGCGGGCGTCGAGACGATCGTCGTGTGCGGCGGCTCGACGCGCACGTTCGCGGACGTGATCGCCAACACGCCGCGCATCCGCACCGTGCTCACCGTGGGCCGCGGCGATCTCGGCGTCGTCGACGTGCCCGACGCCGTGCGCGAAGCGCTGCCGCGCGACGCGATCGCGCTCGCGGACGCGCTCGCCGCAGGCGAGCGGCTCGCCTGCGAGCCGGTGCCGCTCGGCGGCGCGGACCTGCTGCTGCTGCAGTACACGGGCGGCACGACCGGCCTGTCGAAGGGGGCCGCGCTGTCGCATCGCAACCTCGTCGCGAACATCGCGCAGTTCGGCGTGTTCGTGTTCGATGCGCAGCGGCCGGGCGAGGAGGTCGTCGTCACGGCGATCCCGATGTATCACATCTTTGCGCTGACGGTGAACTTCCTGTCCTACTTCGTGATCGGCGCGCAGAACTGGCTGGTCGCGAACCCGCGCGACATGGACGGCTTCATCGACGTGCTGAAGGCCGCGCGGCCGACGGTGTTCGTCGGCGTGAACACGCTGTACGCGGGGCTCGCCGGCCATCCGCGCCTGGCGGAAGTCGACTGGTCGCGGCTGAAGCTGTCGGCCGGCGGCGGCGCGGCCGTGATCGACGTGATCTCGTCGCGCTGGAAGGCGGTGACGGGCAACTTCATCCGCGAGGGCTACGGGCTGTCGGAAACGTCGCCGGTGGTGTCGTTCAACCCGCAGTCGATCGACGCGTTCACGGGCACCACGGGCCTGCCGCTGCCGTCGACCGACGTGAAGCTGCTCGACGACCAGGATCGCGAAGTCGCGATCGGCGAAGCCGGTGAAATCTGCGTGAAGGGGCCGCAGGTGATGAGCGGCTACTGGCGGAAACCGGAAGCGAACGCGGCCGCGTTCACGGCCGACGGCTATTTCCGCACGGGTGACGTCGGTGTGTTCGACGACCAGGGCTTCCTGAGGATCGTTGACCGCAAGAAGGACATGATCATCGTGTCGGGCTTCAACGTGTACCCGAACGAGGTGGAGGCCGTCGCGACCGCGATGCCGGGCGTCGCCGAATGCGCGTGCATCGGCGTGCCGGACGCGCGCACGGGCGAGGCCGTCAAGCTGTTCGTCGTCGCGGCGGAGGATGCCGTCATCACCGAGGCGGACCTGATCGCGCATTGCCGCGCGAGCCTCGCGGCCTACAAGGTGCCGAAGCTGATCCGCTTCGTCGACCGCCTGCCGAAGTCGACCGTCGGCAAGATCCTGCGCCGGGAACTCAGCCACGCGGACTGATGCGGGGGCGGCAGCGCGGCGCCGGGGTGGCGAGCGCCGTCCGCCGGCGCCGGGTCAAGTACAATGCCGGCGGTTCGTTGGACGCGTACGCCATGACCGGCCCAGATTCCAGTTCCCCCCAGCCTGACCGACCGTTGGCGTCGCCGAGCGCGACGGTGCCGATCTCGCTCGTCAACGGCTTTCTCGCGAGCGCGGGCGTGCAGCGCGACGGGGTCGAGCGCTACCTGCGCGGGGCCGGCATCCCGATCGAGCTGCTCGGCGAACCGCATGCGCGCGTGACGGAAGAGCAGTTCTCGACGCTGTACCGCACGCTCGCGATCGACCTCGACGACGAGATGCCCGGCATCTTCTCGCGCCCGCTGCGCGGCGGCACGCTGAAGTACCTGTGCCTGAGCCTGCTCGACGCACGCAACCTCGAAACGGCGCAGCATCGTTTCGGGCAGTTTTTCCATATCCTGCTCGACGATTTCTTCGTCGAATCGAAGCGCGATGGCCTGATCGGCCAGGTCGTGATCCGGCCGAATCCGGCCCTCGGCCCGCTTGGCGCGCTCGGCCAGGAACTGATGCTCAAGCTCGTGCACGGCGTGTGCTCCTGGCTGATCGGGCAGAAGATCCCGCTGCTGCAGATCGAGTTCGCGTGCCCGCGGCCGCGCCATGCGGTCGACCACCTGTATTTCTTTACCGGCTCCGTGGCGTTCGACTGCGAGCGCACGCTGATGCGCTTCAGCGCGGACTACCTCGACGCGCCGATCCGGCAGAGCAAGCGCAACCTGCGCAAGTTCCTCGCGCGCGCGCCCGGCGACTGGATCTTCGAGTCGTTCAGCGAACAGCTCGTGTGCCATCGCGTGCGGCAGTACCTGTCGGCCGCGTTGCCCGACCTGTCGACGATCGAGGAAGCCGCCGCGAGCCTGCATTGCTCGGTGCGCACGTTGAGCCGCCACCTGGCCGCCGAAGGGACGACGTTCCAGGTGCTCAAGGACGAACTGCGGCGCGACATCGCGATCCAGCGGCTGACCGACACGCCCGACACGATCGCGGCGATCGGCGCCGACATCGGCTTCGACGATCCGAGCGCGTTCCATCGCGCGTTCCGGCACTGGACGGGGAGCACGCCGGGCACTTATCGGCGGCGCACGTAGCGTCGCGGCGGCCGCTCGCCTTGTTTCCGATCGGGATGCAACGGGCCGTCGATCGACGGGGACTTCGGATCGAGCGCGAAAGCCGGCCTGCATCAGGAAAACTTCAGGAAAACAGCAGTGCGGCCGCGCGGTCCGATGCGGCCACGGCGTCGGTTGCCCACACGCGCATCCGTTCGGCGTAACGGGCGACGGCATGCCGGACGCCGCGACCGCTTCCCGTGTGCTCGGCCAGGAGGGCGGCCAGCGCGCCGGCGCCCTTGAGCGCGGTGTTGGCGCCTGCGCCTCCCGCGGGGCTCATCGCATGGATCGCATCGCCGAGCAGCGTGACGGGCCCGGCGGGCAGCGGTACGTCGGGTCGCCCGCGGCGAACGGGCAGCGCGGCGACGGCGGACGGCGGCGTTTCGTACAGCAGGCGCTGCAGGGCCGGGTGCCAGTGCCGTGCGACTTGCTCGAGCGCGGCCGGCAAGCGGGGCGCGACTGCGGACAGGCTGTCCAGCCCGAAACGACTGCGCGGCCCGATCAGCGCCCAGTAGAAGTAGTCGTCCGGCGGCGAAAGCCGGCAGCGCGGCACGGTGCTCGCCGCGCGCGCGGGCAGGTCGGCCCGGAAGCGCATGTCCTCGAGGACCGCGGCGCAGCCGTCCGCAAAGACCACGCTGGTTCCGCCGCGCAGCACGGTTTCGTCGCCTTGCGGCAGCCGGGTCTTGCCGTAGACGCAGATGCTGCCGGTATCGTCCGGCGCGGCGGCAGGTGCAAGCTGCGACCGTATCGCCGAGTTGACGCCGTCCGCGCCCACCAATACGTCGCAATGGACACAATCGCCGTGTGTGAACAGCACTTGCACACGTCCGTCGGGCAACACCTGGTAGTGGTCGATCGCGTGGGCGAAATGGACATGGTGCTCGATGCCCGCCATCAGGATCTCGCGCAGGGCCAGCCGGTCGATGCTCAGGTCGGCCAGGTCTTCCGGTTCCGATGCCGGCGGATCCGGTTGCCAGCAGGCCGGCACGCGCCCGGCGGCGGGTGTGAGCCGGGGCGTCAGGAACCGCGTGCCGGCTGTGCGCTGCGAAGCCGACGCACGAAGCAGCGCATAGGGCCCGGCGGGCAGGCTGGCGGCCAGCGCGCGCTGCCCCGTTGCGTCGATGCGGACGCGGAAACCCTGCTGGCGGCTGTCGATCGCGGGATCGCGCTCGTATACGTCGAAGGCGATGCCGGCGCGTTTCAGCGCCTGGGCGAGGCACAGGCCGCCCAGGCCCGCGCCGACGATGGCGACATGGATTTTCTGCATCTGAACGTCTCCGAAAATCGCGCCGAATGGCGCTGTGCGGAGCACATTGTTCCGTGATCGCGATCACGCACGATAACGGCATATGGCCATCGAATGCCGTAAACTGGCCAACATGAAAGAAGCCGCGGCGACCGAGACGACCTTCCCCGATTTCAGCGAGTGGCCGGACGGCCCCGCGCTGATCGCGCTGCGCGGCAACGACGATCCGGCGAGCGCCTATCGTCTTGGCACGCGCGAGTACGACTGGCACACGCATGCGCGCGGTCAGGTGCTCTGCGTGGAGGCGGGATTGATTCATGTGCATACGCCGCATGGCGCGTGGCTGCTGCCGCCGCGCCGCGCCGGCTGGGTGCCGCCCGGTGCGCCGCACCGGGTGCGGGTCAGCGGCGCGCCGAGCGGCTGGGCGCTGCTGGCCTCGCCGGCGTTCTGCGCGGGCTTGCCGGTCCGGCCATGCGTGATCGGCGTCAGCGAGGTGCTGCGGGCGCTGGCGTATCGCGCGATCGACTGGGACAAGCAGGCGGCGCTGGCACCCGAGCACGAGCGGATGGCCGCGGTGATCCATGACGAGATCCGGCGCGCACCGCGCGAGGCGCTGCATGTGCCGATGCCGGGCGATCCCCGGCTTGCGCGCGTGGCGCGGGCCGTCCTCGACGAGCCCGGCAGCCCGCGCACGCTCGATGCGTGGGCGGCGTTCGGCACGATGTCGCCGCGGACGCTGCGGCGGCTCATGGTGGCGGAGACGGGGCTGAGCTTCGCGCAGTGGCGCCAGCAGGCGCGGCTCGCTCACGGTCTCGACATGCTCGCGCGCGGCCGGCCGGTCGCCGAGGTGTCGGACGCGCTGGGCTATGCGTCGCCCAGCAACTTCATCGCGATGTTTCGCAAGGCCCTCGGCGATTCGCCGGCGCACTATTTTTCCCGCCGGCCCAACGGGCAGCCGGACTGAGCGTGTTGCATCCCGTGGCCGATTTTGTCACCAGGTGGGCCGAATATGACAATGGGAATCCGGAAACATGGCGTTACGATCTGCCGGACATCGCCGTTCGCTGGCCGATTTTGCCGTATCGGACCGCATGGTGAACCCCTAATTTCCGCCTGATTTGGAACATCGACCATGAGCTATAACGCCCCCGTCAAGGACATGCTGTTCGTGCTGAAGGAACTCGCGGGCATCGACACCGTTGCGCAGCTGCCGGGTTTCGAGGACGCCGGTTACGACACCGCGCAGGCGGTGCTCGACGAGTCCGCGAAATTCTGCGGCGAGGTGCTGGCGCCGCTGAACGTCGAAGGCGACCGCAATCCGAGCAGCTGGAAGGACGGTGTCGTGACCGCGACGCCGGGCTTCGGCGAAGCGTTCCGCCAGTTCGTCGAAGGCGGCTGGCAGGGGCTGCAGCACCCGTCCGAATACGACGGCCAGGGGCTGCCGAAGCTGATCGCGACGCCGTGCATCGAGATGCTGAACGCGTCGAACCTGTCGTTCGCGCTGTGTCCGCTGCTGACCGACGGCGCGATCGAGGCGCTGCTGACGGCCGGCACCGACGAGCAGAAGCAGCGCTACGTGCCGAAGCTGATCTCGGGCGAATGGACCGGCACGATGAACCTGACCGAGCCGCAGGCGGGCTCGGATCTCGCGCTGGTGCGCTCGCGCGCCGAGCCGCAGGGCGACGGGTCGTACAAGGTGTTCGGCACCAAGATCTTCATCACGTGGGGCGAGCACGACATGGCCGAGAACATCGTCCACCTCGTGCTGGCGCGCACGCCGAACGCGCCGGAAGGCGTGAAGGGGATTTCGCTGTTCATCGTGCCGAAGTTCCTGGTCAACGACGACGGCAGCCTCGGCGCGCGCAACGACGTGCACTGCGTGTCGATCGAGCACAAGCTCGGGATCAAGGCGAGCCCGACGGCGGTGCTGCAATACGGCGATCACGGCGGCGCGATCGGCTACCTGGTCGGCGAGGAGAATCGCGGCCTCGAATACATGTTCATCATGATGAACGCGGCGCGCTTCGGCGTCGGGATGCAGGGGATCGGCGTGGCCGACCGCGCGTACCAGAAGGCTGCGGCATTCGCGAAGGAGCGTGTGCAGAGCCGGCCGGTGGACGGGTCGGCGAAGCAGTCGGTGACGATCATCCATCACCCGGACGTGCGCCGGATGCTCGGCACGATGCGCGCGCTGACCGAAGGCGCACGCTCGCTGGCCTACGTGGCAGCGGCGCACAGCGACATTGCCCACCGCCATTCGGACGAGGCGACGCGGGCGCGTCATCAGGCAATCTACGAGTATCTGGTGCCGGTCGTGAAGGGCTGGAGCACGGAGATGGTGAACGACGTGGCGAGCCTGGGCGTGCAGGTGCACGGCGGGATGGGCTTCATCGAGGAGACGGGCGCGGCGCAGTATTACCGCGATGCGCGGATCCTGGCGATCTACGAAGGCACGACGGCGATCCAGGCGAACGACCTGGTGGGCCGCAAGACGCTGCGCGACGGCGGTGCGGTGGCGAAGGCGCTGATCGCGGAGATCGGCGGGACGGTCGAGGCGCTGGGCAAGCTGGACGGTGCGGCGGCCGCATCGATGAAGGTGCAGCTGGAGAAGGGCGCGAAGGCGCTGTCGTCGGTGGTGGATTACGTGCTGGCGAACGCGAAGCAGGACCCGAACGCGGTGTTCGCGGGCAGCGTGCCGTACCTGAAGCTGGCGGGCGTGGTGCTGTGCGGATGGCAGATGGCGCGCGCGCTGGTGGCGGCGCAGGCGAACCGCGCGAGCGACCCGGCGTTCTTCGACGCGAAGATCGCGATCGCGCAGCTCTATGCGGAGCAGGTGCTGGTGCAGGCAGGCGCGCTCGAAGCGTCGATCGTCGGCACGAAGGGCAACGAGGGCGTGCTCGCGTTGACGGAAGACCAGTTCTGATCGGGAACTGCGGCAGGAGGAGACTCAACTTTGACCAAAGATGAACTGATCGCGCAATACGGCCCGCGCGAATCGATGGAATACGACGTCGTGATCGTCGGCGGCGGCCCCGCCGGGCTGTCGGCGGCGATCCGGCTCAAGCAGCTGGCCGCCGAGAAAGGCACCGAGATCGGCGTGTGCGTGCTCGAGAAGGGTTCCGAGATCGGCGCGCACATCCTGTCGGGCGCGGTGATGGACCCGCGCGCGATCACCGAGCTGTTCCCCGACTGGAAGGAACGCGGCGCGCCGCTCGACGTCGAGGTGACGGAAGACCGCTTCCTGTTCCTGTCCGAGAAGAGCGCGGTCACCACGCCGAACTGGGCGCTGCCCGCCAACTTCCAGAACCACGGCAACTACGTGATTTCGCTGGGCAACGTCACGCGCTGGCTGGGCCAGCAGGCCGAGGCGCTCGGCGTCGAGATCTTCCCGGGTTTCCCGGCCGCCGAGATCCTGTACAACGACGACGGCTCCGTGAAAGGCGTCGCCACCGGCAACATGGGCGTGGGCAAGGACGGCGAGCCGACCGAGAACTTCCAGCTCGGCATGGAGCTGCACGCGAAGTACACGCTGTTCGCCGAAGGCTGCCGCGGCCACCTCGGCCGCCAGCTGATCTCGAAGTTCAAGCTCGACGCGAACGCCGATCCGCAGGCGTACGGGATCGGCATCAAGGAGCTGTGGGAAATCGATCCGGCCAAGCACAAGCCGGGCCTCGTGATCCACACGGCCGGCTGGCCGCTGAAGTCCGACACCTACGGCGGCTCGTTCCTGTACCACATGGACAACAACCAGGTCGTGGTCGGCTTCGTGGTGGGCCTGGGCTACACGAACCCGTACCTGTCGCCGTTCGAGGAATTCCAGCGCTACAAGACGCATCCGTCGATCCGCGCGTTCCTGGAAGGCGGCAAGCGCGTGTCGTACGGCGCGCGCGCGATCACGGCGGGCGGGCTGCTGTCGCTGCCGAAGACGGTGTTCCCGGGCGGCGCGCTGATCGGCGACGACGCGGGCTTCCTGAACGCGTCGCGGATCAAGGGCAGCCACGCGGCGATCAAGACCGGGATGCTGGCGGCCGAGGCGGCGTTCGATGCGGTGCAGGCCGGCCGTCAGGCGGACGAACTGAATGCATACCCAGACGCGTTCAAGCAGTCGTGGCTGTACACCGAGCTGTACCGCGCGCGCAACTTCAAGCAGTGGATGGCAAAGGGGCTCTACATCGGCACGCCGATGGTGTTTATCGAGCAGAAACTGATGGGCGGCAACGTGCCGTGGACGCTGCACCACAAGCATGCGGATCACGAGATGCTGAAGCCGGCGTCGCAGTGCACGCCGATCGAGTATCCGAAGCCGGACGGCAAGCTGACGTTCGACCGGCTGTCGTCGGTGTTCATCTCGAACACGAACCATGAAGAGAACCAGCCGGCGCACCTGACCTTGAAGGATGCGAACGTACCGGTGAACGTGAACCTGCGCACGTACGCGGGGCCGGAGGGGCGTTTCTGCCCGGCGGCCGTGTACGAGTTCGTGAAGAACGACGACGGCAGCGATCGGCTGGTGATCAACGCGCAGAACTGCGTGCACTGCAAGACCTGCGACATCAAGGACCCGACGCAGAACATCGTATGGGTCACGCCGGAAGGCGGCGGCGGGCCGAATTACCCGAACATGTAACGCAACGTATCCCCGCGCCTGCGGGCGCGAACGAACCGGAGTGAGACGATGAGCAATGCAGCGAAAGAAG
Organism: Burkholderia cepacia; assembly: GCF_001718835.1. Lineage (NCBI taxonomy): Bacteria > Pseudomonadati > Pseudomonadota > Betaproteobacteria > Burkholderiales > Burkholderiaceae > Burkholderia > Burkholderia cepacia. The sequence continues at coordinate 537,664 of NZ_CP013442.1, read as the reverse complement.
TCGTGGTGGTGAGCGGTGTCCGTACCGCGATCGGTGATTTCGGCGGCAGCCTGAAGGATTTCTCGCCGACCGACCTCGGGGCGAAAGTCGTGCGCGAAGTGCTGTCGCGCGCGAACGTGTCGGGCGATGCGGTCGGGCATGTCGTGTTCGGCCACGTCGTGAACACCGAACCGAAGGACATGTATATCGCGCGCGTCGCGGCGATCGACGGCGGCGTCGCGCAGCACACGCCGGCGCTGACCGTGAACCGCCTGTGCGGCTCGGGCCTGCAGGCGATCGTGTCGGCCGCGCAGACGATCATGCTCGGCGACGCCGACGTCGCGATCGGCGGCGGCTCGGAAAACATGAGCCGCGCGCCGTACACGGTGCCGGCCGCGCGCTTCGGCCAGCGCATGGGCGACGGCAAGCTCGTCGACATGATGCTCGGCGCGCTGCACGACCCGTTCCAGACGATCCACATGGGCGTGACCGCCGAGAACGTCGCGGCGAAGTACGGCATCTCGCGCGACGCGCAGGATGCGCTGGCGCTGGAATCGCATCGTCGCGCGGCGCGCGCGATCGCGGAAGGGCGCTTCAAGGACCAGATCCTGCCGATCGCGATCCGCACGAAGAAGGGCGAGGTCGCGTTCGACACCGACGAGCACGTGCGTCACGACGCGAGCGCGGACGATTTCACGAAGCTGCGCCCGGTGTTCAAGAAGGAGGACGGCACGGTGACGGCCGGCAACGCATCGGGCATCAACGATGCGGCCGCGGCCGTGCTGATGATGAGCGCGGACGCCGCGCGCGCGCAGGGCGTGAAGCCGCTCGCCCGGCTCGTCGCGTATGCGCACGCGGGGGTCGATCCGGCATACATGGGCATCGGCCCGGTGCCGGCCACGCAGAAGGCGCTCGAACGCGCGGGCCTGAAGATCACCGATCTCGACGTGATCGAGGCGAACGAGGCGTTCGCCGCCCAGGCCTGCGCGGTCACGCAGGAGCTCGGCCTCGATCCGGCGAAGGTCAACCCGAACGGGTCGGGCATCTCGCTCGGTCACCCGATCGGCGCGACCGGTGCGCTGATCACGGTCAAGGCGCTGTACGAACTGAAGCGCATCGGCGGGCGTTACGCGCTCGTGACGATGTGTATCGGCGGCGGCCAGGGGATTGCGGCCATCTTCGAGAACATCTGATAATCGACCGCTCAGCACCCGACCACAGGAATCGTCATGGCAATCGAAATTGTCGGCGTCGTGGGCGCCGGAACCATGGGCAACGGCATTGCGCAGACCGCCGCCGTTGCGGGACTCAACGTCGTGATGATCGACGTCAGCGACGCCGCGCTCGAGAAGGGCGTCGCGACGCTGAAGAGCAGCCTCGAGCGGCTCGTGTCGAAGGGCAAGCTCGACGCAGCCGTACGCGATGCGGCGCTGGCGCGCATCACGACGTCGACCGACTACGCGCAGCTCGCGTCGGTCGATATCGTGATCGAAGCCGCGACCGAGAACGTCGAGCTGAAGGGTCGCATCCTGAAGCAGATCGAGGCCGTCGCACGGCCCGACGCGATCATCGCGACCAACACGTCGTCGATCTCGATCACCGCGCTCGCGGCGCCGCTCGCCGATCCGGCACGCTTCGTCGGCATGCACTTCTTCAACCCGGTGCCGCTGATGCCGCTCGTCGAGATCATCCGCGGGCTGCAGACGAGCGAAGCGACCGCGTCCGCGGTGCGCGAGCTGACCGAGCGTTTCGACAAGTCGCCGATCGGCGTGCGCAACTCGCCGGGCTTCGTCGTGAACCGGATTCTCGTGCCGATGATCAACGAGGCGTTCTTCGTGCTGGCCGAAGGCATCGCGTCGGCCGAGGAGATCGACGCGGGGATGAAGCTCGGCGCGAACCACCCGATCGGGCCGCTCGCGCTGGCCGACCTCGTCGGCCTCGACGTGTGCCTCGCGGTGATGGACGTGTTCGTGAAGGACTTCGGCGATCCGAAGTATCGCGCGTGCCCGCTGCTGCGCGAGATGGTGACGGCTGGCCGGCTCGGGCGCAAGACGGGGCGCGGGGTGTACGACTACAGCGCCTGATGCTGCCGCATCGTCGCGATGGGCCGGGGGACCGGTCGTCGCGGCGATGCATGCTTTCCGGATTTGCCGTTATCGGCGCAAATGACCTCTACGCTTCAAGCACCGCCAGATCCACCGGCAACGTCCGCTTGAACATCGCCAGCCTCTGCCTTGCCGCCTTCGGCGGCAACCCGATCGCATGTCGCACCGCCGCGGCGATCAACACCATCGTCAATTCCGAGAACGCGGACAACTGCGCATCGCGCGCGTCGGGTGCGATCCCCCGCAGCCGCTCCGTCAGCAACCCCGCCAGAAACGCGCCGTCCGCCCGGTCGAGCGCCTGCAGCGCGCGGTCGGCCTGCGTGGCCCGCCAGATATCGCGCATCAGCGGCTCGTCGACGAACATCCGGTAGTAGCTGTCCGTGATGCGGGCGAGCGTGGCGTGCAGGTCCTCGACCCGCTTCATCCGGGACAGGTCGCGCCGCACGCAGTCGTGCCCGGCTTCGTTGTAGCGCTCCGCGAGCGTGCCGATCACGGCCGCCTTGTCCGGGAAGTACTGGTACAGCGAACCGAACGAGATGCCCGTGCGCTCGACGATGTCGCTCATCCGGAACGCGTCGCAGCCTTTCTCGATCATCACCTCCGACGCGCTCGCAAGAATGCGCTCGAACCGCTCGCGGCTGCGTTGCTGCGTCGGTACCAGCCGCGCGCGGCCGGGAACGCTCGCGACGTCGTCGCTGCCGGTCTGCTCCGATTTTCGCGTTGCCGTTCGCGTTGCCATTGTGCCTCCGGAAAAACTTGACGTTGCTAATGCGAGAGTCTATCGTGTTTTCAAAACGCGAGACATTCTCGCTTTCAGAATGGAGACGCACATGGCAACGCTTCCTGTCCTCATCGTCGGCAATTCAGGCAAAACGGGCGCGTGGCGCGCGACGGCCGCGACCGGCGTGTGGAGTGCCTGACCCATGCGCGCGCTCGTCACGCTGGTCCTGCTGTGGTTTTCCGCGATCGGCTGCGGCTTGATGGCCGGGGTGTACTTCGCGTTCTCGACGTTCGTGATGACGTCGCTCGGACGGATCGCGCCGCATGCCGGCATGGCCGCGATGAACGCGATCAACGTCGACATCGTGCGTTCGCTGTTCATGCCGGTCTTTCTCGGCACGACGCTGGCGTCGCTGGCGCTGGCGATCCTCGCGCTGCTTAACCGGAGCGAACCCGGCGCGATATGGATCGTCGCGGGCGGCGCGATCTATGTGATCGGCATGTTCGTCGTCACGATGGTCTTCAACGTGCCGCTCAACGATGCGCTTTCGGCGACCGATGCGTCCAGCGCGGAAGGGGCCGCGTTCTGGGCGCGCTACCTGCGCGACTGGACGGTCTGGAATCACGCGCGCACGGTGGCGTCGACGGCGGCATGCGGCTTGTTCATCGCCGCGCTCGCGGCGAGATAGCGCCGCCGCGTGATTGTGCCGCACGGCCTACGCGTAAAACGCCGACGGCGATACGCCGAAATGCCGCTTGAACATCGCCGAGAACGCGCTCTGGCTGCTGTAGCCGTGATCCATCGCGACGGTCAGCACCTTCTCGCCGTGCGCGAGGCGCTTGAGCGCGAGCAGCAGCCGCGCCTGCTCCCGCCAGCGGCGGAAGCTGAGCCCCGTCTCGCGCCGGAACGCGCGATGCAGCGTCCTGACGGAAATGCCGGCGATGCCGGCCCATTCGGCGATCGTGCGCGGATCGTCGGGCGCGGCGACGAGCGTGTCGCAGATCGTCCGCAGCCGTGCGTCGTGCGGCCACGGCAGGTACAGCGGCAGCAGCGGCGCGACCGTCACCTCGGCGAGCAGCAGGTGCATCAGGTGATCGTGGCGCGAGCCCGGCGCGTAGTCGAGCGGCACGTCGACCGCGGCGAGGATCAGCTCGCGCAGCAGCGGATGCACTTCCACCACGCAACTGCGCGCGGGCAGGTGCTCGACCGTGCCCGGTTCGACGAACACCGTGCGCATCTGCACGTCGCCGCTCATCTGCACCGTGTGGTCGAGGCCGGCTTCGAGCCACACGCCGCGCGTGGGCGGCACGACCCACGACGCGCCTTCGGACTGCACGTGCATCACGCCCTCGATCGCATACAGCAGTTGCGCGCGGCGATGGCGATGCGGCGCGATCCAGGTGCCGTGAGGATATGACGCGGCCATCGCCGACACGGGCATCGGCGTCGATTCGTAGCGCAGGTGCGCATCCTCGCGCACGGGCTGGGTTGGCCGATTGGCGACAAGTCCTGACATTTTGGCGTGAGACAGGCAGTTGGCTGGGCAGGCACGATGACGCTTCGATTCACGTCAGCTGACTACAACGATATTAATCCGTCGCACGTTATGAACAAGATCACGCTGTTTCGTCACCGCGCAGTCGCGCAACGCTTCCAGGCGCAGTTGCGTCAATCGCGAGGAGCACGGCAATGAGCGCCGATCCGCGGATGCCGGAACCGATTCCGTCTCCCGAAGGCTTCATGTTCGGCCTCGCGCACAAGCTCGAACGGATCGCGACCGCGCTCGAGGCGATGACTCGCACCGCGCGTCCGATCGACGTCGATTTCGACGCGGCCGTCGCGTTCCGCTGGCGCGGTTTCGACAATCCTCAGGGCGCCGCGCCGCTTGAACCGATCCCGTCGCCGGCGCTGATTGCGTTCGATGCGCTGCGCAACGTCGAGCGCCAGGTGGCGATCGTCGAACGGAACACGCGGCAGTTCGTGCGCGGGTTCGCGGCCAATCACGTGCTGTTGACCGGCGCACGCGGCACCGGGAAGTCGTCGATCGTGAAAGCGTGCCTGCACGCGTTCGCGCCGCACGGGCTGCGGCTGATCGAGGTCGGCAAGGAACGGCTGAGCGATCTGCCGGCGATCGTCGAGCTGGTGCGTGCGCGGCCCGAGCGGTACATCGTGTTCTGCGACGACCTGTCGTTCGAGGCCGGCGAGACCGGTTACAAGGCGCTGAAGACGGTGCTCGACGGCTCCATCGCGAGCGACCTGTCGAACGTGCTGGTGTACGCGACGTCGAATCGCCGCCACCTGATGCCGGAGCACGCGAGCGACAACGCGAACGTGTCGCGCGCGGAGAACGGCGAGCTGCATCCGGGCGACGCGGTCGAGGAGCGGATTTCGTTGTCCGAGCGCTTCGGGATCTGGGTGACGTTCTACGGGTTCACGCAGGATGCGTACCTGGCCGTCGTCGAAAGCCGCCTCGGCGAAGCCGGGTTCGACGCGGCGCAGATTCGCGCGGCGCGCGAACCCGCGCTGCAGTGGGCGCTGGAACGCGGTGCGCGGTCGGGGCGGATTGCCGGGCAGTTCGTGCTCGATCATGCGGGGCGGTTCGATGCCGCCGAGGCGGAGGGGCTCGTCCGCGTGCAGCATGTGGGGTGATCCGCTCGTCGTCTCGTTTATCTGATGCCGAGTGCCGCTGCGCGCTTCGTCGAGCGCGCAGCGAACACACCGCCATTCCCGAGCCTCCGCGCCCGGCGAATCGAATCAATAAGCCCCGTCGCTCGCGCTTGCATCGGTCACGAGCGCGACGCCCGAACTCGTGCCGAGCCGCGTCGCGCCGGCCTCGATCATCGCCAGCGCGGCCGCGCGGTCGCGCACGCCGCCCGATGCCTTCACGCCGAGTACGGGGCCGACCGTGCGGCGCATCAGCGCGACATCCGCGAGCGTCGCGCCGCCGTGGCCGAACCCGGTCGACGTCTTCACGAACGCGACGCCGAGATCGCGGCACATCTTGCACACGCGCACCTTCTCGTCGTCGGTCAGCAGCCCCGTTTCGAGGATCACCTTGAGCGGCACCGGGCCGCACGCGGCCTGCACGGCGGCGATATCCGCCGTCACGTCGGCGAGGCGGCCGCTCTTCAGCGCGCCGATGTTGATCACCATGTCGATCTCGCCGGCGCCCGCCGCGATCGCGGCCGACGCTTCGAACGCTTTCGCGGCAGAGAGGCCCGCGCCGAGCGGGAAGCCGACGACCGCGCACACGTTGACGCCCGTGCCGGCGAGCGCGCGGGCCGCGAGCGGCACGTTCGCCGAATTCACGCAGACCGAGTAAAAGCGATGTTCGGCCGCCTGGCGGCAGAGATCGCGGATCTGCGCGTCGCTCGCGTCGGGCGCGAGCAGCGTGTGATCGATGGTTTGAGCGAGTTGGGCGTTGGAAAGCGGCATGTTTCAGACTCCACTGAGCCGTGCGACGGTGCCGCCGCACGAAAAGTTGATGTTTTCACATCGGTTTGTTACAAATACGACATTCCGGCCGGGCGCTGGCGTCCGGCCCGACGAGCGGCTGGCAAGCAGGGCACGAGCATGGAAACGAAGAAGGGCGAACGAATCAAGACACTGATGAACGTGCTGCAAGGGCAGAATGCGATTCATCTGAAGGAAGTCGCCGAGCTGTTCGGCGTATCGGAGATGACGATCCGCCGCGATCTCGCGGACAACCCGCACGGCCTCAGCCTGATCGGCGGCTACGTGACCCGCCACTTCGCCGCGCAGCGCAGCGACATCGGCGAGTACGTGGTCAGCGCCGAGAACAACCGGCAGACCGAGGAGAAGCGCCGCATCGGCAGGCTGGCCGCGCAGTTCGTGACGACCGGCGACACGATCTTCGTCGATTGCGGCTCGACCACGCCGTTCGTCGTCGACTTCATTCCGGACGACCTCGAATTCACCGCCGTCTGCAATTCGCTGAACGTATTCGCGAAGCTGCAGCAGAAGCCGCATTGCAGCGTGATCCTGTGCGGCGGTGCGTACCATCGCAAGAACATGGTGTTCGAGTCGGTGGCCGAGACGGGCATCCTCGACACCGTACGCGTGTCGAAGGCGTTCATCTCCGCGGCCGGCGTGAGCGACCGCTGCGGCGTGACCTGTTTCAACTTCCACGAAGTCGACGCGAAGAAGAAGGTGATGGAACGCGCGCAGAACCGCTTCCTGCTCGTCGACCACACGAAGTTCGACGAAGTGCGCGCGGCCTATTTCGCCGAGCTGACCGACTTCAACTACGTGATCTCGGACGGGCAGCTGAGCGGCCGCTACGAAACGACGATCCGCGAACACGGGATCGCGCTCGTGACCTGACGCACGGCTTGCGACGTCACGCATGCGGCGCGGCCGTCCGGGTGCGCGCTTCTGCGGCGCTCAGGTAGCTCGTGAGCCCGCCGGTCCGGTACTGCACGCGCGGCGCTTCGCGGAAGTCGTCGCGCCGCAGTTCGATTTCGCCTCGCATGCTCATGCTCCCGACGTGTTGCGCGTGGCGGTGTAGCGCGCGTTCGCATGCCCGGCCGGTGCCGCGTCGGGCGTCGCGGCCGGCAGGTGGCGCAGGCAGTAGAAGCCGTAGTAGACGATCACGACGAAGCAGGCGAGCGGCACGACGAACGCGAGCTGCATGTTGCCGCCCGTGTGGTCGGAGATCAGCCCCTGGATCAGCGGCACGACCGCGCCGCCGACGATGCTCATCACGAGGATCGAGCCGCCGTATTCGGTGTCCTTGCCGAGCCCGTCGATCGTGAGGCCGTAGATGGTCGGCCAGCACGGGCCGAGGAACACGCTCACGCCCACGGCCGCATAGACGGCCGTGATGTTGTGCACGCTGATCGTGTACGCGAGCAGCGCGATGCACAGGATGCCGTAGACGATCAGCACCTTGGCAGGGCCGACGCGCTTCATCACGAGCGTGGCGACCAGCTTGCCGACGAAGAACGCGAAGAAGGTCGCGAGCAGGTAGTGCGACGCGCCGCGCTCGGTGAGGCCGCCGATCTGCATCGCGAGCCGGATCGTGAAGCTCCACACGCCCACCTGCGCACCGACGTACAGGAACTGCGCGACGACGCCCGCGACGAAGCGCCGGTTGCCGAACAGGCGCGCGAGCGTGCCGCGCGCGTCGATCCGGTGCGTGGCCGCGCCGGGGCCGTTGCCCTTGCAGGCCGGGTAAGGGGTGAGCGCGAACACGATGAACACGGCCGCGAGCACGACGATCAGCCACTTGTACGGCTCGAGCGTGGCCTGGATCATCGCGAGCTGGTGCACGTGGGCGTCGGCCGCCGACATCGCGGCAAGCTGCGCGTGCGACGCGTCGCCTTCCTTGAAGATCAGGAAGCTGCCCATGTAGACGCCGGCCATCGCGCCGAACGGATAGAACGTCTGCGAGATGTTCAGCCGCCGCGTGCTGGTTTCGCGCGGGCCCATCAGCGTCGAATACGAGTTCGACGCGGTTTCGAGGAACGACAGGCCCGCCGCGATCACGAACAGCGCGACGAGGAACATTCCGTACTTCGCCATCGACGCGGCGGGGAAGAACAGCAGGCAGCCGGTCGTGTAGAGCAGCAGGCCGACCAGGATCGTCGTCTTGTAGCTGAACTTCTTCACGACGGTCGCGGCCGGAATCGCGAGGAAGAAGTAGCCGAGATAGAACGCGGACTGCACGAACGCCGATTCGAAATCGGACAGGAAGAACGACTTCTTGAACTGCGCGATCAGCACGTCGTTCAGGTTCGCCGCGGTGCCCCACAGCGCGAACAGGCAGCACAGCAGCGTGAACGCGAAGAGCGGCGTGCGGTTCAGGTAATAACCGTCGGGGGTGTGTTCGATTCTGGCTCGGCGCATGGATGTCTCCTTCCTGGTTGTCTCGTCTTTGGACGTCGCATTGTGGCCGTCAGAGTCCGGCGTCGCGCATGAAACGCTCGAAGGTGACGGCGTCGGCGTACGACTTCTGCGTGCCGAGGCCCGTGACCGAATGCGCGGCGTACGCGGACGCGTAACGCATCGCGGCGGCGGCATCGCGCGATTCGACGTAGTAGCGCGCGAAACAGCCGATATACGCGTCGCCGGCGCCCGTGGTGTCACGCGCATCGACCGGCACGCCGGGCACGTGCCGCACGCCGTCGCGCGAGACCAGCAGCGAGCCCTTGTCGCCGAGCGTGACGATCACCTGCCTGAGCCCGCGCTCGACGAGCGACGCGGCGGCGCGCGCGGCGGTTTCGGGCGAATCGACCGGCATGCCCGACACGATCGCGAGCTCGGTTTCGTTCGGCACGAAGAATTCGACGGTGCGGATCCGCTCGAAATCGAGATCGGCGACTGCGGGCGCGGGGTTCAGCAGCACCGGAATGCCGTGGCGCGCGCCGAATTCGATCGCGTGATAGACGGTGTCGAGCTCGATCTCGAGCTGCAGCACGATCAGGGCGCATGCGGCGAGCTGCGGCGCGGCCGCGTCGATGTCGGCCGGCGTCAGGTGGCGGTTGGCGCCCTTGACGATCAGGATGCTGTTGCTCGAATCGGGTTCGACGAAGATCGGCGCGACGCCGCTCGGCACGCCGGCGACCTTGCGCACGTGCGTGGTGTCGATGCCTTCGCGCGCGAAGTTGCGGATCGTGTTGTCGGCGAACACGTCGTCGCCGACCTTCGTGACCATCACGACGCGCGCGCCGAGGCGGGCGGCGGCGACCGCCTGGTTCGCCCCCTTGCCGCCGCAGCCGAGCTCGAAGCCGGGTGCTTCGAGCGTTTCGCCGCGCATGGGCATGCGTGTGACGTACGTCACGAGGTCGACCATGTTGCTGCCGATGACGGCGATTGTCTCCATGCGTTGTTTTCCTTGGAATGATTTGGGGCGGATGCCGGGGAAGGGTGGTCCGTGCATGGATGATAATAAAATCACATTAATTGTGAAAATGCAATCGTCATGTGTGATGGGGGTCACGGACGGGCATTGCTGACGCGCGCGGCCGCTCACGCATCTAAAGTTGTGTCTAAATTCCAACTAAAGTTGTGTCGATCGAGCGCTCGCTTCTCCCCGGCCCCCTGCAGCACGCGGGCGCCGGACATCGCGCCTTGCCAGGTCTGGGTTTACGGCAAATCCACGAGCGGCAAGATCGGCGCGGTGAACTGGGGCCAGCGCCGGCGGCCGCACGCCCGGGAGGCCACGCCGATCGACCATTGCGACACCACATGAGTTGAAACCGCGTATCGGGTTACAACTTGAGTTGACGCAGTCCCGCCGCTAGACACAACTTTTGTTGAAGCGCGATTCCCTGCTGAGCCTTGCTAGGCATTGATTGGCGGGAATGTCTTCGGCGCGGTGTTCGGCTGCACCGATTTTTTCCGAGGAAAACGTAAACCTGTGTAATTGTTACGCAACAGGTGTCTTGGGTGCATTGCCGGGCTGACTCTCGTCACCGATCAGGAGGCGAGCTTCAGGTGTCGGCCATGAGGCGCCATTCGCCCGTCGCGTGGCTCGGAAGATCTGACGTCGGCTCGGCCCAGTAAGCGACCATTGGGGCAAGGTAAAACGCAGTGGACATAGGTTGCCACGAACGCAAGCAACCATGTGTTAGAAACTGGCCACGATCAAGAGCTGCTTTTCAAAACATTGACTCAAATTCAGGACAATTCAGCGCGCAGTTCGACCATGACCAATGCGCTAGAGCGGAAGGACATACCGTTTCAACCTACTCATCTTGTGGGTCGAATACCCATCGAAACCGTCAAGCGCACGTGACATAGTGGACTCGACCGGCAAGATCGTCGTAAACCGGCCAGAAGCTGTCGGTCGACGTGGGCGCCTACACGGATGACAATCGATCATACTCACCTTGCACGCGACGTCCCCTACCAAGCTGAACAAGATCCGAGATGAAATCGCCCTCAATAGTCAAACCACTTGAACACCCCTTGACGGCTTTCGCTTCGAACATCGATTCCGCGCGCGACGTCGCTGTCGCTGGACTACGATGGTCAACTCCATATTGGTGTGACCTCGCGATCGGTTGGCTGGAGCAAGGCTTGGCCGTTGACGACGAGATAGCCGGCATACTGCAAGAAATTTCCCAGAACCGCCGCTTTCCGCAGAGGCTACGGCATCGCGCGTTTGTGCAACACGTACGATTCACGAGGACAAGGCACGCTGGATAGTCGGTAGATCTGCAGTGGGCCGAATTTTTTGGGGGGAGGCGCGGAAGCCCCGCCCCGCGCTGGCTGCAACTGGATGTCTACGTCGACAGTCGGCCAGTTGCTGACATTCACCTGTGCGGCGATGCAGACGTTCGAGCGTCCGCTTCCCGAGACGGCGGATTTTCGCCCGCCGATCATGTGAATCGCGTATTAGACTTGAAATTGCGCCGCGCTACCCGGTTTCTGCCCGGCGAATACTAAATGGTTACATGCGGCGCGGCAACGCGATAGCGATCGTGGTGGCAGCAATGCAACGGCAGCAATGCAACGAGCGAGGCATTGCGGAGGTATTCTATGCAAGGCAGCGAATCGGAGGGGCGAGGCCGTTCGACTGACGGCGTGCTTACTCGCGCAATTGAAGCGTTGAAGGACTACCCGTACTTTGTCTTCCCGCTTGCAATTGCCGTGCTCGCTGTGACGGCGGGGGGAGTTTGGGGGCAGCTGGGTCTTGCGATCGCACTACTTTTGTTTGCGGTGGTCGTGCTGGTGGTCGTCTTAGGCCTCTCGCACAGAATCTCCGGCCGAGAGCGCAAGTTCGGACTACCTCCGCGAAGTCCCTCGACGGCGGAAGCTCTCGATGAAACACAGTATGCCTTTGTGGCGGTATCTCGCCCTACAAATCTGGGCTTTGAAGAGACTGATCCAGGCACCTGGCCTAGTGGATGGTTCGATAGTGCAGGGTATGTCGATGGAGTGTCCACAGCATTCAAGGCGCAGGTAGTCGAGCGGCGTGGAGGGGCCGGCAACTGTGTTCACTTTCAAAATCCTTTGGCGGGCAGTGACGAGTTCGGTTCCCTGATGCAGAGGATTCCTGCGCGCCGTCTTGCCGGAAAGATGATCCGGCTCGAGTGCGAAATCAGCACAAAGCGCGTCCAGCAATGGGCAGGGATGTGGCTGCGCGCCGATAATAGCGATGGGTATAGCGTGTTCTTCGATAACATGAGCGGCAGACCAATCCGCGGTTCAATTGGCTGGACTCGCTACAACATCGATACGATTATTCCGCTTGAGGCGGAGTGGTTGAACTTTGGGATTGTTCTTGTTGGACGCGGTGAAATGTGGGCGGACAATTTTCGCTTATTGGAAGCGGTTGGTAGCGCGTGGAAGGATGTTTCGATGCGTTGAAGTAAGGAAGCTGTGTGAGGCTCAGTCGCGGCCACGATGCAAGGTCCGAGATGGCCGCTGTATTCGAAACCCGCCACTCACCCGGCCACATGTCCAATGGCAGGAGTGGGTCGATCCGAGCCGGTCGCGTGTCATACGACTGGCGGCCGGCTGGGTCCGGCTCAGTTTGAGCCGCAAAAGCCTTACGACTCTCTGCTGTCGATATCACATACGACGCTCGACATGTCCGCATGTGATTGCACAGCCGAAAGCTCTTTGCACTGTAATGCGTCGGGCCACTGTGACCTCGGCCCCGCAAACCTGTGGCCGCATGATTAAGCCTAAGCCAGAAGTAAAGCTACCGATTTATCGTTTGCAAATCGTGTGGCGAATGCTTTCGTTCTCAAGCGATCCGGATCTTTTTTTCTTTTTGCGCATGCCGACCGCTTTATCTACAAATGAAACGTTGGCAACGCGTGGCGGGGGCTGCTATGGGCGTACGTATTCGGCCAGAAACACGGAAAGCTGCGCCGGGAAAAGTGGTCGAGCATCGAGGACTGTGGGGCTGGCTTAAGCGCAAGGACAATCGGACCGTATTGAAATTCATCGGCGCTGGCATCGTTGCCGCAATCGGCTTGCTCGCGACGACGGGCGTGCTCCGTCAGCCGCCGACGCCCGGGACTCGATCCACACCACCTGCTTCATTGGTACCGCCCGCGCCTCAGCCGCCGCAACAGCCTCAGTCGATTACCCAGACTGCTACGGCGCACGGCGGTGTCGCCGCAAATAACGTTGGTGCGCAGAATCATGTGGGGAACAAGCAATGATGCAACGGATCCGCAGGCGCCTGCTGATGAGCACGATCGTGCTGGTCGTCGCGAGCGCCGTGTCAGGCTCAACGTCCGGACAGACTGTGTCGCGTGCGTCCAACGAGCATCAGTCCGCGTCGGCCTCAGGAAGTGGCGTCGCAGCCAATGTCATTGGCAGTCACAATACGATCAATGTCAGCACCATGGATGCGGCAGTGCTTGCAACGCTGAAGTCGCGGATGCGAATCGAAGCGCGAATGCTTGCTGAACTCAGGAATGCTGTGGCGTCCATCCGGGCGATGGCGCAGACACCTGCCACCGCACCTGCTGCGAAACAGTCGCTGGCAGCCTTGAAAGCGGGGAATTTGACGCCGTCAGTCGCGTTGTTGCACGATCGAGAGATCGCCGTTGCGAAGCGCGCAGAGGAAAGCACCGTTTCGACGGCGGACGCGCGGCATCAGGCCGCCGAGCTGGCTCGGCAGCAGGGCGCTCTGGCGTTTTTTTCCGATACCGAAGGCGCACTCGGGGCTTACCAACGTGCGGCCGAGTACGTACCGGACGACCCGGAAACCCTGATCTTCATCGGCGATTTGCAGGACACGCTCGGGCAGACCCGTCAGGCGCTGGCGACTTTCGATCAGGCGCGCGCTGTGCTCGAACGCAAACTTGCGTTGTCACCCGACAGTGCCGCTTTGCAACGCGCTCTCGCTGTGACCCACGACAGGATGGGCGTGGAAATTCGAAAGCAAGGAGACCTCGGTGGCGCGCTCACACACTTCAGGCAGGCGCTTGCTTTGTTTGAGAAACTGGTTCAACGGGATCCGGGCAACAAAGACTGGCAACGCGACCTCGCGATTGCGCATGACTCGATCGGCGTGGCCCTTGAGTTGGAAGGAAATGTCGCGGATTCATTGGTGCAATTCCGGCAGATGATGGCGATCATCGAGCCGTTGGCTCGTCGTGAGCCTGGTGACGTCGGCCTGCAACTGGATCTCATATTCGCCCACATACGGATAGGCGACAGCCTCATCACGCAAGGTGGCGTAACCGATGCAATGTCTTCGTATCATCAAGCCGCCGCGCTGCTCAAGGCGCTCGATCGACGCGGTCTGTCCGACGCGGCGAAACCGCACAACCTATCGCTCGTGACAATTACGGCGGACGAAGCGCGGTATTCGACTCATGTCAGCCTCGGTAACGTGCTTCTAACAACAGGGGATTACGAAGGTTCTCTTGCGGAATATCAGATTGCACTGAACGTTGCCCAGACGCGGGCGCAGCGTGATCCGAACAATGTCGACTGGCAGAAACTTGCCCTGTTCGCGCATTTACATCATGCAGATGCGCTCGCGGCGCGCGGTAACTATGCGGCAGCGCTTGCTGAAGAGCGTCAGGCGCAGACGCTCGCAAAGTCACTATCCAGTCGCGAACCTGACCATCGCTATTTGCAGCGGTCCGTGGCCGCTACGCACGCGAACATCGCTGCGTGGTCAGTCATGCTGAAAGACTCGTCAGGAGCAGTGAACGAGGCGCGGCTAGGCATTGAACAGCTCACTGAGCTTGCTCAGAATGACCCAAAAAACAAGATGTGGCAGTCGGAGCTCGCTTCGGGTCATTTGTTTTTGAGCGCGGCACTAATGGGTCTGAACGACCTGCCTGGCGCGCTAGCAGAATCCCAGAAGGCCATCGAGATCGACGAAGCGCTCACCCACGACGATGTGGCGAATGTGGCCTGGCAGGTGGATTTGGCACAAAGCCATGAGATGCGCGCAGGTTTTTTCATGGCTCGGCAGAATTTCGCGGGTGCCGCGTCGGAAGCGCGGACGGGTGCCGAAATCCTTGAGCCTATAGCGAAGCGTGATCCGGAGAACGCGTTCGTTCAGACGCTGTTGGCTGGGGCGTACTTCATGCTTAGCAGGACAAGCACCACATCGGACGACCGACACAATTTTCGCGAACGCTCCATAGCAATTCTGACGAAACTAAAAGATGACGGAAAGCTTATGAGTGCGGCTGCCGTCATGTTGTCAGTGGCCCAGGCAGACGCACAAGCAGAAGGAAACGCACCCTCCCATTCCTCCAGATAGGAACCTTAAGGTAAAACATGCGGGCAATCCTTCAAAGCCAACTTTCCGGCGGTCTTCGGGGAGACTTTTCGCCGAAATTTTATCGCTCAGTCGCAAAGGGCTGACAGTTGTAGGGCCGTTCCTTGTTGTGACTCTTCATGGCGCGATAGCAGCCAGCCGCGCAGTTGGGCTGGTGGTCTGAAACTGGTCGCTTTGCACCAAAACGCATAGGGGCGTAAGCGGCCAATCTGAATCGCCTCGGCTTTCGAGGAGGCCTGATGGCAGACGTCCATTTGCCCGAGACGGCGCTTGAAAAGCGGATGCGCGCTTGCTCGCAAATTCACGCTTTCACAGATAACATGGGGCCCATTCACGTAAGATGAAAAGCCGTGCCTGATCACCGGGGGGTAGGATGCACCTAAAGAAGCTAGCCTTACGTAATTTTCGGCGCCTGCGCAACGTCGTAATTGATCTCGCTTCGGACATCTCGATTTTTGTCGGCGCGAACAACAGCGGAAAGACTTCTGTCGGCCATGCGCTCCAGCTCTTCACTGAGCGGGGAAAGTTCAGCGTCCATGATTTCAGCGCCGATCAGTGGCAGCAGATCGTAGCGTACGGCGAGGGCGATGCCAATGCGGTCCTGCCGACGATCGAGGCCGATATCTGGCTGGAGATCAATGCTGACGACATCCACCGGGTGGTTGATCTGCTGCCCAGCCTGACATGGGAAGGTTCGCTGGTGGGGATGAGGGTGGTATTCGCACCCATCGATTCCGAGGCGACCCGCACGCGGTACGCCGAGGCGCGGCGACGCGCACTTGATGCTGTTGCTGGTGGAGAGGGCCTGGAATTTGATCCCTCGCCGCGCAATTTGCAGGACTATCTGCGCGACCGGTTGAACGACGAATATGAGCTTCGCCACTACGTGCTCGACCCCACTCGGTTCGACGCGAACATGGTCGCGCAGCAGGATTATGGCCCAATGCCCCTGACCGGGCGTGATCGCAGCGGGCGCGACATTCTCAATGGCCTGCTGCGCATCGACTTCCTGCATGCGCAGCGGCATCTTGCTGACGCGCCGGGCAGTGCGCGGGCCGAGACCCTCTCGCGCGTCCTGAGCCGCTTCTACGACCGCAACCTCGAGCAAAAGAGCGAGGATCTTGCGGCGCTGCGGGCGCTCGCCGAGTCTGAGGTCTCGCTGAACGAGCATCTCGAGCGGGTGTTCGAGCCGACCCTGCAGCGTCTGGCGCAACTCGGTTATCCCGGTCTCAGCAATCCGCGGCTCGTGATCCGTTCGGCGCTCGATCCCGCATCCATCATGAGCAGTCCGCACGGCGCGCGGGTACATTATGCGCTCGGCCCGGACGACGGCGCACCAGAGCCACCGACGCTGCCCGACAGCTACAACGGTCTCGGCTTCAAAAACCTGATCTTCATGGTGGTCGAGCTCCTTGACCTTCATGCCCAATGGCTTGCGATCGAGGATAACAGGCCGCCTGTGCACCTTATCTTCATCGAGGAGCCTGAAGCCCATCTGCACGCCCAGCTTCAGCAGGCCTTCATCCGCAAGGTGATGTCCATCCTCGCCTTGGGCGCGGAGGATCGAACACACTATACAAGCCAGGTCGTCGTCACGACCCATTCAACCCATATTCTGTACGAACGCGGTTTCCGGCCAATTCGCTACTTTCGCCGCAGCCGCGCCGAGCATGTCTCGACCTCGGCCGTGCTGAACATGTCGGTGTTCTACGACGCTACCGACCACGATCTCCGGACATTCCTCGAGCGCTATCTCAAGCTTACCCACTGCGATCTGTTCTTCGCAGACGGCGCGGTGCTCGTGGAAGGCAATGTCGAACGGCTGCTGCTGCCGCAGATGATCGCCAATTCGGCGCCGCGTCTGCAGTCGACATATCTCACTGTTCTCGAGATCGGCGGCGCCTTCGGCTATCGCTTTAAGGCACTGATCGAGTTCCTCGGGCTCACGGCACTCATCATCACGGACCTGGACAGCGTCTTCGGACCACTGGCGCCCGCTGCTGACGCCGAAGAGAACGGCGCGGACGCGGTGGCACCGGCGGAGGCGGGCGAAGAGGGGGCTGAGCCCGAGGAGGAAGATGACGATGAGGCGGCTGAAGCCGGGGCCGGTGTAGAAGGGAGGCCCGGTAAGGTATGCATCGCGGGTCATCCCGGCGCTGTGACCTCGAACCAGACCCTGCTGCAATGGTTGCCGAAATGCGGCACGGTGGCCATGCTTTGGGAGGCAACAGACGACCAGAAGACACAGGCACGGAGCGAGGACAGGGAGGCTATCGTGCGCGTAGCGTATCAATGCCGCACCAATGTGACCTGGGCAGGTGAGACACAAGCTTTGGCCGGTCGCACGCTCGAAGAGGCATTCGCACTCGAGAACCTCGCCTGGTGCCAGGATATCGCGCGCCAGCCTCTGCAGCTTCGCATCGCCAGACCCGACAACAAGGATCTGACTGAGCTAACCCGTCGCATTCATCGGCGGGTCCAGGCGAAGAGCTTCAGCAAGACCGATTTCGCCCTAGCTCTGTTGGCCGAGGACCCGACGCAATGGTCGGTACCGACCTATATCGCCGAAGGGCTGCGCTGGCTCGAGGGCGAGATCGCCCCATCGGTCGAACCTGATGACGGCGGTCAGGAGGGGCAGGCGGCTGGTGATCCGGTCAACGTCGTGGTGGTAGCATGACGAGCCGCATCGGCAGCCCGGACACTCAGGCCGACATCGATGTTCGCGACTGTCTCGCTCAGGTGCCACCGCGCTCGTTCGTGATGGTGGCAGGCGCAGGGTCGGGAAAGACTACATCGCTGATCAAAGCGCTCGCGCATCTTGGCGAGACGCGCGGAAAGGCGCTGCGGCGCGCGGGCCAGCAGATCGCCTGCATCACTTATACGGAAGTTGCGGTCGGCGAGATATCCGCCGACGTAGGCATAACCCCGCTATTTCATATCTCGACCATCCACAGCTTCCTGTGGTCGGTCGTTCGCGCGTTCCAGTCAGACATCGCTGCCTGGGTCATCGGCCGTATTGAGGAGAAGATCGCCGAGAAGCGTGCACATTACAACAAGCCCGGCACCCGGGCCGCGACTAAAATGAAGCTCGAGCAAGAGATGGCCGGCCTCGAAGCCGAGCTCGATGCGGTCGGTCGGGTCGAGAAGTTTACCTACGGAACGGGCAGCCGTTACTCCGAAGGTATTCTCGGCCATGACGACATCCTCAAGTTGACCCCGGCCTGCATCGAGAACCACCCCTTGCTACGCGAAATCGTGGCGCGGCGGTTTCCCTATATTTTCGTTGACGAGAGTCAGGACACACAGCCTGTTGTTATCGAAGCGCTTCGGCAGATCGCCGGCGAGCAGCCCCTCTGCGTCGGTTTTTTCGGCGATCCGATGCAGAAGATCTACGGACACGGAGCCGGTGCAATCGAGCCGCTACCCGGCTGGGCCGAGATAACCAAGCCGGAGAACTTTCGCTGCCCGACCTCGGTCCTGAGCGTGGTCAACGCGGTGCGTGCGACGGGCGACGGTCTCGTCCAAACCCGTGGACGCACTGTGACCGTCGATGGGCAGGAGCAGCCCGCGGTCGGCACTGTCAACGTATTCATCCTGCCAAGCGATGATCATAGGACTGCACGTCTCGGTGCAGTACGGGCATGGCTGGCCGCGCAGACCGGCGACGATCTGTGGACCAGCGACATGCGCGACGGCGATGTCCGGTTGCTGGTACTTGTGCATCGTATGGCTGCCAGGCGGCTCGGTTTTGCTGCGCTTTATTCGGCGCTAAACGATCGTGCACCGCAGAGCCTGAGTGAAGGCATTTCCGACGGGTCAGCCTGGCCGCTTCGGCCGTTCGTGCAGCAACTGCTGCCGCTGATCGTCGCATCGCGTGCAAATGACCAGTTCACGGTCATTTCGATCCTCCGCGCAGACAGTCCCTGCCTGGAACCAGAGCGGTTGCGCGGGCAGGCAGTGGCTCCTGTCCTCGCCGCCCTTCAGCACGCAATCGAGCAACTGGCCGCGCTGCTGGCCGACGGATCAGTGGCGACGGCCCGCGACGTCCTTCGGCACGTCCGGAACACCGAGCTGGTGGCGCTCGACGACCGCTTCGCCGCACACCTCATGGATGACCCGGTCGATGACGGGTCGGCAGGATTTGGCAACGTTGCCGCGTTTCTTGAATGCAACGTCGGCGAACTCTGGGCGCATCGTAGATATATCCTCGAAGAGTCGCCATTCGCGACCCATCATGGCGTCAAGGGCGCGCAGTTTGAGCGCGTGCTCGTGGTACTTGACGACGAGGAGGCCTCTTACAACCAATACTCCTACGGCAAATATCTCGGCTATACGCCCCTGTCCGGCACTGACGAAGCGAATATTGCTGAGGGGAAGGAGTCGGTGCTCGACCGGACGAGGCGACTATTTTATGTCTGCTGCTCGCGTGCGGTGAAGGACCTAGCAGTCGTGCTGTTCGCCGCGGACGTTGCGGTGGCACGCGCCGCCGTGATCGAGGCCAGACTGTTTCCGGACGCTTCGCTTCATGGAGTTGAGCAGCTCGGCTAAATCAACACTAAATTATTGAATTTGCCCGGCCTTCAGCGGACCATACCGTTGCATGAGCGGTCGCCCGATCATCCAATGGCGCAACGTCTAGTTGTGCCAAGAGCGGACATTGCGCTGCCGGCCATCGAATGACCCACAGCAAGGGTCAACCAGGGACCGTCGCTTCGGTGCAGCGCGCTCCTACGCGGGGGATAGGCCAGCGTTGAGTGAACCGGATCACAGATCGTTCCAACTCGAGCGAACTGCAGGTCCAAACTCCAATGAGCAGTGGAGTCGCGGCTATAGACGCGGCCGGATCGCCTAGTTCAAAGAGTGAAGTTCAACCAGTGGTAGCCCTAGTTGCGCAACGAGAGGCACGGGATGCACAAATCAACGCCGCACGCGAAGCCGAACGTGAAGGGGCGATCGGACAGATCGAGGAACTGATGAAGGAGCTCGATATCAGCGTTTTGGATCTGCAAGAGAAAGCGCATAAGCGCAACTCGAGGCGCATGTCGACGGCTCCGAAGTACCGCGACCCGACCACAGGTAGAACCTGGTCCGGCCGTGGTCGGCAACCAGCGTGGCTCGGTAATGATCCTGCAGCGTTCCTAATCCAGCCAGACCTGCCCGCAATCTGAGTAGGGCAGCCGCTCGTGGACTATTGATCGGAAAACGGGAAGAGACAGCAGCATGGACAAGAAAAAGCTAGCGCGCTGGTTTGTCGACTGGACTGACGGCTGGAATCGTGAACTTCACGAAGCCATTGAGGCAAAGATTCAGGCCGCATATTCCAGCATGTATTCGAATCCCGAGGGTGGCAAAGTGGATCTCGAACAGATGGACAACAGAGTGAGGGAGATGCGTAACTTCTACTACGCGAGAATGACCAATACTTCGATGCTGCTCATGACCATCGTGGCGCTCGCGGTGTCCGTGTTGGCACTGATCGTCTCAATCCTGCATTAAGGACTAGGAAAACGGACATGACCAAGAGCCAACAGGCGATGGCCGCTGTGATCGATTTGCTGCTGGTATCGGGGTTCGTGCCGGACGGTGAGACGCTGCAGGAGCATGTCCGAATCCCGACCGCGAAAGCACCTGTGTTCGGGTACTCGGGCGGTGTGCTGGCGACGCTTGGCGGTCGGCAGCGCTTCGTCAAGTCGGGCATAACGATTAAGGCGACAGTCGGGCCGCGCGCGACCGCGCTGTATCGGACGAGGGCGCAGGCCTCGAAGGTGTGCGTGGCATTGCCACGCTCGCCACGACGGAACTGAGCGCGATTCGCACGGCTGTCGAATCGCTATAGAGCAAGGAAAACCGGGGAATCGGGGACGTGGAACAGGTAAGCGATGACGGCGTGCGGGTGAAGCATGCGACGCATTCGGTGCTCCGGGAGCGAATCGTGGAGCACATTTTCGTAGGCGAGGTAATGCGCCGCCTCTGGCAACTCGGAGTAACCGACGTTGAGGTGCTTCGTGCGGAGTTCGACGCAAGCGGCTATGACCTGGTGATGTGCTGCGGCGAGTTGATGCGCCACGTCCAGTTCAAAGCGTCGCTGCTCGATGGCTCGCGCGGAAACGTCACCGTCAACCAGCGGCTATCGCAAGCGCCAAGTGGTTGCGTCGTTTGGCTCGCAGTCACCGATGGTCTCGAAATCAAGGAGTACCGTTGGTTTGGTGCGGAGCCTGGCTGCCGGCTGCCAGACCTTACGAACTATGGGATTGCGCGTCATACGCGGGCGAATGCGCAAGGGTTCAAGGCCGAACGACCGAATCAGCGCGTGCTTTCGAAGGGGGCATTCGAGATTCTTGGCAGTCTGGACGATGTGCTCGAACGCATGTTTGCAATCAAACGAGCGGCATAGGGAAACCGAGAGTGCGTCATGGCCGCGATCGAGATTCCTGCAATCGAATTCCTCCATTGGAGGCGATGGGCGCATCGCGAAATTTCGATGTCCCGGTTAGCTTCGGGCTGTTGGGTATCTACATGCTGGCAACCAGCGACGTCGATGCTGAATCAGCGATCGGGGCGGATAGGTATCGGACGAGGCAGTGATCTCCATCGGGATGTCAGCGCACGTCGAGCAACGATTGGAGCGGTCACATGAGGCGGTCAGGGCGGCCGTTCCCCAAGATTGAAACGGCCCGAAGAAATCAGGCGGGTCAGTGTGGATTGCCCCTATAACCTGAGGCCACCTATAATCGCCATCAACTTGTCCAAGATGTCGCGGTTACCAAGGTGAGGGGTGTCCAAATGGGACAGTGCCGTCGCATCTATTCGCGCTTCGTCCTCACAAGCTCGATCGCCGGTCTGGCAAGTCTGGCCGGCCTCGCGCACGCCGAGGACAGTCCTTCGAGCGTGCCGACCGGGTTCAAGCCATCGGAAAGAACGATCGACGTCTATGCGGTGTATGGCGACGGACGCGCGACCGAGGGTGGCGATATGCGTTGGCGTGCCTACGAAGTCGGCTTCGGCGACGTCCTGAATGACTACCTTTCGGTCTACCTCGCGTATGTGAACGAGGGGCATCCCAGCGATCACCACCGTGACGGCTTCGCCGCCCTGGGTTCGTTTCGTTGGCCGGTCGGCGCTCGCCTGGCGCTCGAATTGTCGGCCGGGCCGTATTTCAGCATGGACACGACGCATGTCGACAGCCAGCCGCGCAACGAAAAGCGCTGGGGCGTGCGTGCCTCAGCGGCGGTGCGGTATTACGTCGTTCCCAACCGCTTCTTCCTCAAGGTGCAGTACAACCACATCCAGATGATCGACGGATTCAATTCCGACGCGGTGCTCTTCGGCATCGGCTTGGATTTTGGCGGCGATCCTGGCCCGGCGTTTTCGGACGGCAAGACGCAGGTTGGCGTTTGGGCCGGGACGTCGCAGACGAACCGTCCCCAAGTGCCGATCGAAAAGGGGTATATGGTCGAAGTCAAGCGGCCGCTCGGCAATGCGTGGGCCTATTCGGCGAGCTTCGTCTACGAAGGCAACAACGGCGTCGCCGGCCGACGAGGTGTGGCGGCGCAATTCTGGTACGTCGCGCCGATCAAGATCAAATGGACGCTTTCGGCAGGTGTAGGCCCGTATCTCTCGCATGATCGTGACGAGGTCTCGAGCAAAACGAGACTCAATGCCTTGCTCAGCGCGCAGGTGACCTATCAGGTCACGAACGATTGGGCAGCGAGCTTGCGCTTCAATCGTGTCGCAACCGGCAACAACAAGGACCAGGACATGTTCATGGTCGGCTTGGCGCGCAACTTCTAGGATCTCGTTCTCACGCGTAGGCCCATTTCGTTCAGAGAGTCGAGATGCGTTGCGGTTTGGGCTTGCAGGAGAAGTGCAGTAGCGTGGTCAAGGTTTCGCAACATGCGCCTCGTAGATCTCCTGTATGACGGACACCACGCCGGGCTCAGCCCGCTATCTCGCCGTCATCGCAGCCGTGCGGTTCTCCCCGTAGAATTGGCCTCGGCCACCGTTCGTTGCGACACAAGATCAGTTGAAACCGCGTACCGTGTTACAACTTTAGTCGACGTCAGGCAGCAGTATTGCCGCACATCGTTGTTGCTGACTCCAACGGCAGGAAGAATTTGGTGGCATGAAAAAAAGGATGAATATGGGGTGGAAGTTTACGCGTGTGCGTGTCGTGTCTACATGTCTGACAGGGTTGATTTCCGGCTGTAGTGTGGCTTCACCGACAACCCCTGTCGGCGCAGGGCAGGTAGCGCATATTTCGAAAACGGCAATATCTGCTTATCAAGCTGGCGACGACAGCAAATGGAAACGTGTCGTTTGCGGTGCCGACGACGATAGGGCGCCGCTTGCAGGTCTTGAAAACATGCGAGCGCTCGTCGGGGACATTTCCAATGTAAGGCTGATCGCACTGTCCGCGGGATCCGATGCCGGCAATGCCGGCATGGACCTGGAAACCCCGAACGCGCGTTATCAGGTCACATCGAGCAAGTATCCCTTGAAGGAACTGGTCCTGACGTTCTACATGACAGAGCGTGCGGGATGCGTCGGTCTTGGCTACTAGGCCAAGGTCACGAATGCTCCGCGAATGAATCGTCGACTGCCCTCAGTCGAGTACGCAAAGCAGCATTCTTTGATGCGCATGGAAAGACATCGATGACAATTGAAATCATGGCAATCGACGCCCTGTGGAAGCATGCCTTTGAAACGGAGCCGATCCGCCTGGTTTCCGCGCTTGACCACGCCCGTTATGAGGTCCGCAAGCTCGAATTCTTCCGCGATGGGCGAGTGGGATTTGCCAACGAAACAAGGTCATCGCTCGGTACGGAGCTTGGAACAGTGCCAGTACCCTCGTTGGTCGAGATAAACGCTGACCCGGAGTTCGAGGCGAAAGAGATTTCGTTGGAAACATTCGAAGCATTATGGTCGCGCTATTTTTTAGGATTGAAAAACTAAGACATGTCTTGGTGGAAACGTTTTTCCCGCAAAGGATCGAAAGCCCCGGCACCGGCAACCGCGTCAGATGGCGCGCTTGAACTTCGCACCGGTACCGCCGAGTTCGAGGCATTTATCGCTTATGCCGAATTCGAATCTGGCGAGAACCTCGCGCATGGTGCCGAGCATTTGGCCAATCTGCTCACTTATGATCCTGGGCGTCAGGATTGGCTGGATCTTGCCAGGCGCTATGCAGAGCGCGCTGGCGGTCGAGTGGATGAAGTTTTGCTGCCGGAATCCGAGCACCACTATGCGTCGACCGAAGCGCTTCGGGCATTGTTCTGGGCGTGGCAAGGACGACTGCCTGATGCCGTCGATCGCCTACTGCAGGCGCAGACTGCCCTCCCGTCGACGGATTACTTGAACACTTGGGCACTCGAATGGCTTGAACCTGCCGGCGCACTGGAGTCCCTCCCTTCAAACCTGCAGCTCCGTTTGTTCGGTAGCGTCATTTCGCGCTTCCCCGAAGCTTCAATGTCCGGAGCACGTCAGTTGCGTGACGCTCGACGGTGGGCAGCCTTGTCCGCACGGGTCGTGACGTCGGACGAGTTCAGTCAACAGTGGCCGATGCTGCGTCTTGGACTCTTGCGCCGCGCTGGAGAATTCGAGGAGGCGCTCCGTTTGGCTGGCCCGCTGCCCGAGATTCAAGATTGGTTCACCGCCGTCGCGCGTGGTCTGGTTCTGCGACAAATGTCTTGCCCGGATGATGCCGAGCATGCTTTTCGCAAAGCCATCGACATGCGCCCTGACGATATCAGCGCATATCTCGAAGCCGCCGATACTTGGCTGGACTGCGAAGGGTGGGCCGCCGCGCGTGGTTGGTACGAGGATGCATTGCGACGAGAGCCGGGGCATGCCTGGGCGCAGCCGTCACTCTTCTATTGCCAGTGGAAAGAGGCTGCGGACGACGCCCGCCTGGAGCAAGTCATCGGTCTGGCCCGCGAGGGTAACGAGCGTGCCAAGAGCCTGTGGCTTCGAACACGCGGAGCACTACCGGAACCGCAGGATGCTAGCGCGAACGTGCTTCGACAACTTCGTGATCAGTTCATTCAAGCAGGCAAGCCTATTGATCCGGGCGGGAACATCAGTCTACGGGTCTCGTCTCTGGAAGCGCCCAGCAATGCGTTGGCGTTCCGACTGGAGCTGGCGTCTCATGGTCGAGCGGAGTGCGATATCAGCATCCTTGCGGAGAACATTCCATCCCCCGACCCGCGCCAATCGGTCGAGCCGGTCGAGTATCCACTTTGGCGCTACGAAGTCGATCAAGGGACTCCCGCATTGCCGCCCCCTCCGGTGTATATCCTGGAGACGGTATCGGCCCTGGCGCTCGAAGCGTATTCACCACCAAAAAATTGGGCGCGGGCGAGTCACGTTGCTGATGCGCTCAACGAGGACGAAGTACTTCAGGTATTCGCGTGCATCGTGCATCCGCCGACCATACCGGACGGCTGCGCACAATCGCTCTCCGCGCTCACCTGGTTGACACGGGTGCAAATGGTTGCCATGCAGATCATCGCGCAGCATGGCATCGATTGGGAGGGATCGCTTCGCCGAAGCCTGCTATATAGCGCTTTGCTCGGACCCAGCGATTGGGCGACGATAGCGGCAATCAGAGCGCTTGCCTGGGTATCCGTCACGCAACGGGCCAACGCGCTGGATATTCACCAGCATTTTGAGCGGTTGGAGGCTTGGCGGCCGGATTCGGGATACTGCTGCTGGCTTGCGCCGCTATATCAAAGCTGGCTGGAATTACCCATTCTGTCCGACCGTGAGCGTGAAACATTGAACGGAAAAATCAAGGAACTCGATAACGAGTGAGTGTCCGCTTGAGGTCAAGGCTGTGGTCCTGATGCGACGGTTGCGAAGCCTGTCGCACCCGAAAACCCGAGCGAACCAAGCCGACGGCGCACGCGACCCGAGCAGGCGGTTTTGGCACACGCGGCAATGCATCAACACGCTAAAGCAACCGCTCCGACAACACACGAAACGCAACGCCAGGAACGACAAAACAGAACGGCGTGCCGACCGCGCCGATCCGCTGCAGGAACTCGCCATGACCGACCGGCTCCACCGTCCTGAGCGGCTCGACGGCATCGATGTCGATCGGCAGGTCGATGCGCGCATGCGCGAGGCCATTGCAATCCTCGACGTGCGCAACCGCACCATGCTGCAGGCACAGGAACGTCACCGCGCTGCGCCATGAATCGAAGAACGACGCGAGTTCGGCGGGCAGCGCGCGTTCGGACGTCGTCTCGGCGACGCACCGAAAATCCGGCGCGCTGCCGTCGCCGCCCGCGAGCAGCGTGCTGAATCGTCCGTCGCGCGCCGTGTGCTCGAAGCGTTGCGCGAGATGCGACGGCAGCGCGTCGCTGAAGAGCCGGCTGCCGAGCGCATAGAGCGGATGATCGAACACGTTCTTCACGAACAGCACCGTCGGTTCGACAGGCTTCCGTCCCGCAAGCGTATCGACGTAAAGCCGCCAGTTGCTTTGCAGCGGCGACGGGAACACGCGTCGTAGCGGGCCGGCGGCGCGCGGGCCGAAATGGCGGTGCGCGTAAGTCAGGATCGTGAACGGCGTCTTGCCGTCGCGCGCGGCCAGCCCGACGCCGCGCGGCACCAGGTGCGCGACGGCGGCGACATCGACGAGCCAGGTGCAATACACGACGTTCTCGACTTCGCTCGCGAGTTGCAGGAACGGCAGCCGCGACAGCAGCGCGCGGCGCGTGCGCAGCAGCGGGCGGCTCGCGACGAGCCGGTTGGCGAGGCGGCCGATGGGGCCGGCGGACGGATGGACGAATGCGTTGGTATAGGACATGGCCGTTGTTGTCGTGATGGATTGGCGCGCGACGCGTAAGCAAGCGCTTTCGGCTTCGGCTGGCACGCGCGCAAGGTACCTCAATCGTCTGCAATCCGCTCGCGCGGCGAACCGGACGAGCGACGCAAGCCCGCATGATCCGACCGAAACCCGCCGGGCGACTGCCCGGTCCATTTTCGGAACGCGCGATGAAACGCGCTCGGCTCGGTGAAGCCGAGCTCGACCGCGATGTCGGCCACGCTGCGCGTGCCGTCTCGCAACAGCGACTGGGCGAGCGCGCCGCGCAACTCGTCCTTGATTGCCGCGAAGCTTTGCCCTTCGCTGCGCAGACGCCGCCGCAGCGTTGCCGGCGGCATGTCGAGCCGCGCGGCCAGCGCGTCGAAGTTCGGCCAATCCGCCGCCGGAATGGTCTTCAGGTGCGCGCGGATCTTCGCGACCCAGCCCGTATCGTGCCGGTAGCGCACGAGCAGGTTGCCGGGCGCGCCGCGCAGGAAGGTCTTCAGCGCCTGCTCGGAGCGGATCGTGGGCAGGCGCAGATAGGCCGCGTCGAACGTGAGCCGGCAATCGGGCCGGTCGAAATGCACGGGCACGCCGAAGAACTGGTGATAGTCGCCGCGCTGGTCGGGGCTCGGGCACGCGAAGTCGATGCGTTGCAGCGGGATGCGCCGGCCGATCAGCCAGCATGCGACGCCCAGGAGGATCAGCCAGAACGTACGGTAAGCGAACGCGGGGCGCGGCCCGCCTGCGTCGGCGAGCACGATGCGCGCCTCGCCGCCGGCCACCTGCAGCCGGCCGTGCGGCTCGTCCAGCACCACGCGCAGGAACTGCAGCGCGCGCCGCAGCGCCTTGTCGAGCGTGCCGGCGTGCAGCACCGCGTGGCACAGCAGCGTGAAACTGCCGCGCCGCATCGGGCGCGCGGCGAGCCCGAAGAATTCGTCGTCGAGCGTGGCGGCAATCGCGAGCCACAGCCGGCCGTACTGCTGGATCGTGACCGGGCTGTCCACCTCGGCCGGCAGCCCGGCCGCGCGCAGCAGCGGCTGCACGTCGACACCTTGCTGGCGCAGGCACGCGAGCGCGTCGTCGACGAAGCCCGGCGCGATCATGTGCCGTTCCACCACGGACCCTCCGAATATGGCATTTCCGATCAGGATCGTAGACTCGATTTGTCATTGTTTGCAATGTCGGCGATGACTACCATCGGGAACGAATCTGCCGCGCCGGCCGATCTGCCGGCCGCGAGTCAACGGGAGGAGACACCCATGCCAGATCAGATCGCCGACGCCATCCCCGCTTACGCCGACGCGGCGGCCCGCTTCAGCCTCGATGCCGCCGCGGCGCGCCTCGACGGCGACCTGGAGCGCGGCCTGAACGCGTGCGTGGAATGCTGCGACCGGCACGCGTCCGCGGACGCGATCGCGCTCGACTGG
Source organism: Burkholderia cepacia (assembly GCF_001718835.1). NCBI lineage: Bacteria > Pseudomonadati > Pseudomonadota > Betaproteobacteria > Burkholderiales > Burkholderiaceae > Burkholderia > Burkholderia cepacia. The sequence goes on along the minus strand of NZ_CP013442.1, from coordinate 509,397 downwards.
ATCGACGTCGGCGGGCAGCACCGCCGCTACACGTTTGCGCAGATGAAGGCGCTGTCGGCACGCGTCGCCCATCTCCTCGTCGCGCACGGCGTCGGGCCCGGCGACGTGGTGGCGGGCCTGTTGCCGCGCACGCCCGAACTCGTCGCGACGATCCTTGGCACGTGGCGCGCGGGCGCCGTCTACCAGCCGCTGTTCACCGCGTTCGGCCCGAAGGCGATCGAGCATCGGCTGCGCATGAGCGACGCGCGCCTGGTCGTGACCAATGTCGCGAATCGCGCGAAGCTCGACGAGATCGCCGCTTGCCCGCCGGTGGCGACCGTGCGCCGGCCGGACGAGCCGCTACGCGGTGGCGACATCGATTTCCTTGCGGCGCTCGATGCGCAGTCCGACGCATTCGAACCGGTGCTGCGCAAGGGGTCGGACCTGTTCATGATGATGTCGACGTCGGGCACGACGGGTTTGCCGAAGGGCGTGCCGGTGCCGCTGCGCGCGCTGCTCGCGTTCAGCGCGTACATGCGCGAAGCGGTCGACCTGCGGGCGGGCGACCGGTTCTGGAACATCGCCGATCCGGGCTGGGCGTACGGGCTCTATTACGCGATCACGGGCCCGCTGGTGCTTGGCCACGCGACGACGCTGGTCGAAAGCGGCTTCTCCGTCGACGCGACCTATGACGTGATCGAACGGCTCGGGATCACGAGCCTCGCCGGCTCGCCGACTGCGTTCCGGATGCTGATGGCGGCCGGCGCCGGGCCGGCCGCGCGCATCCGGGGCCGCCTGCGCGTGGTGAGCAGCGCGGGCGAGCCGCTGAATCCGGAAGTCGTGCGCTGGTTCGACGCGGCGCTCGGCGCGCCGATCTACGATCACTACGGCCAGACTGAACTCGGGATGGTCGTGAACAACCACCACGGCCTCGCGCACCCGGTGCGTCCCGGCTCGGCCGGCTTCGCGATGCCCGGCTACCGCGTCGCGGTGCTCGACGAAGCGAGCCGCGAACTCGGCCCCGGCGAGCCCGGCAACCTCGCGATCGACATCGCCCGCTCGCCGCTGCTGTGGTTCCACGGCTACTGGCAGCAGGACACGCCGGCGATCGCGGGCGGCTATTACCGGACCGGCGACAACGTCGAGCTGGAGCCGGACGGCACCGTGAGCTTCATCGGCCGCGCGGACGACGTGATCACGTCGTCCGGCTACCGGATCGGCCCGTTCGACGTGGAAAGCGCGCTGATCGAGCATCCGGCCGTGAGCGAGGCCGCCGTCATCGGCGTGCCCGACGCGGAGCGCACGGAGATCGTCAAGGCGTTCGTCGTACTGTCGGACGGCCACGCGGGCTCGCCGGCGCTGGCCGAGGAGCTGAGCCAGCACGTGAAGCGGCGGCTGTCCGCTCACGCCTATCCCCGCGCGATCGACTTCGTCGACGCGTTGCCCAAAACCCCGAGCGGCAAGATCCAGCGCTTCGTGTTGCGCAAGATGGCGGCCGAACAAAACGCGACGAACTGAACGGAGGAACAACCAATGAACATCGATAACCGCGTTTTTCTGATCACGGGCGCCGGGTCGGGCCTCGGCGCCGCGGTGGCGCGCATGGTCGTCGAGCACGGCGGCCGGGCGATGCTGGTCGACGTCAACGGCGACGCCGCGGCGGGCGTCGCGCGCGAACTCGACGCGGCGGCGCGCAGCCACGCGGCCGACGTGACGAGCGAAGCCGACGGCCAGGCGGCCGTCGCCGCCGCGCGTGACGCGTTCGGCCGCATCGACGCGCTCGTCAACTGCGCGGGCGTCGCGCCGGGCGAGAAGGTCGTCGGGCGCGACGGGCCGCACCGGCTCGCGAGCTTCGCGCGCGCGGTGTCGATCAATCTGGTCGGCACGTTCAACATGATCCGGCTGGCCGCCGAAGCGATGTCGAAGCAGGACGCCAATGCGGAAGGCGAGCGCGGCGTGATCGTCAACACCGCATCGGTCGCGGCGTTCGACGGGCAGATCGGGCAGGCCGCGTATGCGGCATCGAAGAGCGGTGTCGTGGGCATGACGCTGCCGATCGCGCGCGAGCTCGCGCGGTTCGGCATTCGCGTGGTGACGGTCGCGCCGGGCATCTTCGCGACGCCGATGATGGCCGGCATGCCACAGGACGTGCAGGACGCGCTCGGCAAGAGCGTGCCGTTCCCGCCGCGGCTCGGCCGCCCGGAAGAATTTGCGGCGCTGGTGCGCCACATCGCCGAAAACACGATGCTGAACGGCGAAGTCATCCGTCTCGATGGCGCGTTGCGCATGGCACCGCGCTGACTATCAAGGAGCATTAACCATGACGACACAACACGATCCGATTGTCATCGTCGGTGCGGCCCGCACCCCGATGGGCGGTTTCCAGGGCGACCTGGCCGCCGCGACGGCGAGCGACCTCGGCGCGGTGGCGATTCGCGCGGCGCTCGAGCGCGCCGGCGTGCCGGCCGGCCAGGTGGACGAGATCGTGTTCGGCTGCGTGCTGCCGGCGGGCCAGGGCCAGGCACCGGCGCGGCAGGCCGCGCTGAAGGCCGGTCTGCCGCTCGGGGCAGGCGCGACCACGGTCAACAAGATGTGCGGCTCGGGGATGAAGGCCGCGATGTTCGCGCACGACCTGCTGCTGGCGGGCTCGGCGGGTGTTGCCGTCGCGGGCGGGATGGAGAGCATGACGAACGCGCCGTACCTGCTGCCGAAGGCGCGCGCGGGGATGCGGATGGGCCACGGGCAGGTGCTCGACCACATGTTCCTCGACGGGCTCGAGGATGCGTACGAGAAGGGCCGCCTGATGGGCACGTTCGCGGAGGATTGCGCGCAGGCGTACCAGTTCACGCGCGACGCACAGGATGCGTTCGCGATCGCGTCGCTGACGCGCGCGCAGCAGGCGATCGAAAGCGGCCGGTTCGCGGCCGAAGTCGCGCCGGTGCAGGTGCGCGCGGGCAAGACCGATACGATGGTGAGCATCGACGAACAGCCGGGCAAGGCGAAACTCGACAAGATCCCGACGCTGAAGCCGGCCTTCCGCGACGGCGGCACGGTGACGGCCGCCAATGCGTCGTCGATCTCGGACGGCGCGGCCGCGCTCGTGATGATGCGCCGCTCGGAAGCGCAGAAGCGCGGCCTGACGCCGAAGGCCGTGATCGTCGGGCATTCGACCTACGCGGACAAGCCGGGCCTGTTCGCCACCGCGCCGATCGGCGCACTGCGCAAGCTGTCGGAGAAAACCGGCTGGAACCTGCGCGACGTCGACCTGTTCGAGATCAACGAAGCGTTCGCGGTGGTACCGATGGCCGCGATGCGCGATCTCGACCTGCCGCACGAGAAGGTCAACGTGCATGGCGGCGCGTGTGCGCTCGGCCATCCGATCGGTGCGTCGGGTGCGCGCGTGATGGTGACGCTGCTGGCCGCGCTCGAGACGTACGGGATGAAGCGCGGCGTCGCGTCGCTGTGCATCGGCGGCGGCGAGGCGACGGCGGTCGCGATCGAGCGCCTGTCCTGATTCGGCGACGCGGATCCGGCGTCCGGATTCGTGGCGACGTCGAGCGAAGGGCAGGGCCGGGGCGGGCTGCAAGGGCCCGCCCCGGTTCGCTTACGGTCCCGTTTGTCCGTCGATTGCCGCGAACGTCGATCGAAAGCGGCGATGCCCGCGCGGACTGCTACAATCGCGACTTGTTTCATTCAGTGTGCTTGACGTTACGGACTCTGAACGGCTCGCGAGCGGCATGATCGACTTGCGCAGAAGGCCGGGCGGTCAAAACCCCGACACCGCCTCATTCGGCAACGGTCAGGCAGACTGTGAACGAGTGAAGGGAATCCGCGTGCCCCGGTCGATGCCGGGCACCGCATCGACGAAGAAAACGCCACGTGACATCCAGCAAAATTCAGACGCTGCAGCAGCAGCTCGGCCACCTCAACCTGCTCGTCGAAGAAGCCCGGGCGAAAGAGAAGGCGGAAGCATTGGCCAGGATCCGGGAACAGGTCAAGGAATACGGCATCACGGAGGTGGAACTCCTCCGTGCGGCCGGCTTCGTGAAGGACCGGCCGAAGAAGCATCCCGCCAAGTACTACGATCCGTCGTCGGGTAATTCCTGGACGGGGCGCGGCGCCCGCCCGAAATGGCTGGCCGGCAAGAATCCGGACGACTATCTGATCCGACCCGAGGCCAAGCCATGGTGGCCGGGCGAGGATTGATGGAATCCGGTCGGGCGTTGCCGATACGGCCCGCCTGATCCCGGCCGCTCGGCCGGCGCGGTCGCTTCCCATTGCCGTTTCCCGCCGTCGTTTGCGAATGTGACGGAAGCGAGTCAGCGAAATGACGTGCTTGCGTCCCTGAATCGAACGGCGATGCGTACGCCGCGTTGCGCCGCGCGACGACCGGGCCGGGGCCGTTCGAGCCCGCGCTCGGGGTCCGATCCGTTCATTCGTTCGACCGCGAGCCTGCCGCTCGAGCGGCGGCGCGCGGCTGCTCCACGCGTGCGCCGACGAATGGGTCGTCGCCGATGACCTACACTAGAAGCCCGCTCCTCGTGGGCCGGTGGCCGTTCCGGCACAACCAACCTGCATTGCTTCGACCCCCGGCTCGCCGCCTGTAGATAGCGGTGGAACGGAGATACGGCGTGATCGGCTGCCCGGATTCGCCGGGCGCCGACATTCATGTAGGAGGTCATCATGTTGCAAGCCAGCGAGATGCAACAGCGCTTCAGCCACCTGCAGCAGACAATCAGCGAGGCATCACGGACCTGCCACTCGGACAAGACAGCGCCCAGGGACTTGCTGAACTGGGTGGACGAACTGGACAAGGAATGCAAGTCGGCGAAGAAGATCGCGGCGTCCGGCGACAACGATCGTATCCGCCAATGGGTCGACGATCTCGAACGGATCGGTGATCGCGCCGAGCGCGCCTGCATGCAGGCCGGCGGTATCGATGCCAGCATCATGAACGCGGTGAGCTCGATGCATTCGGAGCTCTCGGATCTGAAGCAGCAATTGCACTGAGCGATTCGCCCGGTATCGCATGTCGCCGAGCGGGTAAACCGCGAGGGGGTTTACCTGTGTCGAGCGCGGGATTTTCGAGGAGTACGATCAGTCGTCCAGTTTGTTTTTGAGGTTTCTCAGAGCGAAGCTCGCCCGCGTACCGCGGGCATTTTTTTGTCCGCGATCCGGGCCGTCGCAAGGATCTGCAACGTTTTCTCCTGTTCGTCCGATCGGTCGCGCGGGCGCTCATGCCGACGAAGGCAGACTGCGCTATCTTTCCGCCTTCGACTTCCGTTCCTGCCCAATCCGCCGATGAAATTCGCGCCCCTGATCTTGCCGAACCCGCTCGTCACCGACCGCCTGCTGCTCCGTCCGGCCAATCGGGCATACGCGCCGGATTTGCTCGCGTACTACGTCGAAAACCGGGCGCATCTGATGCCGTGGGAACCGTCGCGGCCCGATTCGTTTTACACCCGGCATGCGATCGAGATGCGGCTGCAGTCGATGGAGGAAAACATCGCCGCCGGCCGCGCCGTGCACCTTCTGATATTCGATAAGGATGACGATCGATTGATCGGCGATTGCAATTTCACGCAGATCGTTCCGGAGCCGTTTCGCGCGTGCTATCTCGGGTTTTCGATCGCACGCGATCGCGAAGGGCGGGGATTGATGCACGAATGCCTCGAGACCGCGATTCGCTACGTGTTCGACGAGCTCGCGCTGCATCGCGTGATGGCCAATCATCGTCCCGAAAACCGGCGCAGCGCGCGGCTTCTCGAACGGCTCGGATTCGAGCGGGAAGGCTATGCGCGCGCGTATCTGCGCATCAACGGCGCGTGGGCCGATCACGTTCTGACCGCGCTGATCAATCCGGCGCCGGTTTGACGGCATGCGTCGGCGGCGCGTTGCCGCGGTGATCGCCCATTCATTTCGGACGCTTAAAGATCGCATGGCGAAATGACATGAAGGCCATTTCGGCTTCGCGAGAGGCGGTTTCAAGTGGTCATGTCCGGATAAAAGTTTGATGTGATCAAACTTCTATCGATTATTCAGAATCCTGGATATAAAAGATGTTTGATTCAATCAAACGTCCGGTATTTTTCGTAATTAATCTGTTAAGTTTGATGTGATCAAACTTTGAGTGTTTCATCAAAAAAAGTTTGACGCTCATTTTTTTTCCTTGATATCTTCCTCAATCACGAAGCGACGGTTTGTTTATGAATATTCAATCAGCTCGGGGTTATTTCTCGGGGCGGCCCGCTTGATTGCGGCTTGGCCGCACGCTGCCGGCCGCCGTTCGAGTGGACGAATATTCGCTACATTTCCCTGAATCGAATTGGGCTCGACGTAAGAGCCGCTTTGTCCGTGCGCGAGCGGCGGACGGCGTGAACTGCATATTCATAAATAAGCAATTCAGGATTAAGGGAAATTGAATTCAAGCGCGTCGTAATCCGGGCCGTTGTCCGAAAAGACCGGCGAATTTCGCGTTGGGGGATTGAAGGTGGGTATCAAAGTCGACGAAGGCGTGCTCGCGTCCAACAGCGGGCTGGCTCAGCTCGGGCGGCCGCGGCAATTCGGCGGGAAGCCGCAAAACCCGGTGCGCCGGTTCGGCGGCATCGCGATCGTGCTGCTGCTGCACGTCGTACTGGTCTATGCGCTCCTCAACGGCCTGGCGACGAAAGTCGTGCAGGTGATCCAGCACCCGATCGAAACCCGCATCATCGAGCCGGTCAAGCCGCCGCCGCCACCGCCGATGCCCGTGGTCAAACTCCCGCCGCCGAAGTTCGCGCCGCCGCCGCCGCCGTTCGTCCCGCCGCCGGAAGTGCCGGTGCAGGCGCCGCCGCAGGCGACGATCACTCACCAGTCGGCCCCGGTCCCCTCCGCGCCGGCCGTGCAGGCGCCGGTCGTGGCGCCGCCCGCGCCCGTCGCGAAGCCGGTGAGCCACGAGGTCGGCGTCGTCTGCCCGAATTCCGATCAGATGCGCGCATCGATCCAGTATCCGAAGGAAGCGCAGGAAAACAACATCACGGGTGACGTAACGATCGAATTCGTCGTGGATGCGGAAGGGAACATCACGAACGAACGCGTGGCGCAATCGGCGGATCCGGTCCTCGATCGCGCTGCCTACAACACCGTGAAACGATTCAAGTGCGTTGCGCAGGGCCAGTCGGTGCGGGTCCAGGTGCCGTTCTCGTTCAATCTGAACTGAGCAGGGACGAGCGGCGCCGGAACGGCACGAGATGGCATGTCAATTAGTAAGTTTAACGAAAGAATCGGAGCAGGTATGGAAAAGCGTTCACTGGCCGCGCTGGCGGCCTGCATGTTGATTTCCGCGGCCGCGGTCGATGCGGTCGTGGCGCCACAGGCGGCGTTCGCGCAGGCGAGCGGGCCGGCCGCCGCGCTGGCATCGGCCGCGACTGCGGCCGCGACGACGTCCGCGCCGCAGGCCGCCGCGGACGCGCCTTTGCCGCCGCCCGCGCCGGCTGCGACGGAAGCGGTCGAGAACCCGTACGGGCTCGGCGCGCTATGGAAGAACGGCGATTTCGTCGCCCGTTTCGTGCTGATCCTGCTCGTGGTCATGTCGATGGGGAGCTGGTACATCATGATCACGAAGTTCCTCGAACAGTTGCGCGCCAACCGCCGCGCGAAACTGGCGGACGCACAGCTCTGGTCGGCCCCGACGCTGTCGGACGGCGCGAAGCTCCTCGACGAGGCGTCGCCGTTCCGGTTCATCGCCGAAACGGCGATCGAGGCCGGCGAGCATCATGAAGACGCGTTGCTGGAAGCGGTTGACCGCAACACGTGGATCGACGTGTCGGTCGAGCGCTCGATCACGAACGTGTCGAACCGGATGCAGGACGGGCTCGCGTTCCTGGCCACGGTGGGCTCCACCGCGCCGTTCGTCGGGCTGTTCGGCACGGTGTGGGGCATCTATCACGCGCTGACGGCGATCGGCATCGCGGGCCAGGCGTCGATCGACAAGGTCGCGGGCCCGGTGGGCGAGGCGCTGATCATGACCGCGATCGGCCTCGCGGTCGCCGTGCCCGCGGTGCTCGGCTACAACTTCCTGGTCCGCCGCAACAAGTCGGTGATGGAGCGCGTGCGCAACTTCGGCGCGCAGCTGCACACGGTGCTGCTCGCGGGCAGCAAGCGTCCGGTGCGGGCCGCCGCGGGCGCGCGGGCCGCGTCGCTCGTCCACTGACGCGGGCGGGGTGCGCGATGGCCATGAACGTCGGGCAGGACGATAGCGACGAGGTGATCGCCAACATCAACACGACGCCGCTCGTCGACGTGATGCTGGTGCTGCTGATCATCTTCCTGATCACGATCCCGGTCGTGACGCACACGATCCAGCTTCAGTTGCCGAAGGAGACGGTGCAGCCGCTGCAGACGACGCCGAAAAGCATCGAGATCGCGGTGAATCGCGACGGCGACTTCTTCTGGGGCGAAACGCACGTGGACGGCCCGACGCTGCTCGCGAAGCTGAAGGGCATCTCGCAGATGTCGCCGCAACCGGACGTGCACGTGCGCGGCGACCAGAACACGCGTTACGAGTTCATCGGCCGCGTGATCACCGCGTGCGAGCGCTCGGGCATCGCCAAGGTTTCATTCATCACCGAGCCGCCGGCGCGCGGCGGGTAGGAGTCGACGATGGGCATGAACGTATCTTCGGGTAGCGGCGGCGAGCCGGACGTGATGGTCGACATCAACACCACGCCGCTGATCGACGTGATGCTGGTGTTGCTGATCATGCTGATCATCACGATCCCGATCCAGATGCACTCGGTGAAGATGAACCTGCCGGTGGGCAATCCGCCGCCGCCGGCGAAGCCGCCGGAGGCCGTGCAGATCGACATCGGCGCCGACGGCGCGACGAACTGGAACGGCGCGCGGGTGCCGGATCGCGCGGCGCTCGAGCAGAAGCTCGCGCAAGTGGCCGCGCAGCCCGTGCAGGCCGAGATCCGTCTGCGGCCGGACCGGCTCGCGCCGTACAAGGCCGTGGCCGGCGTGCTGGCCAGTGCGCAGCGCGTCGGCGCAACCAGGATCGGCCTGATCGGCAACGAGCAGTACATGCCGTGAAGCGGGCGGGTGTGCCGGTGATCCGGAAACGGCAGCGGTAACGGCGGGAATCGGGAAAAAGGCGAGATATCCACATTGGTTTGCAGTGCAAATTTACGCGAGGCGATGTGAATAGCGGGAAAACCGTAACATCGAATCCAGGTCGCGTGACCACGGCTCCTGCCGGTACGCAGCCGCGCTGCAGGCGTGCTGCGATCGTGCGGGCCGGGCGCGCATTCATCAAACAGTTTCGACTACGGGTTCGTGTCTCACTATGGCTTCGCCTTCCGATGAATCGATGCTTGTCGCCACCTCGATGGGAAACCGGATTCGCATGCTGCGGCGGCAGCTCAAGCTGACGCTGGACGTGACCGCCGCGGCGGCCGGCATTTCGAAGCCGTTCCTGTCACAGATCGAACGCGGACGCGCGATGCCGTCGATCACGTCGCTGGTCCGGATCGCAAAGGCGCTGGGCGTGACGATCGACCACTTCGTCGGCGCGCCGGGCGACGCGCCGCCGGCGTGCCGGTGCGAAGCGCTGCCGCAGCCCGGCGCCGAAGCGATCGCGCACGCGTTGGCTCAGGTCTCCCATCTGGCGAACGGGACGAAGCTGGATGCGACGCTGTTCCGGATACCGGCCGGCCAGGCGGCGCGGGAAGCCGCGTCGTACGCGGGGGAGGAATTCCTCTACGTGATGAACGGCGAGATCGAGTTGACGCTGGACGGCCGCACCATCGTGCTGAAGGCGGGCGAGACCGCGCATTACGAATCGACGATGCCGCATGCGTGGCGCAACACGGCCGACGAAGAGGCGGTGATCGTCTGGGTCGGTGCACCAAGACAGGGCTGATCGACAAGAATGGCATCGCGTGTCCGGCCGGACGATCACATAAGGATGACTGAATGATTCAGATCATCCGATGAGAAGCACGGAAGGACGGGTTCGAAGCAGCGCAAGTGGCAGGTCGGCAATGACGGGGACCGGTATGCAGACGCCCGGCATCGGGCGGGGATGGACGAGATCCCGCTGCAAAACCGGTGGATTCTTATTGATGAGCGAGTGGGGAAGATGAAGCAGAGAGTTTTGGCGTTGGCCATCAAGAGGATAGTCTGGGCGGAACTGGCGCTGACGGCCACGCTGGCGGCGCCGGCGTTCGCGCAGAGCCAGCCGTCGCCCGGAGGGGCGACGGTCGCGGAGGCGGTTGCGAGCGACGCGCCCGCGTCCACCGGCGCGCAGGCCGCGACGCAGGGCAAGAACAAGGTCGCGCAGATCAAGCGCTTCGAGGTGACGGGGTCGCTGATCCGCAGTGCGGACAAGGTCGGCTTCAACCAGGTCCAGACGATCACGGCGAAGGACATCGAGCAGAGCGGCTACACGACCGTGTCGGATTTCCTGCGCGGCGTATCGGCCAACTCGTCGAGCAGCTGGGGCGAGGGCTCGGGCGCGCAGGGCAGCTTCGCGCCCGGCGGCGCGGGCATCGCGCTGCGCGGGCTGAGCGAAAAATACACGCTGGTGCTCATCGATGGCCAGCGCGTCGCACCGTATGCGTACGCGGCCAACGGCACCGATCAGTTCTTCGACCTGAACACGCTGCCGCTCAACATCATCGACCGGATCGAGATCGTCAAGACGGGCGCCGTGTCGCAGTACGGTTCCGACGCGATCGCCGGGGTCGTGAACATCATCACGAAGAAGAACTATCGGGGCCTGGAGCTGACCGGCAGCTACGGCGGCGCGACGAACGGCGGCGGCGGCGCGGGCACGACCCGGTTCGGCATGCTGGGCGGCTTCGGCGACCTGAACGCCGACCGCTTCAACGTGACGGCGGCGCTCAGCTACTACAAGTCGAACGGGATTCTGGCGTCCGACCGGAACATGACGGAGAACCAGAATTTCTCGAACTATCCCGGCGGCCTGAACAACGAATCGCTGTCGTACTGGCGGCGCAACGGCACCAACATTCCGCTCGGCCCATGCCCGAACGGCGGCCGGCAGCTTCCGTCCGGTTCGACTGCGCAGGCGTTCGGCTCGAGCGGCACCGTGTGCGGCAACAACACCGCCTACGCGTCGTCGATCTCGCCGTGGACCGAACGACTGAGCGCGAAGCTGCACGGCGAGTTCAGGATCGACGACGCGATGCAGGCGTTCGCCGATCTGTGGGAAAGCAACAACACGACGGTCGCGAACCGGGGCGTCGGCCGCCTGGGCTCCAGCACGCAGACGTTCGACCCGGCGACGGGCGGCGTCAAGCTGGTATCGAACGTCGTGCCGGCCGGTCATCCCTACAATCCGTTCGGCGTGCCGACGCAGTTGCGCTATGCGTTCGGGCAAACGCAGTCGGTGCGCACCAGCGCGAACTTCTGGCGCGCGGCGACGGGCGTGAAAGGCACGTTCGAGACGCCGAAGGCCGGCGACTGGGACTGGTCGGTCGCGTACTCGCACTCGCAGAGCGTGGTGTCGAACAACTTCTCGAACCGGATCCGCGCGTCCGTGCTGGAGAACCTCATCCAAAACGGCGGATTCGACTTCGCGAACCCGTCCGCCACGCCCAACGGCCTGAACGGCCTGTACGGCAACGCGGAAACGCAGGCGATCACGAAGCTCGACACGATCGACGCGACGCTGTCGACGCCGAACCTGTTCAGGCTGCCGACGGGCAACGTGGGCCTCGGGCTCGGCGCGCAGTTCCGGCACGAGTCCCAGTACATCGGCACCGGCCTCGGCTGGGCGGACGGCACGTTCATTGCGCCGGCGATGCAATCGGTGAACGGCCAGCGCAACGTCGCGGCCGTCTATTACCAGATCGACGTGCCGATCCTGAAGAACCTGACCTTCAGCCAGTCGGGCCGCTACGATCACTACAGCGACTTCGGCGGCGCGTTTTCGCCGCGCTTCGCGCTGCGCTTTCAGCCGGTGCGCGAGTTCACGACGTATGCGTCGTACACGCGCGGCTTCCGTGCGCCGACGCTGATCGAGAACACGTCGTCGCGGACGTTCGGCTCGCAGGGCGTGGTGGATGCGCGAGATCCGAACAACCCGGGCGCGTACAACCTGACCGAGGAGATCCAGGCGGGCAACCAGAACCTGCAGCCCGAGCGCACGAAGAACACTAACGTCGGCTTCCAGTTCTCGCCGACGCGTACGACCGATATCGGCTTCGACTGGTACAAGATCCACATCGACAACGTGATCGGCACGGACGACGTGCAGGCGGTGGTCGACGCGAACGACCCGTCGCGCGTGGTCCGCAACCCGAACGGCTCGATCGCATACGTGCTGCTGCCGTACAAGAACCTGTCGCATCTCGACACGGACGGCTTCGAGACGACGTTCCGCCAGTCGGTGAAGACGGCGGTCGGCACGTTCACGCTGTCGGGCGACTGGGCGTACATGTGGCACTTCAAGATGCCGGTTGGCGGCGTGGAAAGGGATTACTCCGGCAACAACGGCGCGCTTCACCAGCCGTTCGGCGGCAGCTTCCCGCGCTGGAAAGGCAACACGGACCTGAACTGGAACTACCGGAAGTGGAACACGACGCTGACGTGGATCTACGTGGGCCCGTACAGCCAGGCGATCCTGCCGGCGGGGAACTATCCGGGCCAGCAGGACAGCGTCGCGTCGTACAGCCAGTTCAACCTGATGATCGGCTATACGGGATTCAAGCACTGGACGCTGTACGCGGGGATCGACAACCTCTTCAATCGAAAGCCGCCGTTCGATCCGGTGTACATGAACGCGGCCTACCAGAGCGGGTACGACACGTCGGTGTATTCGTACATCGGCCGGTTCGCGCAGGTCGGCGCGACGTACCGGTTCTGACCGCGTGAGGCCGGCGCGCTTGCGCGCCGGCATTTCGAATCGACCTCGCATCGGCCGCGCGCCGATGCGGCCACACGAAAATCGACGATGACAGTGTTGATGTTGCATGCGCGCTCGCTCGCGGCGCGCGTTGCCCGTGCGATTAGCGCGGCCGTGCTCGCGTACGGTGTCGCGACGGCGGGCGCGGCGGCGGCGCCGGCGATCGCGCAGTTCGGCCAGCCGAAATATCCGGCCGGGTTCACGCATTTCGACTACGCGAATCCGGATGCGCCGGACAGCGGCACGCTCGATTTCGAAAACTACGACGAAGCGCAAAGCTACGACTCGCTGAACCCGTTCCTCGTGCGCGGCTCGCCTGCGCCGGACATCAAGAACCTGATGTTCGACACGCTGATGCAGCGCAGCTGGGACGAGCTCGCATCCGAATACGCGCTGATCGCCGATGACGTCGAGGTCGCGCCCGACGGGCTGTCGGCCACGTTCCACCTCGATCCGGCCGCACGCTTCTCGAACGGCGACCCGATCACCGCGGCCGACGTCAGGTATTCGTTCGATACGCTGACGAGCCCGCAGGCGTCGCCGCTCTTCAACGCGCAGTTCGCGATCATCCGGCGCGCGGTGGTCGTCGACGGCCGCACGGTGCGCTTCGAGTTCAAGCACGCGGAGCGCGACGCCGCGCTGATCGCGGGCGACCTGCCGGTGTTCTCGCCGAAGTGGGGGCAGCGTGCGGACGGCACGCGGCCGCCGTTCGATCAGATCGCGAACGTGCCGCCGATCGCGAGCGGCCCGTACCTGATCGAGCAGCGCAAGAACGACAAGCAGATCGTCTATGTGCGCAACCCGCGTTACTGGGCGGCGAACCTGCCGTCGCGGCGCGGGATGTTCCGCTTCGCGCGCGTGTCGTTCAAGCTGTACCTGGATCAGTACACGGCACTCGAGGCATTCAAGGCCGGCGACATCGACGCGCGCATGGAATACAGCGCGACGCAGTGGGCGCGCAAGTACGTCGGCAAGAACTTCCGCAACGGCATGCTCGAGCGCGGCCAGTTTCCTGACGGCCCCGCGCAGATGCAGGGCTTCCTGATGAACATGCGCAAGCCGATGTTCCAGGACGTGCGGGTGCGCCATGCGCTTGCGCTGGCATTCGACTTCGACTGGATGAGCCGGATGATGTTCTACGGGCAGTATCGCCGTACCAACAGCTTCTGGGAGGCGAGCCCGTTCGGCGCGCGAGGCATGCCGAGCGAGAAGGAGCTCGCGCTGCTCGCGCCGTATCGCGCCGAGCTGCCGCCCGAGGTGTTCGGCCCGATGGTCCGGCAGCCGTCGACGCTGCCGCCCGGCTCGTTGCGCGCGAACCTGAAGCAGGCGCGCGACCTGCTCGCGCAGGCCGGCTGGTTTTATCGCGACGGCGCGCTGCGCGACGCGAACGGCACGCCGATGACGATCGAGATCATCGACGACCAGCCCGGCATGGACCGCCTGATCCTGCCGTACACGCAGGCGCTCGCGATGCTCGGCATCCACGCGTACCTGCGCGAGATCGACAGCGCGCTGTACCAGCGGCGCATGGACAACTTCGAGTACGACATGACGACGTACATCTACCTGCCCGTGACGATCCCGGGCGCGGAGCTGACGCGCCGCTTCGGCAGTGCGGCCGCGTCCGAGGTCGGTTCGGAGAACTATCCGGGCGTGAAGTCGAAGGCCGTCGACGCGCTGATCCGCGCGGCGCTCGCCGCCGACACGCTCGACGATCTCGAGACGGCCACGCACGCGCTCGACCGCGTGCTGATCAACCTTTACCTCCTCGTGCCGCAGTATTACCTGCCGAATGCGCGGATCGCGTACAAGACCACCATCGGGCATCCGGCCATCATTCCGGGCTCCTACTCGTACGAGGACTGGATCATCGACTACTGGTACCGGAAGCGGCCCGCGGGCGCCGCGCCGGTTGCCGGCACCTGACGGAGCGCGCGACGATGCTGGCATACATACTCAGGCGGTTGCTGCTGATGGTCCCGACGCTGATCGGGGTGGTGACGATCACGTTCGCGGTCACGCAGTTCGTGCCGGGCGGCCCGGTCGAACAGGTGCTCGCGCAGTTGCGCCACGGCAACGCGCATGGCGGCGAAATGGGCGGTGGGGGCGGCGGGGGCGGCTACCACGGCAGCCAGGGCGTCGACCCGCAGCAGATCGAGCAGATCCGCAAGCAGTTCGGCTTCGACAGGCCGCCGCTCGAACGCTACGTGCTGATGCTGAAGGCCTACGCGCGCTTCGACCTCGGCCAGTCCTACTTCGCGCACCGCAGCGTGTGGGCGGTCATTCGCTCGAAGCTGCCGGTGTCGGTCACGCTCGGGATGTGGACGGTGATCCTCACGTACCTGGTGTCGGTGCCGCTCGGCATCGCGAAGGCGGTGCGCAACGGGTCGCGGTTCGATACCGTGACGAGCGTGCTCGTGCTGGCCGGCTACGCGGTGCCGGGCTTCGTGCTCGGCGTGCTGCTGCTGATGCTGTTCGGCGGCGGCACGTTCTGGCAGGTGTTCCCGATGCGCGGGCTTACGTCCGACAACTTCGACGACCTGACGCTGATCGGCAAGGCGCTCGACTATCTGTGGCACATCGTGATGCCGGTGACGGCGTCGGTCGTCGGCAACTTCGCGATCGTCACGATCCTCACCAAGAACACGTTCCTCGAGGAGATCGGCCGGCAATACGTGCTGACCGCCCGCGCGAAGGGCGCACCGGAGCGCGACGTGCTGTGGAAGCACGTGCTGCGCAACGCCGCGATCCCGCTGCTGACCGGGTTGCCGGCCGCGTTCGTCGGCGCATTCCTGAACGGCAACCTGCTGATCGAGACGCTGTTCTCGCTCGACGGCATGGGGCAACTGTCGTACGACTCGGTGATCCGCCGCGACTATCCGGTCGTGCTCGGCTCGCTGTTCCTGTTCACGCTGATCGGCCTGCTGACCAAACTCATCGCGGATATCTGCTATGTCCTCGTCGACCCCCGTATCCAGTTCGACCGCCTGGACCACTGACCAGGCGCGCGCCGGCCAATCCGCGTCGCCGTGGCGGCGCACGTGGTTGCGCTTTCGCGCGCAGCCGCTCGGCTACTGGAGCCTCGTGATCTTCACGGTGCTGTTCGCGCTCAGCCTGGGCGCGGACCTGCTGTCGAACGACCGGCCGCTGATCGTGCGCTACGACGGGCACTATTACTTCCCGATCGTGAAGGACTATCCTGAAACGCAATTCGGCGGCGATTTCCCGGCGAAGACGAACTATCTCGATCCTTATATTCGCGAGAAGCTCGACGCGCGCGGCAACCTGTCGATCTATCCGCCGAACCGCTATCGCTACGACACGATCGACTATTTCGCGTCGCGGCCGTATCCGGCGCCGCCGTCGGCCAGCAACTGGCTCGGCACCGACCAGTTCGGGCGCGACGTGCTCGCGCGGCTGCTCTACGGGTTCCGGCTGTCGGTGCTGATGGCGTTCGCGCTGACGGTATCGGGCGTGCTGGTCGGCGTGCTGAGCGGCGCGCTGCAAGGCTTCTACGGCGGTCGTACCGACCTGGTCGGCCAGCGCCTGATCGAGATCTGGAGCGCGCTGCCCGACCTGTACCTGCTGATCATCTTCGCGTCGATCTTCACGCCGTCGCTGTGGCTGCTGTTCGTGCTGCTGTCGATGTTCGGCTGGCTCGTGCTGTCCGACTACGTCCGCGCCGAATTCCTGCGCAACCGCGCGCTCGACTACGTGAAAGCGGCGCGCACGATGGGGCTGACGAACGCACAGATCATCTGGCGCCACGTGCTGCCGAACAGCCTCACGCCGGTGATCACGTTCCTGCCGTTCCGGATGAGCGCGGCGATCCTGTCGCTGACGAGCCTCGATTTCCTGGGCCTCGGCGTGCCGCCGCCGACGCCGAGCCTCGGCGAGCTGCTGCAGGAGGGCAAGAACAACCTGGACGCGTGGTGGATCTCGATTGCGGCGTTCGCGGCGCTGGTGGTGACGCTGCTGCTGCTCACCTTCATGGGCGATGCGCTGCGCAACGCGCTCGACACGCGCACGCGCGGCTCGGCGTTCGGCGGAGGGCGATGATGACGAGACCGTTGCTGCAGATCGACGGGTTTTCCGCGCATTTCGGCGACCGGACCGTCGTGCGCGAGCTGAGCCTGTCGATCGGTCGCGGCGAGCGCGTGGCGCTCGTCGGCGAATCGGGGTCGGGCAAGAGCGTGACCGCGCTGTCGATCCTGCGGCTCGCGCAGCAGGCGACGCTGTCGGGGCGGATGCTGTTCGACGGCGAGGATCTGCTCGTGAAGACCGAGCAGCAGATGCGCGGAATCCGCGGCGCCGATATCGCGATGGTGTTCCAGGAACCGATGACGGCGCTCAATCCGCTGTATACGATCGGCAAGCAGATCGCCGAGAGCCTGCGGCTGCACGAGGGGCTGCGCCCGGGCGACGCGCGCGAGCGCGGGATCGCGCTGCTGCGGCGTACCGGGATCCCCGAGCCGGAGCGGCGCATCGACAGTTTCCCGCACCAGCTGTCGGGCGGGCAGCGGCAACGCGCGATGATCGCGATGGCGCTCGCGTGCCGGCCACGGCTGCTGCTGGCCGACGAGCCGACCACCGCGCTCGACGTGACGGTGCGCCAGCAGATCGTCGACCTGCTGATCGAGTTGCAGGAGCGGGAGACCGCCGCGCGCGGGATGGCCGTGCTGCTGATCACGCACGACCTGAACCTCGTGCGGCGCTTCGCGCAGCGCGTGGCCGTGATGGAGCGCGGCGTGCTCGTCGAGACGAACGAGACCGGCGCGCTGTTCGACGCGCCGCAGCATCCGTACACGCGCCGGCTGCTCGACAGTGCACCGCAACGGGCGGTCGAGTCGGTCGCCGCTGGCGCGCAGACGATCCTCGACGTGCGGCAGCTCGCCGTCGACTACCGGACCGCCGCCAGGGGCTGGCGCGCGGTGTTCGGCCAGAGCGCGTTTCGCGCGGTGCACGACGTGCGGCTGCGCTTGCGTCGCGGCGAGACACTCGGGATCGTCGGCGAGTCGGGTTCGGGGAAATCGACGCTCGCGTCGGCGGTGCTCGGCCTGCAGCGGCCGGCGTCGGGCGGGATCGAGATCGACGGCATGCCGCTCGCGTCGCTGCGCACGACGCAGGGCCGGCGCACGCTGTACGGGCGCATGCAGGTGGTGTTCCAGGATCCGTTCGGCTCGCTGTCGCCGCGCATGACGGTCGAGCAGATCGTCGGCGAAGGGCTCGCGCTGCATCGGCCCGAGCTGGCGCGCGCCGCACGCCGCGCACGGATCGCGTCGTTGCTGCAGGAGGTCGGGCTGCCTGCCGACGCGATGCTGCGCTATCCGCACGAGTTTTCCGGCGGGCAACGGCAGCGGATCGCAATCGCGCGGGCGCTGGCGGTGGAGCCGGAACTGCTGGTGCTCGACGAGCCGACGAGCGCGCTCGACGTGTCGATCCAGAAGCAGGTGCTGAATCTGCTGACGAATCTGCAGGCGCGCTACCGGCTCAGCTACCTGTTCATCACGCACGATCTGGCGGTGATGCGCGCGATGGCCCACCGGGTCATCGTGATGAAGGCGGGGCGCGTGGTCGAGGCGGGCGAGACGCTCGACGTGCTGCATGCGCCATCCCATCCGTATACGCGGGCGCTGCTCGCGTCGTCCATGCTGGCGCCGATGCGGGAACCCTACGAGAGGGCACATGATTGATGAAAGCTGGGCGCACGCCGCCCATGGATTGCGCAGCGACGCCGATTTCTGGTCGCTGCGCATCGTCGACGAGACGATCGACGAACACGCGGTGCGCAACGACGTCGCGCAGCCGTTTTCACGGGTGCGTGACCGCGGCGCGATGCTGGTCGCGTGGGCGGGCGCCGGCGCGGGCTATGCGGCGACCGCGAACCTGTCGACAGCCGGACTCCAGGCGGCGCTCGACGTCGCGACCGCGCGGGCACGGGCGAGCGCCCCGTGGGCGCTGGTCGATCATCGCGAGGCTGCGCGCCCGCAGGAGAGCGGCACGTATGCGTCGCCGGATGTCGACGCGGCACTGCCGTCGCGCGCGGAATGGATCGAGCGTCTCGCCCACGAATGCGCGGCCGCGAACCTCGGCGCGCGCATCGTCGAGCGCGCGGCGACTGTGTCGGTCACGCACACGGAGCAGCGTTACCTGACGAGCGACGGTGTCCGGATCGACCAGCGGTTCCGCTTCCTGATGCCGGAGCTGAGCGTCGTCGCGCACGCGAACGGCGACACGCAGACGCGCTCGCTCGGCCAATCGGGCACGCTGGCGCAGGGCGGCATCGACGTGCTGGCGCGCTACGGCTTCGACGGCGCCGGCGCGCGCATCGCCGACGAGGCGCTGCAGCTGCTCGCCGCGCCGAACTGCCCGACCGGCCGGCGCGACCTGCTGCTGATGCCCGACCAGATGATGCTGCAGATCCACGAGTCGATCGGGCATCCGCTCGAACTCGACCGGATCCTCGGCGACGAGCGCAACTTCGCCGGATCGAGCTTCGTCAGGCCGGAGATGGTCGGCCACTATCAGTACGGCTCGCCGCTGCTGAACGTCACGTTCGATCCCGAGCCGGCCGCCGAAGCCGCGTCCTACGCGTTCGACGACGACGGCACGCCGGCGCGCAAGCAGTACCTGATCCGCAACGGCGTGCTCGAACGGCTGCTCGGCGGGGCGCTGTCGCAGCAGCGTGCGGGCCTGCCGGGTGTCGCCAACTCGCGTGCGTCGAGCTGGAACCGCGCGCCGATCGACCGGATGGCGAACCTGAACGTCGAACCCGGCGACCAGTCGCTCGATGCGCTGATCGCGGGCACCGAGCACGGAATCCTGATGCGCACCAACACGTCCTGGTCGATCGACGACCATCGCAACAAATTCCAGTTCGGTTGCGAATTCGGGCAACTGATCGAGAACGGCCGGCTCACGCAGGTCGTCAAGCGCCCGAACTACCGCGGCATCTCCGCCCAGTTCTGGCGCAGCCTGCGCGCGGTGGGCGACGCGGGCACGTTCGGCCTCTACGGCACGCCGTTCTGCGGCAAGGGCGAACCGATGCAGGTGATCCGGGTCGGCCACGCCGCGCCCGCCTGCGTGTTCGCCGGCGTCGACGTATTCGGAGGCGCGTGATGACGGGATTCGATACGACGACGGCCGCCGCGGCGCTCGACTGGCGCACGCACTTTGCGCGGCTCGCCGACGAAGCCGGGCGGCTCAAGGCGCCCGGCGAGACGGTGCTGATGTGGTTCGCCGGCGAGACGACCGATTTCGTCCGCTTCAACCAAGGCCGGATTCGCCAGACCGGGCGCGTGGTGCAGGGCAAGCTGTCGGTGCGGCTGATCGACGGCGCGCGGCAGGCGAGCGCCACGTCGACGCTGGCCGGCGACACGGCCGCCGACCTGCCGGACCTCGCGGCGACGCTTCGCGCGCTGCGCGACGGGCTGCGCGACGCGGCCGACGATCCGCACCTGCTGTTCGATACCTCGTCGTGGCTGCAGGAAACGCGTCGTACCGGGCGCCTGCCGGATGCGGATTCACTCGCGCGGATCGTCGCCGAATGCGCGCGCGGGCTCGACTTCGTCGGCTTCTACGCGGGCGGCACGCTGGCGCGCGGCTTCGCGTCGTCGACCGGCAGCCGCGGCTGGTACGAGGTCGAGAACTTCAACTTCAGCTGGTCGCTGTACGACCCGAGCGGACGGGCGATCAAGACGGCCTATGTCGGCGACGACTGGGACGACGCGGTGTTCGCGCACAAGGTCGAGGCGGCCGCCGCGCGGTTGCCCGTGCTCGGCCGCACGCCGAAGGCGCTTGCGCCCGGGCGCTACCGCGCGTATTTCGCGCCGGACGCCGTTCACGAGATGACGAGCCTGCTCGGCTGGAGCGGCTTTTCGGCGCGCGCGGACCGGAGCGCGCGCAGCGCGCTGCACAAGCTGCACGCGGGCGAGGTCGCGCTCGATCCGCGCGTGTCGATCACCGAGGACCTGGCGCTCGACCTCGTGCCCGCGTTCAACGCGGACGGCTACCGGCGCGACAGCGTGCCGCTCGTCGTCGCGGGACGCAGCGCGGCGCGGCTCGTCGGCGCGCGCAGCGCCCGCGAGTACGGGTTGACGCCGAATGGCGCGGACGCCGGCGAGATGCCGCAGTCGCTGACGATCGCGGGCGGCACGCTCGCGGATGCCGACGTGCTGGCCGCGCTCGACACGGGGCTCTACGTCGGCAATCTCTGGTACCTGAACTTCTCGGACCCGATCGCCTGCCGGATGACGGGGATGACGCGCTTCGCGACGTTCTGGGTCGAAGGCGGGCGCATCGTCGCGCCGGTCGACGCGATGCGGTTCGACGACAGTTTCTACCGGCTGTTCGGATCGGAGCTCGAGCAGCTCGGCGCGACGCCTGCGCTGCAGTTGAACGATGCCGGCTGGGGCGAGCGCGCGACGGGCGGTGCGAAGGTGCCGGGCGCGCTCGTGCGCGCGTTTGAATTGACGCTGTGAGGGAAGACGGCGCTACCGGTCGGGCAGCGCGCCTCAACGCGCAAACGCGTCGGCAAGCGCGTCGACCACGACCCGCACCCGCGCCGTATGCGCCAGATCCTGGTGCAATACCAGCCAGGCTTCGTATGGCCTGGCGCGCTGCCGCTCGGGCCAGATGCGCACCAGCTCGGGGTCACGAAGCGCGAGGTAGGCAGGTAGCTCGCCGAGCGCGAGGCCCGCGCGCACGAACGTGGCCAGCATGAGACTGGAGTCCAGTTCGGCCACGACGCGCCCGTCGGTCATGGGTTCGCCGACCAGCGTGTCGTCTTGCCGTTGCGTGACGCCCGTCTGGTACCGGGCAATGTCGTGCCCGGCGAAATGGCTGCCGGGCCGGGGCTCGCCGAAACGCTCCAGATAGCGCCGTGTCGCGTAGAGCCCGACCTCCCAGCGCCCGAGCAGGCGCACGATCAGCTCGGGCTGATCCGGACGCGACGTGCGCACGGCGATATCCGCTTCGCGCCGCGCGAGATTGAGCACGCGCGGCGTGGTGCTCATGATCACCCGCACTGCCGGGTGGCGGCACTGCAAGTGCTCGATCGCCGGCACCACGAAATCCACCGCCAGCGCGTCGGTCGTGGTCACGCGCACCTCGCCGGCCGCCAGCGCGTCAGCGCCTTCGCTGCGCCGCTCGAACGAGATGGCCATGCATTCCATCGCCTCGGCCGTTCCCAATACCTGCTGGCCGCTGTCCGTCAGCGTGAGGCCGCCGGTCGTGCGCAGGAACAGGCGGCTGCCCAGGTCGCGCTCCAGGCTGCCCAGCCGCCGCCCCACCGTCGTCTGATCGACGCCGAGCTGCTCCGCCGCGCCGCGCAGCGTGCCGGCGCGATGCACGGCGAGAAAGATTCGGACGTCGTCCCAGTTCATGTTCACGGTCGAGGCTGCAAATTTGCAGATCATATCTGCGAATTCGTGCATTTTCACCTGTTCGACGGCTCCGTAACATGGCCCGCTCCTGTCCCAACCAAGCATGCCGGCGTCGCCGGCGTGCCCGGAGTTTCGTCATGCCACGACTATCGTTGATTCTCACCGTCGCGATGCTGAGCGCCTTCGGCCTGATCGCGTCGGATGTCTATCTGCCCGCCATGCCGGACATGTCCATCGCGTTCGGTATCGCGGACTGGCAGATGCCGCAATCCGTCTCCGCCTATCTGCTGGTGCTGGCGGCCGCGCAACTGGCCTACGGCCCGCTGTCCGACCGTCACGGCCGCAAGCCGGTCCTGCTGGCAGGCATCGCGCTCTACATCGTCGGCTCGCTGGGTTGTGCAGCGGCCGGCAGCTTCGCGGCCTTCCTGATCTGGCGCATGGTGGAAGCGCTGGGGGCCGCGTCGGGCCTCGTCATCGGCCGGGCCGTCATCGCCGACACCTGCGACAAGCGCATGTCCGCCAAGGTCTATGCGGTGGTTTATCCGCTCGTTTCGCTTTCGCCGGCGCTCGCACCGGCCATCGGCGGCCATCTTGCCGCGGCGGTCGGCTGGCGTGCCGACTTCCTGCTCGTCGCGGCATTCGGCGCGGCCGCGCTGCTGATGGTGCTCGCGTTGCTGCCCGAGACGCTTCCTGAAGGCGCGCGAGCCCGGACGTCGCCGTTCGCCGGATTTCGCGATGTGTTGCGTGACCCCGCCTTCCGCCGTTACACGCTCGTCGTCTGCGCGATCTATTGCGCGTGGTTCGTCTACCTGACGCAGTCGCCGTTCCTGTTCGCGCGGCAGGGGCTGAGCGAGGAACAATGCGGTTGGCTGTACCTGCCGCTGACGGCCGGCATCATCTCGGCCAACCTGCTGGCCAGGCGCTTGCTCGACCGTTGGCCCTACGATCGCATCGTCGCGGCCGGCATCGCCTGCTTCGTGGTCGGCGGCATCGCCTTTGCCGCCGCGGCCGCGTTTCGGCTTCAGGGCGTCGCCGCGGTGGTGCTGCCGATGTGCGTGGTCAGTCTGGCCAATGGGTCTTCGCTGTCGCTGGCCGTTTCGGGCGCGGTTGCGAGCGAGCACGGTCATTCGGCCACGGCATCGGGTCTCGTCGGCTTTTGCCAGATCGGCAGCGCGGCGCTGGTCGCGACGAGCGTGAGCGCGCTGTTCGGCACGAGTGGCAAGGTGCTCGCCGCGTCGGTTCTGGTGCTCGGGCTGCTGGCGCTCTCGGCATGCGTTCCACGACGTCGACATATGCGTTCGGCGGACCCGGCATGACGGGCGTCATCCAATGCAGTGCGGCAGAGTGCTTGGCCAAATACAATTCAAACGAATGGAACGATAATGACTGGCGTTCGCTGCATTCGACGTTCTCAGGTTATAGGCATGAACCGCGTGTCGACATAAAGGAGCAGTGCAAATGGAGGCAGTAGCGTTGCCGGCAATCGCGCCGGCGCAAACCGCGCTGCTCGTCATGCATTACCAGACCGACATCCTCGGCCTCTTTCCGTCGGTCGCGCCCGGCCTGCTCGCCAATACGCGCAAACTGTGCGACGCGGCGCGGGCCAAAGGCGTCGGCGTCTGGTTCGCGAACCTCCGGTTCAGCCCCGGCTATCCGGAAGTCAGCCCGCGCAACAAGAACGGCCAGGGCATCAGGCAGCTCGGCCTCTTCATCGACGACCGGACCGCGCCGGAATTAGGCCAGCAGGCGAATGAACCGCTCATCACCGCGCATCGCGCCAGCGTTTTCTTCGGCACCGATCTTGAAGTACGACTCTCCGCGCGAGGCGTCGATTCGCTGATCATGGTCGGCATCGCGTCGACCGGCGTGATGCTGTCGTCGATCGCCCACGCGAGCGACGCGGACTTCCGCCTCTTTACGGTCAAGGATTGCTGCTACGACCCGGACCCGGTGGTCCACGAGCACCTGTTCGCCACCGCCTTCGAATCGCGCACGACGGTGCTGTCGCTCGAGGACGCGTTGCGGCTGCTCGCCTAGGCGATCGACATCCGCGCTGAAGCAAACCCGGGCCGGTCGCGTGACGGATAGCTCGGTGCGCAGCAGACCATTTATGGCCGAACTCGGAGGTTCGACGCAGAGGTGCCGGTGCTGCGCTGACGACTCGATAGTCAACTTCCGTGGTCGACCCGAAACGGTCTTTCGACACCGCCTCGATCGGTCGGTCGTCGGTGGCATTGACGCAGCTTTGGGATTCCTCTACTGCAATCGATCTGAAGCTAAACGCACCGAGCGTTAAACCGCAGAGCAGGTTTCACGAATAAAGAGAGATCGACAATCCGAGGAAGTCCGGACCACCGAGCGTGCTCCCTTCCAATGAGTCGCCGCTATCAAGGGCTTTGGAGACGGCTGCGAAAATACTGCTCCGCTCAGCATTGTTTCTCAACACATGCCGAGGGCCGGAGTGAAAGATGTGTTGGGCAATCTCGAGCGCCGCCACGAAAACCGGCTCGCGAGTGATTGGAACCGACCTCCACGCTCCGGATTCATCTTGCACGGAGAAAGTGTCCGGTAGCGTCATGCCCGATGCCGATGGCAGATGTGATGCCACGACAAGGCCGAATGCTTCCGGAATGATGTCGACGAGTCTACGCATCGTCATATCATCTTCGACCAATGCTCGAACTCGCTTTTCGATTTCGTCATCGACGCACTCTTGGGCGCCCAGAATCTCGACTGCTGCGAGAATCGTGTTGATGGAAACAGGCTTCATTCCTTGGATTGATTTCATGGTTTGAGTAACGGCCCTAGCCATTGCGCAGGAATACGACATAACCGCGGAACCACGGGTTCGCCGCGAGGTAGGGTGGCGCATCCCATTCGCCGCCCTGGATGATGCCGATGCGAAACGGCAGCTGCAGCCGCGCGACGCGCGGGAGATAGGCCGCGTAGGTGGGGATCGTGCGGCGGCCCTGGTAGGTCTGCACGACGACTTCGTCGACGATCCCCCTGAGCTGGTTGACCTGGTCGGTATCGATGCGGCTGCTCCAGTCGAGCAGCCCCGTGATGCTCAGCCGGCAATCGGCGGGCAGCGTTTCGCGCAGCGTCTGCAGGAATGCGAGGTAGTCCTGCAGGTGGCGCGTGCGTGCATCGAAGTCGATCTGGATGCCGGTGATCGTGCGGCCCGATGCGCGCCAGCGCTCGAGCTGCGCGAGCATGATCTGCGTGACGCGCGGCGTCCAGCGCAGCGTGTGCGCGCGATAGACGAGCCACACGCGCGCATGCGGCGCGGGCGGCAGCGCGACGCCCTGCGCGATCACGCGTACTTGCGACTCGTCCCGCGGCGATGCCTCGATCTGCCCTTGCAGCACGTAGACGGCGCGGGCGCCGTGCACGACCGCCTGCGGCTTCACGCCTGCCCACAGCCAGAACGTGTCGTACCGCGCGGCATCGACGGTGCCGGCCAGCGCGATGCGCGCACAGAGCAGCAACGTGGTGCACAAGATGCGCTTCACGCCGGGTTCACCAGTAGTACTTGAGCGTCTGCGCCCACTGGCTGCCCGGATAGGCTGACTTCAGCGTGTCGAACCAGCGCTTGCGCACGTTCTTCGGCACGTCCTTGCCGCCGCATTCGTTGGAGCCTGCCGGCGCATAGCATTTGATCGCCCGATAGAGTGCGTAGGCCCGGTCGTTCGGGTTCGCCTGCGTATCAGCCATCACCGTCACGTAGCTCGACATCCGCTCGTACGGCTTGCCCTTGAACAGTGACGGCGCACTCCCGAGCGTCGGCGGCACACGCGTGGCGCTGCCAGGCGCGGGGCCGGCAGCCCACGACGGCGTCGAATATTCGTCGAGACCCGCAGCGGGCGGATGGCGGCGCACGAAATCGGCGAGGCAGTTCAATCCCTTCGCATCGGCCGGATTCTGCTGAAGCGTCGCCGCGATGTCGCGCGCGGACGGGCATACGTAGCCGTCCTCGTTCCTGGCGCCGGGCAGGGTGAACGGCTTCAACGCGTCGGCGGGCGCCTCGGGCACCAGTGCGACGTCCGCGACGAAGTCGGCGTAGTGCCCGCGCGTGAACTCCTTGTACAGCAGCGTGTACAGCGCGGTGTCGCGCAGCGCGCCGCCGGCCGCCGGGTTTTGTGCCTGCGCGCGCAGCAGGTCCGCATTGGCGGCGCGCCGCAGCAGCACGGCGCGGATCGCGGCGTTCTGCACGGGCGAATCGTCGGCGAACGCGTCGTTGACGAGCCCGGCCTGTTCCAGGTTGATCGCGAGCGCGAGTTCCAGCGCCTCGCGCTGGAAGCGGAATTTCGCGAGCGGGATCAGGTCGCGCCACAGCTGGCGCGCCTTGTCGGCCTGGCCGCTATCCTCCAGCGCGAACCCGCGCAGCGCCTGCTGGCTCAGGCCGAAGTAGTCGAGCGGTTCGGCGGGCGCCTGCGGCAGCAAGGCGAGCGCGGCGTCCGGCTTGTGCCCGATCTGGACGTACCAGGTGGCAAGCAGAAAATCGTAGAGCGCGGGCATAGCGGCGAATCTCGGCTTCTGCGCCTGCAGCTCGTCCAGGGTCAGCGGCTTGCCGCGGCTCGAATCGCTGTTGTCCGACGTGCGCATGCGCAGCAGGTCGACGGTCGCGAGCACGGTCGGCGACTGGATCTGGCGCGCGTCGAATTCCGGGCCGAACAGCAGCTTGCTGTCGAGCTCGTTCGCCAGCTGGATCAGCGGCACGTTCGACGTCGCCGGCGACCAGCGCGCGAGCGCGTGGCCGTACAGGTCGGCCTGCTGCGTGACGTTGCCGCCGAGCCACGCGACCCGCCGCAACAGCCCGTTCGCGGAGGTCGCATAGCGTCCCTGCGGATAGACCTTCAGGTAGGTGCGAAACACCGTATTCGCGGCGTCGAGCGACACCTTCGTCACGCGGCCGAGCGACGGCGTGGGGTTGTCGTTGTCGAACACGTTGGCTTGCGCGGCGTTCAGCTGCGCGCGCCCGGCCATGTAGAGCCCGGTTTCCTTCAGCCACGGGTTCGCGCTGTGCGACGCGTTCGCGAAGGCCCGGGTCGCGGTGAGGAAATCGGCGCGGTAGAACGCGTTCGTGCCGTCGAGGTACGCGGCGAACTGCTGGCCGAGGGGGGACTTGACCGGCGGTTTCGTCCACGCGGCGCTCGCGCCGCCGGCGGAGCAGGTCTTTTGGGCGATTTCGACGCGCGCGGCGTGCAGGCGTGCGGCTTCGTCAGCGGGGAGGTCCTTGGCGGCGTTCAGTGCGTCGTTGAACGCGTCGGCGCCCGAGTTCATGCTGCGGCAGATGCTGCCTTCGCCGTCGGCGTATCGATTCGATGGGGCGGCGGCGTCCGACGCGTTGCCAGCCGTGTCGGGCTCCTTCTGCCCGATGTAGATCCACCCGGAGAAGTCGTACGAGAAAGGCACGATGATCCGGTTTACCCGGTCTGCCGGCGGGATGGTCTTCGGGTCCGGGAAGAGTTGCGCGACCTTGGCGCTATCGACCATCATCAGCATCGCGTTGATGCGCGTGTCGTTGGCAGGGGTCAGGATCGGCATGCCTCCGCATGAGTAAGTGTTCTGCCGGAGCGTGACGGGCGAATAGCAACTTTCGTCCGAGCTGGCGTGGGCATGGGAGACGCAAAGCAGGCTCGCCGTCAGCGAGGCGATCAGGTTTCGGTGCAGCAACGTGGTTTTCGGCATTGTTCTTGTGCTGGGGGAGTCGGGCGGATTCGAGGATTTCGGCCATGGGCTCGAAGCCGCTTTTGTTGGGCTTGCTTGCTCGGGGGAGCAAGGGCAAAGGACTTGATTTTATTGAATGTGGATTGTGGCTAGTAAGAGCGTGAACTGAGGGGGGCGGTTAGGCCGCGCCGGAGACTGTGTGCAGCCGCGCGGAACTCCGTTCTCGACGTGTTTCGAGAGCAGGGAAAGGCCGCCGTTGCATCTCCACGATCACGTCAGCATGTTACCCTGCTCATCGCCCATAGCCGGTCAGGTCCGAGTGCAAATCGTCATCTTACAAGGTCAGGGGCCGTCATTTCGCGGCGATCTTTGCCGCGGCTTGTACTTCTTGTCACTCGTGAATCGGATAGTCTCATCGCTGAGCATCTCATACAGCGCCTTCCGCACCTCAACTTTATCGGCTTCCCTCAAAGGCTGTCCTCCCTCCAGAGCTGAAATGATTGCCCCTTCCTCGAGATCCTTTTCGGTCAATGAGAGGGCGTAAAAGATTCGAAGCTTTGTCTCGATGCGTTTCTCTTTACGCTCGTTCTCCCCGGAGGTTTTTTGCTGCTGCCAAATTAGCGACAAGAGAGCAACTACGAGTGCCGCAAACTGGACCCACGTTGCGATTGTCATACTCGTTACCTCCAACTCGATGAGCAGTCCGCAGAATGAAGCTTCCGCAGGGAGTTGACAGCGCGAATCCTACAGCCTGCTTCACTTGCCTACTTGCCGTTGCCACCGATGCAGGACACGTCGACAGCGGCGCGGATGAGCGGTCTGAACGCGCCCGCGTCGACTTCCACCTGATTGAGCATGCCAATTTCGCGACTTGATTCCTCCTTCCGGATCAGAAAGCGCGCGATGCCGGTAACGTCACCAACGCATCCCGCGTTCGACGACGACGGGCCGGTGTAAATCGACCCGGCCGCAAATGCGACCGGGCCGTCAATGCCCGATCTTCGCGATACACCGTTCGGTTCCTCAACCGAAACGATGATTGAACGGCACTACGCGCCAAACGGGCGTTCTTTCAAGCCTGGGTCAGCACACATTCACCAGTGCCGGGCCGACGCTCGAGCCGATACCTGCGATGTTCTGCTGCGGCGACCAGTTGAAGCCGTCGTAGGTCGAGAACCAGACACCCTGGTCATCGACGACGCCCTTCCAGGCCATGAACACCTTGCCAGCATAGACGGTCAACGAGGGGCCGAAGCTTGTGCCCACGCCGGGCACGTTTTGCTGTCCCGACCAGCCGCTGCCATCAAACGTGGCGAACCAGATGCCCTGATCGTCGTCCATGCCCTTCCACGCAGCCATGACCTTGCCCTGGTAGACGGTGAGTACCGGCCCGACGCTGGAGGCCACGCCGGGAATCTGTTGCTGTGGCGCCCACCCGTTGCCATCGTAGGTCGTGTACCAAAGGCTTTGGTCGCCGTCGACGCCTTTCCACGCCATCAACACCTTGCCCTGATAGGCCACCACGGAAGGCCGCTCGTTTGTGCCGACACCTGGCACATTCTGCTGTCCACTCCAGCCCAGGCCGTCATAGGTGGCGAACCAGATCCCCTGGTCGCCCTCGACGCCTTTCCACACCATGAACAGGCGCCCCCCAAAGTTGGTCAGTGACGGACCCACGCTGCTGCCGACACCGGGGATGTTTTGCTGCGGTGCCCAGCCATTGCCGTCATAGCTGCTGAACCACAGGCGCTGATCTCCCGCGATGCCTTTCCACGCCATGTGGATCTTGCCGTCGAAGAGCGCGAGCGTCGGGCCGATATCGGTGCCAACGCCGCCCACGTTACGTTGCGGCAACCAGGCGTTGCCGTAGAAGCTGGTGAACCAGATGCCCTGGTCGCCTTCGACACCTTTCCACGCCATGAAGGGCGGTTGCGTGAGCGCCAACGCCGGCCCAACGCTGGTGCCAACGTTGTTGACGTTCTGCTGGGGCGCCCAGCCGTTGCCGTCGAAGGTGGTGAACCAAATGCCCTGGTCGCCTTGCACTCCTTTCCACGCCATCAGCAAGGCGTCGCCCAGTGATACGAGCGACGGGCCCACACTGGTGCCCACGCCCGCGATGTTTTGCTGAGGGGCCCAACCGTTGCCGTCGAAGCTGCTGAACCAGATGCCTTGGTCACCTTGCACCCCTTTCCAGACCATGTATAGCCGTCCTTCGAAAACAGCCAGGGCGGGGCGGAAGCTCGTGCCGACACCGGCAATATTCTGCTGTGGCGACCAGCCGTTGCCGTCGAACGTCGAGTACCAGATGCCTTGGTCTCCGCCCACGCCCTTCCACGCCATCACGACGTTGCCGTTGAATGCAGCAAGCGCCGGACCGACGCTGGTGCCCACGCCGCCGATATTCTGCTGTGGCGCCCAGCCGTTGCCGTCATAGACAGAGAACCAGATGCCCTGGTCTCCGTCCACCCCCTTCCATGCCATCACGACCTTGCCGTTGAACGTAGCGAGAGCGGGACCGACGCTGGTGCCCACGCCAGCGATGTTCTGCTGCGGCGCCCAGCCGTTGCCGTCGTAGACGGAGAACCAGATGCCTTGGTCGTTCTCGACGCCCTTCCAGGCCATGAGTGTCCCGCCGTCGAACTCGGCGAGTGCAGGGCCAACGCTGGTGCCCACGCCGGCGATATTCTGCTGCGGCGACCATCGGTCGCCATCGAAGGTCGAGAACCAGATGCCCTGGTCGCCGTCGACGCCTTTCCAGGCCATGACCGCATTGGTGCTCGTTGGGAATGGCGGCGAGTAGCTGCACGAGCCTGCAGGCGCCGGGCAAACCGTGGCCGAGGCCGGAGAGACGATGCCGTTGATGTAGTAGGCGTAGCCGGCAGGCGCCGCCCCTTGCGTCGAGACGATGAAGTTGTTGTTGTCGTCGAAGTAGTTTAGGTAGACAGTCTGGCAATTGGGCCCGCAGCCGTCGCATACCTCCGGGTTGACCAGATTCGCCTGTGGATCCACCGCGGTCTCGGCCATCTCGTGACTGAGCACTTGCGCGTAGCTGCCTGCGGCATCCGACAGCGTCAGGCCGGTGCCGAACAGATTGATGAACATGTAGGGCAGATCGGCTTTCGAGTGATAGCCGCCGACGCCGTTGGACGCAAGCGCATCGGTATTGAGCATACCCACCGGGTTCAATACGACGACGCAATCATTCGAACCAAGGCCATTGGTGTTCGCGATCGTATTGACCCAGCCCTGCAGCTGGCTGTCGTTGTACTGATTGCTCGGCAAGGTCACGGCGAGCTGCAGCACGTTGGGGGACACCGACATGCTGTTGTTGCCGAATTGCGACGCATATTCGCAGATTGGTGTGCGGGCCAATGTTGCATAGGCAATCGCAGTCAACATGTCGGCGTTGGGCACGGCAATCGCTTGTCCAGTGTCTTGTGCCGTGAACGTGATGTTGGCGAAGTAGAGCGTGCCGTTGAACAGTGGATCGCGCAGTGTGACACCGGTGGACGGCAGCAGGTCCAGATCGAACAACTCGGCGATCCGAGCCTTGAAGCGGGTCTCGGGCAGGGCGTCGACGTCGCCGCGCGTCCGGATGCGGTGTAGGTGCTTCAGTACCGATGGAGGAACCAGGCTCAGCAAACCTTGCGTGGGCTCCTCCCGGGGCAACAGGTCGGGCGCGAGCCGTTGCAGATGGCGGGCATTCT
The DNA here is from genome assembly GCF_001718835.1 of Burkholderia cepacia. Taxonomy (NCBI): domain Bacteria; kingdom Pseudomonadati; phylum Pseudomonadota; class Betaproteobacteria; order Burkholderiales; family Burkholderiaceae; genus Burkholderia; species Burkholderia cepacia. Next base: position 477,751 of record NZ_CP013442.1, on the reverse strand, counting down.
TCATCGCCCGGGTAACGGATATGCGTTCGACGTGCTGGCCGGGACGCTTTGCAAGGGTGTTCGATGCGAGGGGCAATTTCGCTAGCAGCGTGGCGCCGTCCGGGCTACCCCAGCCGGTGACCGCATCGAAGCCGACGCCGGCCGAATAGCCCGCCGCCGTGCCCGCGGCATTGCTGCCCACGGTGATGTCTTTGCAGCTGACTGCGCCGAGCGGTTGGCCGTTGGTGTTCGGATTGGCCTGATACAACAACGGCGTCAGGAAGCCGACCGGCTTGCCCGCCTGCCGCAGGCGTGCGATCAACGCGGCCCACAGTGGCGTGGCGGCGCTGGTTCCGCCCGATACCTGCGGCGTGTTCTGCGCCACCATGAAATAGCCGGTGCCGCCGGCCGCGTTCGCGGCCACGTCGGGCACGATGCGGCCGGCCGGCGCGTGCGGATTGACCGACGGAATGTTGGCGGTTTGCCAGCTCGGCCGCGGGTTCATCGCACTGACACCGCCGCCGGTGCTGCCGCCCTGATCGCGACGCAACCCATCACCCTCGAACCACACCACCTCGCTGCCGGTCGTCCGCATCAGTGTGGTGCCGCCGACCGACAGCACATACGGGCTGGAGGCGGGGAAGCTGACGTGCGCCTGGCCGTCCGCCACCTGGTCGTCCGAGCCGTCGTCGCCGCTGGCCGCGCACACGGTGATGCCGACGGCCGCCAGCTCCTTCAACGTCGCGTTGATCTCGTCGATCGCCTGCTGCGTCCAAATGTCCTGGCCTTCGGCCAGTCCGTAGCTGACGGATAGCACCGACAGCGTCGCGTTGTCCGCGATCGCGGCGTCGAGAATGTCGACCCAGCCTTTCTCGGTCCACTGGCTGAAGTAGACGACGATGTCGGCCTTGGGACACACGCCGGCAATCACCTCGACGTCGAGCATGGTTTCACCGATAGCGTCGGGGTCGTTCCTTTGCTGCGGCGGCAGCACATGGACATTCTTCACTGCCACGCTGGGGGTGGCGGGCAAGCCGCTCAGCTGCACGAAAAGCTGCAGGTCGCGGGGGAGATACTCCCCGCCGAACTCCAGGATCCCGATGGTCTGACCGGCGCCGTCGCCGGCCGGGAACCGGTAGGCATCGGCAAGTTCCTGCGGCAGGTACCACGACCGCGTCTTGGCCGGCGGTAGCGCCTCGGCGGCCTGCAGTTCCATCAGCTTGCGGTGCTTGATCATCGGGCGGGAATCCAGCCCGAACACGCCGGTGACAATGCCGTCGAGCGAATGCGGGATGTGGATGTCACCGACGCGGCCGCGGTAGAGCCACTTGTCGTGCTTGACCCGAAACAGTTGCACGCCGAACGCCTTCTCCATCGCGTCGACAGGGCCGGCGACCTGCACGGCGCGTGTTGCTGTGCTCTTGGACGTCACCGTCAAGCCAAAGGTAGTCAGCACCTTTTCGACAGTGTCGAGATCGCCGGCTTCGGCCCCATACTTGCTGGCCAACTCGTCATAGCTCATCGCCTGGCTGGGTACCGGCTCCGGCAGGGGTGTCTTACGGCGCACCTTCACCGTGACTTCGCACCACTCGTGACCACCGGAACGGCCCAACACCTGAGAACCGGGGCGCGGGTAACGTCGTGACCCCTTGAGCGGAAGATAGGAATCTGCACTGCTGGCAACCATGATTCGTCATCCTTAATGAATGATTGAAGGCTTGTTCAGAGTGAAAAGACGCTGTGCACAAGCCCATCAACCACAGCGCCTGATACGGAGAACCATGCCGCGCACTTTCCAGGGCCGGGGGCAAAGTTGATCGGTGTCGCTGTCGTTCAGTGCGAGGACCGATGGCGACGCGTTTCCGTCTTTGAAGCAGGTGAGCGTGGAAATGCAGCACATGGCATCGCAGCGGGTAATGCGATCCGTGCCGGCGAGACATAACGGTAGCGAGCCTCCCGCGCATGGCTGCCGACTGCCCAAACAGAGGATGAGCGCCAGCAACCAATAAGGCGAAGTGAAGGAATGCATCGTGTGGCTCGCGTCCTGATCGAAACGGCGAGCATGATTTCGCACCAATTCAGTAGTCGAAATATCGATATCCGGCATGCGCGGACAATGCCGGCCTGCAAGAGCCATTTCCACATCGCTGCCATTTTCATTACCTCACGCCTGATAGCCTGGAGACGCGGCGGGGAGACGTTCACGAGCGGGCCATATCCGGGCTGGCGGCACACGGTGCTGCTTGGGGTGTCCAGGGTGCGCGCTGTATGCAAGTGTCCTTAGTCGCCGCGTTATTTTTTATTTTCTTGTTTAATTACTGACTGTCCCCGGACACGAATCAGGCCCACCGTGATAGGTGAGAAATACGTATTTTTTTGTTAAATTGTTCTCAGGACATTGAACAGTTCAGTTTAATCCGGTCGACAAATTCTTTACCGCATCTCCGCAATGCGATGCTCCGCGTGCACGCACTTGCGCTACCGGCTTTGAATTGTGCAAACCGGCGACGAAAGAGGGTATGGGGGACCTGCCTATCTTTGCAGTAGGAAAATTCTCACCGCCGGTTCGCTGCTAGCGAGCAGACGAATCACGAAGTCATGAGTACCGAGCCGGCAACGGACGAAAACGCGCTACGATCAATCCCAAGAACACTGCCACAATCGAGTGGCTTTTCGTTTAGCCGACATTCGCCATTCGGTCACGGACCGAAGATTGACCGGGGCAGCCCACTATCGACTCACTGCCGCCGGTCGGCAGATTTTTATGGACGTCGGTGATGCAGTGCGTTGCGTGAAGTATGTCGCTAATGTAGTGCACGTTTCCTTCCATCGCAGCGGAGTCAAATCGATCCGTCCGCTGTCGCGCCCGAGGCTGTATCGGTTGCCTCTACCTGTGCACCGCTTACCTCGCCCAAGTTTACGGGGATGCGGTCGAGGAAGTTTCCCGTTCCATTGCTCGTAAGCGTTTTCTGTCCGGTTTGGTGCGTCGTGGGCCCGCTTCCGCTAAAGATGTCGTAACTGAGTTGCACGGTCCCGCCAGAAGTGAACCCGTTGCCGGTAACCTCTATGAATCGTCCTTCATCGGCTACCGGACGAAGCGTAATAGTCGGAAGCAGTCGTGGGACAATCGGGGCCGGTCCGTTCCATCCGCCGGCACCATTGACCCAGGCTACGTGCAGGGTCCCGTTGCCGTCAACAGCAAACACGTCCGTCTGATCCGAAAGTCCGAACTGGTTCGACGCTGCCACAGCCGCGCCGGGAGGGAAAAGGCCCGGCGGACTGATCGGAGCCGGGCCGTTCCATCCGCCGCCGCCATTGACCCAGGCAACGTGCAGGGCCCCGTTGCCATCAATGACAATCACGTCCGTCTGATCCGAAAGCCCGAACTGATTCGACGCTGCAACGACCGCACCGGGAGGGAAAAGGCCCGCTGGACTGATCGGAGCCGGTCCGTTCCATCCGCCAGCGCCATTGACCCATGCAACGTGCAAGGCCCCATTGCTGCCCACGACAAACACGTCCGTCTGATCCGAAAGCCCGAACTGGTTCGACACTGCGACGACCGCGCCGGGCGGGAAAAGGCCCGGCGGACTGATCGGAGCCGGTCCGTTCCATCCGCCGGCGCCATTGACCCAGGCAACGTGCAAGGCCCCGTTGCTGCCCACGACAAACACGTCCGTCTGATCCGAAAGCCCGAACTGGTTCGACGCTGAAACGGCGGCGCCGGGAGGGAAAAGGCCCGGCGGACTGATCGGAGCCGGGCCATTCCATCCGCCGGCGCCATTGACCCAGGCAACGTGCAAGGCCCCATTGCTGCCCACGACAAACACGTCCGTCTGATCCGAAAGCCCGAATTGGTTCGACGCTGCGATGGCGGCGCCGGGAGGGAAAAGGCCCGGCGGACTGATCGGAGCCGGGCCATTCCATCCGCCAGCGCCATTGACCCAGGCAACGTGCAAGGCCCCATTTCTGTCCACGCCAAACACGTCGGTCTGATTCGAAAGTCCGAACTGATTCGACGCTGCGACGGCGGCGCCGGAAGGGAAAAGGCCCGGCGGACTGATCGAAACTGGCCCGTTCCACCTTCCGGCACCGTTTACCCAGGCGACCTGCAGGGTGCCCTCTCTATCAACGAGAAATACGTCGGTCTGATCCGAAATGCCGAATTGATTTGAGGCAGCCAATTTGACCATTTTTTTCCCCGTCCTGTTCGATGACGTATAGGGTTTTGCGTTTCGTACTTGAAACGCCCGCGCCTATACTTTCGTTCAGATTGAGTACGTCCGGCACTCCCATTTGGGAGGGAAATCGTCCTCAGACCGGTGGCAAACATGACGCGCGTCGAAACAATCCATCAAGCGATCCGACATGTCTATGAAGCGGCGCTTGCACCCGACGGCTGGTCGCACGCGGGTATCTCTGTCACCGAGGCGACTGGGGCGCGCAAGGCAATTTTCCTGGGAGTGTCGGCGGCGACGGTACCTGGGTCGGCAATCACGACCGGCTTTGATGCCGAGTACGGGCGGCGCATGCAACGGAAATTCGAAACGCAACCACCGAACTGGGTGAAGGCGATTCCGGTCGGTATGCCGCTGCGCCAGACTTCGTTTGTCTCGGATGGGGCGTTCCGGCGATCGGGATTCTATTGCGACGCAGTGCGACCGACGGGTGGATTTTATGGAATGCTCGCGCCGCTTGTTCCCGATCGAAGCGTTTATTTTGTAGTGGGCAGAGATCTCGGGATGGCTGATTTCAGCGACGACGATGTCGAGGCCGCCCGATTGATCGTGCCGCATCTGACGACGGCGCTGCAGGTACAGAATCGTCTCGCCGCGGCGGATCTCAGGACAAAAGAGGCATACGAAGTGATTTCGCGCCTGGAGTTTGGCGTGATTCTCCTCGACGCGAGGATGCGCCCGATTTTCGCCAATGGCCGCGCCGAAGCATTGGCACACTGCGGCGACGGACTTCTGCTCAAACGCAACGAAGTGTCTGCGTCGTCGCCCGCCGACGCCCAGAGCCTGCACGACGCCATTGCAACGGCGGTCCGCTTGAACGCCGGCGGCCGGGATGCCAGCGAAGCCGTCGCGCGACCCTGGGCGCCGCTGAAATGCTATGTGTCGCGCCGTCCGCCCCATCTTCCACTGGTCATTCGTGTGGTGCCGGTCTCTGCGTCGGAAATACCGAACGGAATAAGTACGGCCACACGGGTGATTCTGTTCGTGATGGAACCGGCCAAGCCGCCGGAGATTGATCCGAGCTTCCTCGTCGCGACGTTTAACCTCACGCGACGCGAGGCGATGCTTGCGGCGCTGCTCGTACGCGGCCCGGACCTCGCCGAGGCGGCGTCGCAATTGGGCATAGGCCTGGGAACCGCGCGCGGTTATCTGAAGCAGATCCTGGCGAAGACGGACACGCACCGGCAGACCGAACTTGTATCGCTGCTTCTTCGCGCGGACATGCCAATCGTGCGTTGATGAGGCGACGCAGCGCCTCCGCCTCGTCACGGGAGGTCCGGTGCCGGCCGACTCGCCGGCTCGCTGAATGCGTCGCGTCGACCATTTGAATCCGCAACCCGAAACGGTCATTCAGGCGCCAAAAGGCGCCTGCTCCCATGCAATGCCTGCCGGCGGACTTCTGCGTCTAAACGTCGACCACACCGCGTCCGAGTTCGATCACACGACCGCCAACGCCGATCTCGCCATTCGCGCTAACCGACAGCCGCAGCAGACAAGGCCGGCCAACGGCTTCACCTTGCTCGACCTCAAAGACGGCGGGCAAATGCCGGTTGGTAGCAAGCAACCAACCGCCGAGATTCGCACAGGCTGAACCGGTACCCGGGTCCTCCGAGATGCCGCCTCCCGCCTTCGCAAAGAAATAGCGGGAGACCACCTTCCCGGGGCGGCCCGAATCAAAAGCGAACACATAAGCCGTCTTGCGACCGAGACTGCTTTTCGGCCAGATATCGAGACATGCGCTATCGGGCCGGGCGCGGCGCACGGCGTCGGTGTCCTTGACTGCGACCAGCAGTTGATCCGAACCCGTGTCGACCCACACAGGTGACGCGAGCAAATCACCCTCCGTCAGTCCCAGCAGCGCTGCGGCTTTTGCGTCAGGCAGATCGCAAGCGGCTGTTTTCGGCATGCCCGCGTGCGGCGCGGCGAATGTCCACACGTCGTCATCCGCATGGACGGCTACAACCCCGGCTTTGAATTCAAGTTCGAGATCGTTGCCCGCATCCAGCATGTCTCGCACGACGTGCGCCGTACCGAGCGTGGGATGGCCTGCAAAGGACATTTCATAGCCGGGTGAGAAGATGCGTACCCGCGCATGTGCACGGTCCGACGGCAAAACGAATGTCGTCTCGGACAGGTTGAACTGTACGGCCAGCGCCTGCATCGTCGCTTCATCGAGGCCGCGCGCATCTTCGAACACACATAGGGGATTACCGCCGAACGTAGACTCGGCAAATACATTCAGCAGGCGGAAGGCATACGTTGTCATTCGACTCTCATGTTGGTATGGCGATCGCCGTACTTCAAGGAAGCGATGACAGGCTGGTCGCGTCGGAGGGAAACATCCATACAGCAGTCAGCCCCCCAGCTTCTTCCTCAGAAAAATCCGCGAATGCCCAACGGGATAATCCGGCAATTCACCGAAGCAGACATACCCGAGCCTTTCGTAAAACGGCCGCGCCTGAAATTCGTGCGTATCGAGCCATGCGCTGTGGCACCCGCGCGCAATCGCCTCCTGTTCGGCCAGTTGCATGAGACGTGTGCCCACGCCCCGACCGCGCGCGCTTTCCGGCACGACGAGCAACTGGGTGAACAGCCAGCCATAACCCGTGGCCCCCCACATCCCGCCGACAACCTTGTCTTCCGCATCGTTCAGCACGACGACCAGCGGGCGATAGTGGCTGGGGCCGGCCTGGGCTTCGTTGAACCGAACCAGCGGCTCGACGATCTGCTTGCGAATGTGTTCGTCCGCATGGTCCGTCAGTGTGTACGTGTAGGTCATCGAGGGCAACATTCCGGATAGGGCATAGCATCATAAATCACCCGCCCCAACGCCCGCCTGCTCGCGCTTCGCGAACACCTCGCGCAACGCGTCGCCGATGAAGGTCAGCAACAGCAACGTCACCACCAGCACGCCGATCGCCGTCGCCGAAATCCACCACGCGTCCAGATGCGCCTTCCCTTCGGCGAGCAGTTCGCCGAGGCTCGGCGCGGGCGGCGGCACGCCCATCCCGAGAAAATCCAGGCTCGTGAGCGCGACGATCGCGGCGCTCATCCGGAACGGCAGATAGGTGATCACGGGCGTGAGGCTGTTCGGCAGGATGTGCCGCCGCATGATCTGCCAGTCGGACAGCCCGAGCGTGCGCGCGGCGCGCACGTAGTCGAGCGAGCGCTGTCGCAGGAACTCGCCGCGCACATAGTCGGACAGCGTGATCCAGCCGAACGCGGCGAGCAGCGCGAACAGCAGCGGCAGGCTCGGCTCGAAAATCGACGACAGGATGATCAGCAGATAGAGGTCGGGCAGCGCATTCCAGATCTCGATCAGGCGTTGCCCGACCAGATCGACGCGCCCCGCGTGATAGCCGAGCACCGCGCCCGCGAGCACGCCGACGAGCGCGCCCGACAGCGTGAGCGCGGCGGCGAACAGGATCGAGCTTCGAAAGCCGTACAGCGCGCGGGCGAACACGTCGCGGCCGAATGCGTCGGTGCCGAGCCAGTTCTCGGCGGAAGGCGGCGCCGGGAACGGCCGCGCCGCATGATAGGCGACCGTGTCGTAGCGATAGTGGTCCGGCGCATAGAGCGCGAAGTTGCCGGGCCGCGCGAACTGGTCGCGGATGAACGGGTCCAGGTAGTCGGCCTCGGTCGGCAGCGCGCCGCCGAATTGCCGGTCGGCATACGCGTGCAGCGCCGGGAAGAGCCAGCGCCCGTCGTAGCGGGCGACGAGCGGCCGGTCGTTGGCGAGGCAGCTGGCAAGGAGACTCGAGGCAAACAGGATCGCGAAGACGACCAGGCTCGCGAAGCCAACCTTGTGACGGCGAAAGCGCCGCAGGATGCCGGCGGCGCGGGCGGGCGCGTCCGCCTGCGGGAGCGCGATCGCGCCCGCAACGTCCGGGTGAGCAGGGGAAACGGCTGTCATCGAAGTGGACGGTTTCATCGCGCATCGCCGCCAAAGTGAATGCGCGGATCGATCAGCGCATACATGAGATCGCCGGCCAGCTTCGCGAGCAGGCTCACGGCGGTGAAGACGAACAGCGAGCCGAGCACGACCGGATAATCCCGGCCGACGATCGCGTCGTACGAGAGCCGCCCGACGCCGTCGAGCGAGAAGAGCGTTTCGATCAGCACGCTGCCGCCGACGAAGGCGGCCACGAACGCAGCGGGAAAACCGGTGGCGATCGGAATCAGCGCGTTGCGCAGCACGTGCCGCCACACCACGCGGCGGCGGGACGCGCCCTTCGCACGGGCGGTCAGCACGTACTGCCGCGCAAGCTCGTCGAGAAGCGCGTTGCGCGTCAGCATGACGACCACCGCAAGGTTGCTCGCGACCGATGCCGTCACCGGCAGCACGAGGTGCCACAGGCGGTCGAGCACGCGCTCGGCGAACGGCAACTGGTCGTAACCGTCCGACGCGAGGCCGCCGAGCGGAAACAGGTGCAGGAACCGGTCGCCGCTGAGGAGCATCAGCAGCAGCACGCCGAGCACGAAGCCGGGAATCGCGTAGCCCGCGAGCAGCGCGGCGCTCGTCGCGAGATCGAACGCCGAGCCGCGGCGCAGCGCCTTGGCGATGCCGAGCGGCACCGAGATCAGGTACGTGAGCGCGAGCGTCGCGCTGCCGAGCGCGATCGTGACGGGCAGCTTGCTGCAGATGAGCGCCCACACGGAACGGTGCTGGAAGAACGACTGGCCGAGGTCGAGCCGTGCGTAGCGCGACAGCATCCGCACGTAGCGCGTGAGCGGCGGCGCGTCGAAGCCGAACGCATGGCGGATCGCGGCGATCTGCGCCGGATCGACGCCTTCGTTGCCGTGATAGCCGCCATCGGCGTTGCCGCCGCCCTCGCCATGCGGCGACGCGTGTTGCAGCCGCGCCATCACCTGCTCGACGGGGCCGCCGGGCACGAACTGCATGACGACGAAGGTGACGGTCAGCACGCCGAGCAGCGTGGGGATCATCAGGAACAGCCGGCGGCCGATGTACGCGATCATCGTGCATTCTCCTCGTGCGCCGCCGGGCCGGCGGCATCGGGGCTGGCATGCCACCAGCCGATCACCCAGTCGGCCCAGCGATATTGGTGGGGCGTGCGCGCGGGCGGCGCGATGCGCCGGTTCCACGCGATCCGCGCATGCGTGATGTGCCACTCGGGCACCATCACGTGCTCGCCCAGCAGCACGCGGTCCAGCGCGCGCGCCGCCGCGGTCAGCTCGCGTTTGCCGCGTGCGTGCTGCACGGCTGCGACCAGCGCGTCCACGGCCGGCGACGCGACGCCCGCGTAGTTCTCCGACCCGGGCGTGCGCGCCGCGCGGCTGCCGAAGCGCCGTTCGAGCTCCGCGCCCGGCAGGCTGGCCGCGCGGTAGCCGACCGTGGTCATGTCGAAGTCGAAGCGCTTGAGCCGTTCGTTGACGACGGTCTGGTCCATGATGCGCAGCCGCGCGTCGATGCCCAGCAGGCGCAGGTTGCGCACGACGATCAGCAGGATGCGTTCCATGCCGGAGCCGTCGTCGAGCAATTCGAGCGTGAACGGCGCGCCGCCGGCGTCGCGCAGCACGCTGTCGCGATACTGCCAGCCGGCGTCGGCGAGCAGCGCCTCGGCGGCCGCGAGGTTGCGGCGCAGGCCGCCCGGGCCCGACGTATCGGGCGGCGACGGCAGCGGGCCGAACACGCTGGCCGGCACCGTGTCACGCAACGGTTCGAGCAGCGCGCGCTCGTCCGCGCCGGGCGCGCCGGTCGCCGCGAATTCGCTGTCGTCGAAATAGCTGCGGGTGCGCGTGTACTGGCCGTAGAACATGTTGCGGTTGATCCACGCGTAGTCGAGCGCCAGGCCGATCGCTTCGCGCACGCGCCGGTCGCGGAACTTCGCGCGACGCAGGTTGAAGACGAGGCCCTGCATGTCGCTGATGCCGTGCTCGGGGAATTCGCGCTTGAAGAGCGTGCGGTTCGCGAACGCGGGGCCGGCATAGCTGCGCGTCCATTGCCCGGCGCTGCCTTCGAACATCGCGTCGATCTCGCCGGCGCGAAACGCCTGCAACGGCGCATACGGATCGCTGTAGAGCCGGAAGCGCACCGTCGAGAAATTGAACATGCCGCGCCGCACCGGCAGGTCCGCGCCCCAGTAGCGCGGATCGCGCCGGTAGACGATGTCGCGGTTGCTCGCGTGCGACGCGATCCGGTACGGGCCGCTCGCAATCGGCGGCACCGTCGCGAGCTGATCGAAGGTCAGCGTCGCGCCGCCGGGTGCGCGCGCCCAGTTGCGCGAGAACACGTAGAGATCGCCGGCGGCGAGGGCGGCGCGGCGGCCGGGCGTGCGGAATTCGAAACGCACCGTCCGCGCGTCGACGACGATCGCCGCGCGGATCGGCGCATAGCGGCTGCTGTAGACAGGCGACGCGGCGGGGCTCGTGAGACGTTCGAACGAATCGCGCACGTCGTCGGCGGTGACGGACGTGCCGTCGGAGAAGCGCGCCGCCGGGTTCAGGTGGAAGGTGGCGGAGCGACCGTCCGGCGCGAGCGCGACGCGATCGGCGAGCAGCGGGTATTGCGTGTCGACGTCGTCGAGGCTGCGCTGCATCAGCGTTTCGAACATCAGGTTCAGCAGGTCGGGCGCCGGGTTGCCGCGGAGCAGGAACGGATTGAGCGAATCGTAGGTGGAGAACGCGTCATAGTTCGCGAGCGTGAGCGTGCCGTCGCGCGGCGGCTCGGCGTCGGCCCACGGCAAGCGCGCGAACGCCGGGCCGGGCGGCACGTCGTCGAAGGCGGACAGCACGGTTTGCCAGTGCGGTGCGGCGACGACGGGCGCACCGGCGGCCGCTCGCACGACAGGCGCGCCCGTGGCCGCGGCTGCGGCACACAGCGCCGCGACCGCCGCGGCGCGACGCAGCGCGCTCACAGATCGAACCTCGCGTTCAGCGCGACCGTGCGCGGCGCGCCGACGAAGAGGTAGCCGGACTGCAGGAAGCCCCAGTAGCGGCGATTGAACAGATTGTCGACTTCGGCGCGCAACGTGACGCCGTGACCGCCGACTGTCGTCCGGTAGTTGACGCCCGCATTGAACAGCGTGTAGCTCGGCAGCGTGTACTGGTTGAAGCTGTCGGCCATCATCGCGCCGAAATAGTGCGCCTCGGCGCTGGCCGTTACGCCGGGCAGGCCCGGAATCCGGTCGCTGACCTGCAGCACGCCCTGCCAGCGCGGAATGCCTTCGATGCGCTTGCCGACGAGATCGGCTTCGGTCTCGGTATAGGTGCCCGCGGTCCACGACGCGCCGGCCGTGACCCGCAAGCCGGCCGGCAGGTCCACGCGCGCGTTCAGCTCGAGACCCTGGATGCGTTCGGAGCCGTTCGACACGTAGACGTTCTGCGCGTTGCCGTACTCGGCGCCGCGTTCGATCCGGAACAGCGCGGCTGATGCGCCGACCTTCGCGCCGTCGAATTTCACGCCGACTTCGTACTGCTTGCTTTTCATCGGGTTGAGCACTTCGTTCGCGTTCACGTAGGTCTGGCCGACGGTGCCGCCGTCTTCGAGCGCTTCCACGTAGCTCGCGTAGAACAGCAGGTCGCTGCGCGGACGGAACATCAGCGCGAGCGTGGGCGTGATCGGCGTGTACGTGTAGGTCGCGCTCGCGGCGCCCGGCCTGGTTCGCGACGACTGGTGGTAGTTCGTGTAGCGGATGCCGGCGAGGAACGACCAGTACTTGAGGAAGCTGAGCGTGTCGCTCGCGAACACCGATTTCTGCTGCGAACTGAAGTTGTCGTACTGCAGGCCGTAGTCGTAGGTGCCGTTCCACGTATGCGTCGTGATCGGCCCATACAGGTTGTTCGAGCCGATGTCCGTATACAGCGACTTCGGCACGGTCTTCTTGCTGAGCCATTGCTCGGCGACGCCGGCCACGACCTGATGGGCGATCGGGCCGGTGGAGAACCTGCCTTCGACCGTCGCCTGCACCTGGTCGTAGATCGACGAGCCGCGCGCGCGGTTGAGGAACGTATCGAAGTCGCCCTGCGGATTGAGCAGGCCGAGCCACTGGCCCGAGTAGCTGCGTTCGTCCTTGCTGTGGCTGTAGTCGACGCTGGCCTTCCAGACCGGATCGATCTGCCAGTGCAGGCCGGTGCCGAGGAAATAGACGTTCGAGTTGAACCACGTATCGTCGTAGGCCGACAGGTTGGTGCGGCCGCTCGGCGCGCGCGGCAGGCTCGCGCCCTTGTACGCGTCGAGCGTGAGATCCTGGATGCCGCCCGCGACCTTGCGCGACTGGTAGATGCCGTCGAAGGTCCACGTGAGCGCGTTCGTGAGCCGCGCGTCGAGCGACAGCGATTCGGAATTGCGCAGCACCGACGAGCCGCTGTAGGTGCCGCCCTGCTCGTGCGTGATGTTGAAGCGGTAGCCGAGCCGGCGGTCGGGGCCGAAGCGCCCGCCGGTGTCGATGTGCTCGCTGAACACGCCGTCCGAGCTGTAGCCGGCATCGGCGCTGAACGTGAAGGTATCGGTCGGCTTCTTCGTGACGAAGTTGATGATGCCGCCCGGCGCGCCGAAGCCGTACATGAAGCCGGACGCGCCCTTGAGGAGCTGGATCGACTCGAACGACTCGACCGGCAGCTCCACCGTCGTCATGTAGAACGGCAGGCCGTTGATCTTGTAGCCGTTGTAGTCGTCGAGCGCGATGCCGCGCACGTTGATCGAATACGCGTTGAACGAATAGGTGTCGCCCAGCGACAGGACGGCCGCGTCTTCCGCAAAGACCTTGCCGAGCGCCTTGACCTGGCGGTCCTCGAGTTCCTGCTGCTTCACGACGCGCGTGGAAAACGGCGTTTCGAGGTCGGAGCGCGTGCCGAGCGCGCCGCTCGACACTTGCGGCGCATGCTGGCGCTTGCCGTTGACGGTCACGGTCGCGAGGCTGTGGACCTTGCCGTCGGCGGGCTCGTGGCCCTGCGCGGGCGGCTTCGGCGCGGCGGGCGTCGTGGTCGGGGCGTCGTCGGCCGCGTGCGCGACGGACAGGGCAAGCGTTCCCGTGCCCAGCAGCAGGGCGGAAAGCATGCGCATGCGGAATGCTCTTGTCTTCATCGATAGGAGTGCGATATTTCAGGTGGATTCCGGCAGGCCGGGAACGGGTGGCAATCAGCCGTGGAAGAAACTCATGCAGGATCGGCGCCCGGCTGGTCGAGGAACGCGCCGAGCATGTCGACGAAATGCTCGAACGCGCGATCGGGAATCGCCTGGTCGCGCACGAACAGCTCCTGGAAACACAGCCCGCGGATGAAGCACGCGATCACGTAGCGCGTGAGCTCGGGCGAGCGCGACGCGTCGATGCGGGTGCGCGGCAGGTGGTTGCTCGCATCGTCGCCGACCGGATGCGTGAGCAGCGCGGCGTTGAAGCGCTCGCGCAGGTCGCGGTCGTTGCGCAGCGCCCAGTAGAACTCCTGGGTCATCGAAAACGTCTCCTTCATCTGCGCACGCCACGCCGCCACTTCGGCGCGCACGCTGGCCGCCGGCTGGAGGCGCGCCTCCAGCGTCGCGAGCTTGCCTTCGAGCCACGCCATGTACGACGCGACCAGCAACTCGTTCTTGTGCGGAAAGTGGTGCAGCAGCGCGCCGCGCGACAGGCCGGCGCGCTTGCAGATCTCGGTGATGGACGTCTGCGCGATGCCGATTTCCATCAGGCAATCGAGCGTGGCGCTGATCAGCGCGAAGCGGGCGGACGCGCTGCGCTCGTGCTGCGAGCGTCGCACGCGCGGCGGGGTGGTGGATACGGCATTCGTCATGGTCTGGCGTGCGGCGCGCCCCGTCGGGTTGCGTTGAACAGGGAAAGGGCAAGGAAACAGTACGAGCGGTATGTTATTGAGCGGCGCCGGGGGTGTCCAAGAACATCCTGTCACATGCTTATCTGCGTGACGGACGGCGCTGTACGGTTTTCGTCGAGGCCCGGGCGGGCGCGGTGCGTGACAGGCGCGGATTGAATCCGAATACGGAGCGATTATCGTCCGGGGCTGATCGGATGATTTACGCCGATATTATGGTCGAAGCACTAATTGGGCTCGCTTCTCTGGATAACCCTGTTTTAAACGGGTTATCGGTATCCGCGTCTTGACAAAATTCCGGTAATCCGCACTTGCTCGCATTTTTTTGATTATCGAAATGATTTCGAGGATTATTCGTGGAGAACTGCGAGAATGCACGCTTCCAGGCCGCGCTTTGGCCTATTGCATGCTCGCGGAGCATGCGAATTCTGCAAAAATGTAATTTGAGTCTAATTCGGTATTCAATTCCAATACGAAATCCATTTTTTTGATGGCGGAAATCAAAACAGTTCTCGTCGTTCTTTTAAAATAATTCGTAAAACGTGACGGAACATCGCCGGATCGCCGATCACGGGATGGCAGCTGGTCCGATTCCGCCGCATCGAAGCGAAATTTCATCGTCGTTGCAAATCGAGCAGTCCCACCATCGAACCAAAGTCCCCGGTGTGCCTTTCTCGATGGTGGCCGGACGGCGACCCCGTCCGGGACCGCGTGCGTCGGCCGGGCCGCAGTGCCCGTGCGACGCGCCGGCTCCGCGCATGACGCGCCGGCACGACCGGAGACGCGATCAGGAGCCAAGATGACAAACTGGGTTGAAGCACTGTTGGCCGGACTGGAGCAGGCCGGTTCCGAACGGGAGGTCTACGGCTGGATCGAGCACGCGGCGCGCAGTCTCGGCTACGAGTACTGCGCGTACGGCCTGCGCATGCCGTGGCCGGTGTCGCGGCCGAGGATCCATATGCTCGACAACTATCCGGAGGCGTGGCAGAAGCGCTATCGGGAGGCGTGCTACGTCGACATCGATCCGACCGTGAAGCATGCGCGCCGCTCCCAGGCGCCGATCGTCTGGAGCGACGCATGCTTCGCCGCCACGCCGCAGCTTTGGCGCGAGGCGCAGGCGCACGGGTTGCGGCACGGCTGGACGCAATCGGCATTCGACAGTTGCGGCGTATCCGGCATGCTGACGCTCGCGCGTTCCAGCGGGCCGATCACGCCGGCGGAACTCGAGCAGAACGAGTTCAAGATGCGTTGGCTCGTCAGCACCGCGCATCTTGCGATGACCGGCAAGCTGCTGCCGAAGCTCGCGCCCGACACCGAGCGCTGCCTCACCGATCGCGAGGTCGAAGTCCTCAAATGGGCGGCCGACGGCAAGACGTCGGGAGAGATCTCGACGATCCTGGTGATCTCCGTCGATACCGTCAACTTCCACGTCAAGAACGCGGTGGCGAAGCTCAAGGCCGCGAACAAGACCTCCGCCGTGGTGCGCGCGGCGATGCTCGGGCTGCTGAGCTGATTCTTCGCGCGCGCCTTTTCCGCTGACCGTGCCGAAGCGGCACCTTCCCCGACGCCGTGCACGCGCCGCCGCATCGCATGCGCGCTGTACGAGCGTCGCATGCGATGCGCAGACAGTTGTAGCTCCTAACTTTGGTAGTTGTCGCGCCGCACGTCGCGCGCTGAAATCTCACTCCAGCGAATGGTCCGGTGCGGTTGCCGCCATGTCCGAACGAATCGGTCGTTCGCCTCGCTTCACCCCGTCGAAACGACGTACCCCGGCAGGCGTGCTCTCCGGCAGGTCCGACGAGCGCGTCATTTGATCGAGTTTCCTTGCCTGAAGAGAGGTTGACGATGGACCCCAGAGCACACATGCCGACGCAGGACCGCGAATCGCACAGCCTGTACGGGTTCGACATGACCGCGTACCTGCGCGGCGGCACGCATGCGGGCCGCCCGGCCGGCGAGGTAGCGCGGCACGCGGTCACGCACGGCGGCATCTATCCGCTCGAGCAGGCGCGCCTGGCGCTCGGCGCCTACGAACGCGCCGCGCTCGACGTGCTGCAGCGCCATCGTGAACTGCTCATCGACGCGGATGCGCCGGCCGATACGCCAGAGGACACCGGCGGCGCCGCGACGCTCGCGCTCTACGTGAACTCGCTCGGGCGCCTGCACATCCGGCCGGCAGCGGCGCCGAAGGTCGCCTACGACGCACACGACAGCTGGGTCGATCTCGGCACCGTGACCGTCGGCGCCGGCGTGCTCGCCGAGATCGACGCGGGCGTCGCCGCGTGGCGCGCGATCGAGCGCCGCAGCTTCGCCGAGGTGCGCGTCGCGATGGATCGCGTGCATGCGGAAGGCCAGCTGCCGCGCGTGCTGGAGGAAGTCATCGATCACGTCGAGCACGTCGAATCGGTGTGCTTCTACGTCGGCGACCGCTTCTTCGCGCTGATCGACCGCTACACGAACCTGATCGACAGCAAGGGCGGCAAAGGCCATCTGCCCGGGCTGCGCGACCAGCCGTACCCGGCCTGGAGCGACGACGACGTGCTGATCGTCGCGGCGCTGCACGCGCTGTTCCTGTCGGGCCGCTCGGTGCGCTTCGAGGAATTCAACGGCGCGCTGCTGAGCGCGCAGGACCTCGTCGGCCGGCTCGACCGGCTCGCGGCCGCCTATACGGACGCCGGGTGCGAGGTCGCGGTGCCGCAAGGGCTCGACCTGTTCGAGCGCGCGCGGAAGATCCGCGAGCAGACGCTGTGCGCGATCGGCAAGCCGTGGCTGCGCTACCGGTGGATCTACGGGCTCAACTTCCAGAAGACGGAACGGATCCTGCATTCGAGTGCGTCGACCGAGGCGCACGACCAGTGGTATCGCGAATTCGGCGACGACTTCCGCCAGTTCGTGTCGCCGCGCGGCGAATTCTCGCCGCCCGAATACGTCGCGATGGCGCTGCTCGCGAACGCCGCGATCGCGCGCGACGTCGCGGGCGTGCGCTGCGACGCGGGCAGCACGGCCGTCACGAGCTGGATCGAATACCTGATCGAGAAGACCGTCGCATCGGCGGTGCTCGCGACCGGCTCGGACTACGGGATGTCGAGCTCGCTGCGCGACATCGGCCAGCTCGTCGCGTACGACGAGACGACGCTGCTCGACACGATCCACGCGCTCACGCCGGCGAGCTTCTTCACCGCCTACGTGTCGCACCGGACGATCGCGCGCTTCGGCGAGCCGGAGAGCACGATGATCGCGACCTCGGTGCAAAAGCGCATGCAGTTCAACCGCTGGCACTTCATCCCGGGCAACTTTGAGCGGCCGCTGATCCGCGCGTCGCGCCACTGGTACTACCCGCCGCTCGTGCCCGACATCTCGTCGCATTCGGACATGCACCGCGCCGCGCACAACCGCGCGCGCGTCAAGTACTCGATCCGCGTGCCGGGCCCGGACATGTCGCGCCCGCCGCTGAACATCGCGGGCCGGCGCTATCGCGGCTTCTACGACGTGCGCGTCGTGCGCGCGGAAGGCGACGAATACTCGACCGAGGACATGCTGCGCGTGCGCCGCCGCACGCTGTGGCTCGAAGCGCTGTACACCGCGCTGGTCAACTACCTGATGACGCCGGATGCGCACCGGCTCACCGTCAACGGATTCGACGCGGGCACCTATCTCGACCTCGCGGGCGACGTGCTGCCGAACGCGGCCGATGCACTGCGCGCGACGGCCGCGGAGGGCGCACTG
The DNA here is from genome assembly GCF_001718835.1 of Burkholderia cepacia. Taxonomy (NCBI): domain Bacteria; kingdom Pseudomonadati; phylum Pseudomonadota; class Betaproteobacteria; order Burkholderiales; family Burkholderiaceae; genus Burkholderia; species Burkholderia cepacia. Next base: position 460,028 of record NZ_CP013442.1, on the reverse strand, counting down.
TGACGTCGTCCACGGCAAGCGTCGTCAATACCGTCGCCGCGAACGGCGGCAAGCGCGCGACGCATCGCGTCACGTTCTTCCAGCAGGGCGGGCGCATCGTGCTCACGCACGCGCAGCTCGACGCGCAGGCGGCGCGGCTCGCGCACGCGTTGCGCGCGGGGGGCCTCGCGCCCGGTGCGCGCATCGGAGTCGTCGCGCGCAACGGGCTCGCGTGGGTGCTGCTCGATCTCGCCGCGCTGAAGGCGGGGATCGTGACGGCCGGCTTCGAGTTCGGCAAGTTCCGGCCCGACCAGGCGTTCGTCGACCGGTACGCGCTCGACGCCGTCTATGCGGACGGCGCCACGTCGTTCGATCCGGCGCGCGACCTGCGCGCGCTCGTCGATGCGCACGTGCGCGCCTGCCGCGATGGACGTAACGGGCGCGACGTCGATCCGGTCGCGCCGCCGTTCGAATCCGCCGCGTATGCGCGCGACGACGTCACGACGATCAAGTTCACGTCCGGCAGCTCCGGCGAGCCGAAGGGGCTCGCGGCGCGCGCGGGCAGCATCGACGCGTCGCTCGCGGCGGTCCAGCAGCTCTACGCGCACGGCGACGGCGACGACGTGCTGGTGTTCCTGCCGCTGTCGCTGCTGCAGCAGCGCTACTGGATCTATTCGGCGCTGACCTACGGGCACGACGCGACCGTCGCGCCGTTCGAGTTCGCGCTCGAGGCGATCCGCGAGCAGCCGCCGACGGTCGTGATGGGCGTGCCGGGCTTCTACGACGGCATCAAGAAGCGCATCGAGCGCGCCACGCCGCCGGACGACACCGGCCTCGACGCGCGCAGGCGGCGGATCGACGCGCTGCTCGGCCCGCGCATCCGCTACCTGTGGACGGGCTCCGCGCCGGCGAACCCGCAGACGCTGCGCTTCTTCGACGAAGCGGGCGTGCCGATCTTCGAAGGCTACGGGATGAACGAGACCTGCATCGTGACCAAGAACCATCCGGGCGCGGCGCGCACGGGCAGCGTCGGCCGGCTGATCCCGGGCAAGCGCGCGCGGATCGACGACGACGGCGTGCTGATCGTCGGCGCGGACGAGCCGGTCAACACGCAATACCTGTACAGCGAGCCCGGCGCGAGCGAGCGGATCTTCCTGCCGACGGGCGAGGTGCGCACCGGCGATCTCGCGCGCTTCGACGACGACGGCTACCTGTACATCCTCGGCCGCGCGGACGACCTGATCGTGCTCGCGAACGGCAAGAACGTGCATACGCGCAAGCTGGAGGAGCAGGTCAAGGCGCACGTCGGCGTCGAGGAATGCGTGCTGTACGGCGCGGGCCGGCCGTTCCTCGTCGCGGTGATCTCGCCGCAGGACGCGCGCGCCGACCATGCGGCGATCCATGCGCATCTCGCGGAACTCAACGCGACGCTCGCGCCGCACGAGCGGATCGTGAAGGCGTTCATCGCGCCGCGGCCGTTCGGCGGCGAGACGCGCTTCGTCACGTCGCAGTTCAAGCCGAAGCGCAACGCAATCTTCAGCGCGTTCAACAACGAAATCGAGCGACTTTATGGAGGGCAAGCGTGACCGACATCGAATCCATCGTGCGGCGCCACCTGTGCGAAGTAGCGGGGCGGCCCGCGTCCGACGCGGCGACGCTGCCGCTCGACGACGACCTGACGTTCGACTTCGGCCTCGCGTCGCTCGAACTGATCGTGCTGCTGAGCGGCGTGTGCGACACCGCGCGCGTGCCGCTCACCGAATTCGGCGAGGACGATCTCGCAAAGCTGCGCACCGGCCGCGACATCGTCAACCTGCTGGCCGCCAAAGTACACGCATAAAGGACCACTGATGAGCTGGAACATTCCGAACCTCCTGAACGCGACGCTCGAGAACGACGTCGTGAAGCTGCGCCGCATCGGCATCGACGACAAGGCCGGCTTCGCGCAGATCGCCTACGACCCGGACAGTTGGACCTACATGGTGTCGGTCGTGCACGACGAGCCGAGCCTCGTCGCGTTTCTCGAGCGCGCGATCGCCGATTCGCTCGCGGGCACGCGGATCGTGTTCGCGATCATCGACAAGGCGAGCGGCCGCTTCGCGGGCACGGCCGCGTTCGGCAACCTCGCGCCGGCCGACTGCCGCATCGAGATCGGCTGGTCGTGGCTCGGCGCGCCGTATCGCGGCACCCGCGTGAACCGCGCGACGAAAGGGCTGCTGCTCGACTACGCGTTCGGCGAGCTGGGCTGCGAGCGCGTCGAGTTCAAGACCGACGTGCTGAACGCGCGGGCGCGCGCGGGGCTGAAGGCGATCGGCGCGACCGAGGAAGGCGTGATGCGCAGCTTCAACGTCATGCCGGGCGGCCGCCGTCGCGACGCGATCTACTACAGCATCCTCAAGGCGGAGTGGCCCGATGTCCGTGCAACCCGCTTTCGTTGAGCCGGCGGCGCGCGCGCCGCACGACGCGCCGTTCGCGATCGACGCCGACGTCGACCCGGCGCGCCGCGTGCGGCTCGCGGGCAGCCGCCGCGAGATCGGCCGCCGGCACGGCGCGGCGCTGCGCGACGCGATCGGCCGGTTCCTGACCGATCGCATCGCGCGGCTCGCGCCGCTCGTCACCCACGCGCGGCTGCGCGAGTTCGCGCCGCTCGTCGCGAGCCATGCGCGCGTGATCGAGCGCGCGCTGCCCGATCTCGCGGAAGAGGTGCACGGGCTCGCGGAAGGCGCGGGCATTATGCTCGAGGATGCGTACCTGCTGCAGCTGCGCCGCGAGTTGACGGGCTTCCAGCGGATGCCCGCGCGCGGCGACTGCACGACCTTCGCGCGGCATGCGAACGGGCAGGCGGTGGTCGCGCAGACCATCGACCTGAACGGCGACATGGCGGGCGAGCTGAGCGTGCTGGAGATCGCGCCCGACGCGGGCGCGCACGTCGCGCTCGTCAGCTTCACCGGGCTGCTCGGCTATCTGGGGATCAACGGCCACGGCGTCGCGATCGGCCTGAACCTCGTGCTCGGCGGCGCATGGCGGCCCGGCATTCCCGGCTACCTGGCGATCCGCCATCTGCTCGACACCTGCGCGAGCGTCGACGAATGCGTGGACACGCTGCGCCGGCTGCCGCGCGCCAGCTCGCGCGCGCTGACGATCGCCGACGCGCGGCGCGTCGTGACGGTCGAGACCCTGCCTGACGACCTCGTCGTGATCGAAGGCGCCGAGCATGCGCACGCGAATCACTTCCTGCATCCAGCCTTCGCGGCCGGCGACGCGCTGAACCCGTTCGCGCGCACGTCGTCGCTGCGCCGGCTGGACGCCTGCCGCGCGGGGCTCGCGCGCCTGCCGGACGACGCGGATGCGGCGGCCTGTCTCGCGCTGCTCGGCGAGCCGCCGATCGAGGTCGCGCCGACGGGCGACGTGCGGCGCGAGTGCACGGTCGCGTCCGTCGCGATGTTTCCCGCGCGGCGTGCGCTGCACGTGCGCGGCCGGCCGGGTGTGCCGCCCACGCCGCCCACGCCGCCCACGTCACGACACTGAGGTTGTGAACCCGCTACTGAATCCCGTCCCCACCGGAGAACCGCGATGGCCTACGTCGTCACCGAGAACTGCATCAACTGCAAGCACACCGATTGCGTCGAGGTGTGCCCCGTCGACTGTTTCCACGAGGGCGAGAATTTTCTCGTCATCGATCCGGACGAATGCATCGACTGCGGCGTCTGCGAACCGGAATGCCCGGTCGGCGCGATCCGCCAGGATGTCGCGCTCGATGCGGACCAGGTGCATTACGCGGGCCTGAACCGCGAGCTCGCGCAAAGCTGGCCGACCCTCACGATCCGCAAGCCGGCGCTGCCCGACGCGGCGCAGTGGAAGGATGTCGAGGGCAAGTTTCAGCAACTCAAGCGCGATGTGATCGCGTAAGCAACCAGGATTTTTTATGTCGAATGCGGGTATCAACGGGGCCGGCGTCTTGCCGGCAACACCTGACCGCGCGGCGCCGCACCGCCGGATGCTGCCGCTGCTGCTGATCGGGCAGGGGATGGCCGCGATGGACACGTCGATCGTGAACGTCGCAGCACCCGCGCTGCGCGCGGACCTGGGCATCTCGGGCGCGCTGCTGCAGCTCGTCGTTGCGGGCTACATCCTCGCGTATGCGGTGTTCCTGATCACGGGCGCGCGGCTCGGCGACGATTACGGCTATCGCCGGCTGTTCGTGACCGGGCTCGCGATCTTTACGGTGTCGTCGCTCGCATGCGGCATCGCGCCGGGCACGTGGCTGCTGATCGTCGGGCGCATCGCGCAGGGCGTCGGCGCCGCGATGCTGGTGCCGCAGGTGATGTCGTTGATCCAGCGCAGCTTCGAGGGGCCCGCGCGGGCCCGCGCGATCGGCTACTACTCGATGATCCTCGGCCTCGGCTCGACCGCCGGCCAGGCGCTCGGCGGCGTGATCATCACCGCCGATTTCGCGGGGCTGTCGTGGCGGCCCGCGTTCCTGATCAACGTGCCGATCGGCATCGTGCTGCTCGCGGGCGCGCGCTCGGTGCTGCCGGCGCTCGCCGGGCCCGAGCGGCGCAAGCTCGACCTGGTCGGCGTCGCGCTGCTGACGGGCGCGATGCTGCTGATCGTCGTGCCGCTCACGTTCGGCCACGACGTCGGCTGGCCCGCGTGGGTATGGGCGTCGCTCGCGGCGGGCGTCGTCGGCGTCGCGACTTTCCTGCGTTTCGAGCGTGCGCTCGCGCAGCGCGGCGGCAGCCCGCTGCTCAGCCTCGACGCGGTGCTCGCCACCGGCATCCGGCCCGGGCTCGCGGTCGTGTCGATCGGCTTCATCGGCTACGGCGGCTGGCTGTTCGCGTGCGCGCTGTACCTGCAGACCGGCCTCGGCTTCTCGCCGATGATCTCGGGCTTCGTGTTCGCCGCGTACGCATTCGGCTTCGGCATCTCGAACGTGAGCTGGTCGAAGCTGCCCGCGCGCCTGCTGCGCTTCACGCCGGCGGTCGCGTTGATCGCGATGGCGGCCGCGAACCTCGCGTTCGGCATGACCGCGCGCCACGCCGGCTGGGTCGCCGCGGTGATGGTGCCGCTGCTGTTCTGCGCGGGCGCGAGCCACGGCCTCACGTTCGGCACCACCGTCAACCAGATGACGCAGCGCACTGCACCGCAGCACGCGCCCGCGCTGAGCGGGCTCGTCACGACGTCGGTGCAGCTGTCGATCGTGATCGGGGTTGCCGCGCTCGGCGCGATCTACCTCGCGGTCGCGACGCCCGGCGCGCCCGTGGCGTCCGCGCGCGCGATCGCCGACGTGACGTTCGCGATCGGCGCGCTCGCACTCGTCGCGATCGCGTGCTCGCTGCGGCTCGCAACCGTGCGCGCGCCGGCCTGATTTCTCCGAACGCTGACGAACCACAAGGACCGATTCGTGAACGACCAACCGTTGATCCTCGAACCCGACGTCGCACCAGAACAGTTGCGCGCGCAACTGATAGACGAACTGCGCGCGACGGTCGCGGCGACGCTGCACGTCGCGCCGGACGTACTCGATGCCGACCTGCCGCTCGCCGACGCGGGCCTTACGTCGGTCGAGCTGATCGACCTGATCGTAAGCTGCCAGGCGCGCCATGCGATCGAGTTCCCGCCCGAGCTGCTGGTCGGGCTGACGCTCGGCTCGCTCGCGGACGGCATCCTGGCCGCCCGCGACGCGGGAAAGGGCGCGCGATGAGCACGCCGATCGCCATCACCGGCTTCGGCGTGCTGTCGCCGGCCGGCGCGACGCCGGACGCGCTGTGGCGCGCGCTGGAGACGCGCGCGGTGCTGAACGGGCCGTGGCCGAAGCGGCCGCTGGCCGGCTATCCGGCGGACAACGTGATCGCGGTGCCCGAGGCGGTCTGGCGCACGCTCGAGCCAGGCGCGACCGGCGTCGAGAACCGCGCGGCCGCGCTCGCGCGCTACGCAATCCGGCAGGCGTTGGCCGACGCGCAGCTCGCCGACGCTGACGGCCTGCGGATCGGCTGCATGCTCGGCACGACGACGGCCGGCGTCGAGGTCGCGGAGAACGTGCTCGTCGACGCGCCCGGCAGCGGCGCGGCCGGCGCGGCGGATCTCGACGCGAGTGCGCTGCTGCCGGGCCGCGACGGCCGCTGGCGCGGCCCGCTCGCGGTGCTGTCGACCGCCTGCTCGTCGGGGCTGCTCGCGCCGGCGCTCGCGATCGACGCGCTCGTGGCCGGCGAAGCCGACGTGATGATCGCGGGCGGCATCGACGTGCTGCTCGAATACACGATCTGCGGCTTCAACGGGCTGCGCGTCGCGACGCGTGACCGGTGCCGGCCGTTCAGCGGGGACCGGCAGGGCGTGGTGCTGTCCGAGGGCGTCGCCTGCGTGTGCGTCGAACCGCTCGACGCGGCGCTCGCGCGCGGCGCGCCGATCCGGGCCGTCGTGACCGGCCATGCGGCGGGCTGCGACGCGGCGCACGCGACCGCGCCGGACGTCGACGGCGTCGCGCGCACGATCGCCGCCGCGCTCGCCGGGAGCGGCGTGCGCGCGGACGCGCTCGGCGGCGTGTTCGCGCACGGCACCGGCACGCCGACCAACGACGGCGCGGAAATCGCCGCGCTGCGCCGCGCGTTTGCCGACACCTACGGCCGTGACGCGCTGCCGCCCGTCACGTCGATCAAGTCGACGCTCGGCCACCCGCAGGCGGCGGCCGGCACGTTCTCGCTCGTTGCCGCGACGCTTGCGCTCGCGCGGCGGCGCCTGCCGCCGACCGCGAACCTCGACGTGCGCGACGACGCGCTCGGCGACGTGCGCATCGCCGACGGCGACGGCCTGCCGCTGGCGGGCGACAGCGTGCTCGTCAACGCGTTCGGCTTCGGCGGCAACAACTGCGTGATGGTCGTCGCCGACGCCGCGCGCGCCCATCAGGAGGCCCGCGCATGACTGCCTTGATGCCTCGCGCGCCCCGCCGCGCGTTCCGGATCGCGGCGGCGGCCGCGATCGTGCCCGCCGCCGACGGCGTGCTGACCGACGCGCATCTGCATGCCGAGCGCCGCTCGCGCAAGGTCGGCCCGCTGCCGCTGAAGGCGCGGATGACGCTTGCCGCCGCCGAGCGGCTGCGCGCCGCGCTCGGCGACGCCGACCGCGCGACGCCCGCCGGCCGGATCGGCGTGAGCTTCGGCACGCTGTTCGGTGCGATCGACGTCGCCGAGCAATGCGTCGGCACCGTGCGCGCGGAAGGCTTCGAGCAGGTGACGCCGTCGTGGTACGCGGCGGGCCTGCCGAACGCGACCGCCGCGATCGTCGCGTCGCTGTTCGACTGGAGCGGCCCGAACCTGACCTTCCTCGGCTACCAGGCCGGCCTCGACGCGATCGTCGGCGCGTGCCGGCAGCTCGCCGCCGGCCACGCGGACGCGGTGTGCGCGGGCGGCTTCGACCTGCCGAGCGCCCGCTATGTCGCGCACGCCGACGCGCCGCTGCGCGACGCGCAGGCGCTCCATCCGGGTGCGGGCGTCGTATGGCTCGCGGCCGGTGAAGCGCGCGCGGGCGATCTCGGCCGGATCGTCGGCTGGTCGCAGCAGGCGTTCGACGCCGACGCGTTCGACGCGGCGCACGCGCGCGGCTTCCCGGCGCTCGTCGCGGCCGCGCTGCCCGGCGCGCCGGCCGATACGGCGCCGGTGGTGCACGTCGTGCGCCCGGGCGCGCCCGGCACGATCGACCGGCTCGCGGCAAGCGCGCCGGTCGCGCTCGCCGAAGGTCTCGCCGGCGCATGGCGGCCGGGGCTGCACGCGCTCGTCGTGAAAGGGCTCGGCGTGCTCGCCACGTGCGTGATCGTCGACAACCAACCGGGCAGGGAGTGACGCGATGGCCGACCTCATCGACCTGCGCGCGCGCACGGCGCTGCCGTACCTCGATGCGCGGCTGCGCGCGTTCGACGCGCTGCGCCCGCTCGACGCGCTGACGCCGCGCACCGTGACCGCGAGCGACGGCGTACCGCTCGCCGCGTTCGACGCGGGCGCCCCCGATGCGCCGACGGTGCTCGTCGTCAATGCGCTCGGCGTATCCGCCGCGTTCGTCGCGCCGCTCGTCGCGCGGCTCGCCGATCGCTGCCGCGTGATCACGTGGGAGTCACGCGGGTTGCCCGATGCGCGCGGCGATGCGTCTGACCTGTCGCTCGCGCGCCATGCGCGGGACGCGGCCGACGTGCTCGCCGCGCTCGCCGGCGCGAGCGTGCACGTCGCGGCGCTCGTCGCGTACTGCTCGGGCGCGAACGTCGCCGCGTACGCGCTCGACGAGCGCGTGCTGGCCGCGGACCGTCTCGCGATCGTGAGCCCGTCGCTCGAAATCGCGGGCGTCGCGGACAAGACGCTCTACCAGAAGACGGTGCTGCCGCTGTGGGCACGCATAGCGGAAGCCGGCGCGAAGCACGCGGCGCTCGTGCGCGTGCTGCTGAGCCAGGCGCGGCGCGTCGACGACGGCTCGCTCGACTACCAGCTTTCGACGCTGAACGCGCTGCCGTTCGGCGACGACGATTCGATCTGCCGCTATGCGCGGATGCAGGCCGCGTGCCTGCGCGAGGACTGGGCGGCGCGGCTCGGCCGCCTCGCGCTGCCCGCGCGGGTGCTGCACGGCGCGCGCGACGACGTGATTCATGCCGCGACGTCGCGCGGCGTCGCGCAGGCGCTGCCCGTCGCGACGCTCGAGACGATCGATGACGCCGGCCACTTCGGCGTGTACACGAGCCGGGCCCTGCAGGACAGGATTGCGGCGTTCCTGGACGACGCCGGCCAGCCCGCGGGCGAACGACTTTCTGACAAGGAGTGCGAACGATGAAGATGCATCTCACCGTGCTGGAAGAAGCGAAGGCCGATCTCGTCGGCCGGATTCGCGATCATTCGTTTCTCGCGCGCTGCCGCTCGGGCGACGTGCCGCTCGACGAGCTGAAGCTGTTCCTCGTCCAGCAGGGCCTCTACGGCAGCTACTTCACGCGCTATCTGTGCGCGCTGATGGCGAACCTGCCTGACAACGCGGACGTGCTGAAGCTCGCGGGCAACCTGTGCGAGGAACTGGGCCTCACCGACGACAGCGAGACGCCGCACAGCCTCGTCTACCGCGCGATGCTCGAGCACTTCGGGCTGACGACCGACGGCGCGCAGCCGCTGATCGGCACGCGCCGGCTGATCGACGCGATGTTCGACCATTGCCGCCACCCGGACGCGTCGCGCGGCCTCGCCGCGCTGTGTCTCGGCGCGGAGGCGCTGGTGCCGGCCGTCTACGCGGACATCATCAAGGGCTTCGAGCGGCACGGCGTCGCCGCGCCGGCGCTCACGTTCTTCCACCTCCACGTCGAATGCGACGACGGCCATGCGCAGACGATGCGCGACATCATGGTCGACATCGCGCAGCGCGACCCCGGGCGGATTCCGGCGATGCTGAGCGCGGGCTACGCGCTCGTCGACGCGCGCCTGGCGTTCTTCGATTCGATCGAGACGGGCTTCGCGCGGCGCGGCGACGCGCAAGGCCGCCGCGCATACGACCCGCTCGTGCTCGCGTGATGGCTGCCTTTCACGGAGACCGACACATGTACACGACGCTCAATCACGATGCGAGCTTCACGCAGAAGGTCGTCGAACGCCTCGCGGCGAGCTGGAACCACCGCGTGGCCGTGCGCCAGGAACGGCTCGACCTGACGCAGTACTGCGACGACGCGATTCCGGAATTCCCGGTGTCGATGGTGCCGTTCTGGGACGACGAGGATTTCGCGGGCCTGGCCGACGCGCGGAAGCGGCGCTTTCTCGGCGCCGCGTGGGTCGCGTACAACGAGAAGGCGATGTATCTCGAGGACGAGATCGTCCAGCCGCTGTGCAGCCTGCTGCTGAAGGGCCGGCTGCCTGGCGCCGGCGACCCGCGGCTCAAGCAGGTGCTCGCGCAGATCCAGGTCGACGAGCAGTTCCACATCCTGATGTGTGTCGACGTCTGCCACTGCGCACGCGAGCGCCATGCGCTCGACGGCTACGTGCTGCCCGAGCCGCTGGTCGGCGCCGGGCAGCGCGCGCGGCTCGCGCAGGTGGGCGACGACGCGCGCCGCGCGGCGATCGTGCGGCTCGCGTATGCGTCGATCGCCGAGATGTCGATCAACGCGTACCTGACGCAGGTGTCGAGCGACATGACGATCCAGCCGCTGAACCGCATCAACACCGACATGCACCGCCGCGACGAGGCTGCGCACAGCACCGCGTTCCACGAGATCGTCGCGTCGGTGTACCGCGCGCTCGACCCCGCCGGGCAGCAGGCGTTCCGCGACGAGATCGCCGCCGCGCTCGACGTGTACACGACGCCCGATGCGAGCGCGTGGGCGTCGATCCTCGCGTTCCTCGACGTGCCGGGCCGCGAGCGGATGCTCGCGCGGCTCGACGCGCGCACGCGTGGCGTGAAGCTGAACCGCGACTACGCGACGCTGCGCAGCCTGTTCGACGAGCTCGGCATTGCCGCGCCGCCGGCGTTCGCGTGATGCGCGCCGCTGACCACTCCGCCCATTCGGGAGCCGTATGAAGATCTTCGATGCCTCGATCCTGAACCTGCCGTTCTACGACGCCGCGCACCGCACGCTGGCCGCCGATCTCGAAGCGTGGGTCGACGCGCACGCGTACCTGCCGCGCGAATACGCGCATCTGAGCCCGTCCGAGCGGGGTCGCGTCTACACGCGCGTGCTCGGCGAGCACGGCTGGCTGCGCTACGCGGTCGATCCGGCGCCGGGCCGCACGCGGCCCGACGTGCGCAGCCTGTGCCTGATCCGCGAGGCGCTGTCGTATCTCGACGATCTCGTCGACTTCGCGTTCGCGATCCAGGGCCTCGCGGCCGCGCCGATCGCGTGGTTCGGCTCGGACGCGCAGCAGGCCGCGTGGCTCGGCGCGCTGTGCGACGGCACCGCGGTCGGCTCGCTCGCGCTGTCCGAGCCCGACGCCGGCTCGAACCTTGCCGCGCTCACGGCGGCCGCCGAGCGCACGCCGGACGGCTATGCGGTCAACGGCCGCAAGACCTGGGTGTCGAACGGCTCGATCGCGACGCACCACGCGGTGCTGCTGCGCACCGGCGACGGCCCCGGCGGGCTCGGCCTGAGCTTCCTGTCGGCACCGGCCGCGACGCCGGGGCTCGCGGCGAGCGAGATCGAGCTGGTCGCGCCGCGCGCGTTCGCGAGCCTGACGTTCGACCGCGTCGCGCTGCCCGCCGACGCGCTGATCGGCGCGTCCGGCGCGGGCTTCCGCTACGCGATGGAGATCCTGAACCTGTACCGCGTGACGGTCGGCGCGACCGCGCTCGGTTTCGCGCGCCGCGCGCTCGCCGCGTCGCTCGACTGGTCGCGCCAGCGCGCGGTCGCGGGCGGCAAGCTGATCCAGCAGCAGTTCACCGTCGACAAGCTGGCCGGGATGGCGACCTTCGCCGACGCCGCCGCGCTGCTCGTCGCGCGCGCGGCGTGGGAGTTCGACACGGGCGCGGCCGACGTCGCCGCGCACGCGAGCATGGCGAAGCTGTTCGCGACCGACGGCGTCGCGCAGGTCGTCGACGACACCGTGCAACTGTTCGGCGCGGCCGGCCTCGTCGCCGGCTCGACCCCCGAGCAGCTGTATCGGCAGGTGCGCGCGCTGCGCATCTACGAAGGCACGTCGGAGATCCAGAAGATCGTGATCGCGGGCAGCGTCTCGCGGCCGCGCAAATGAGCGCGGGGGCGGGCGACGGGCGCGCCGTGCTCGTCACCGGCGGCACGCGCGGCATCGGGCTCGCGATCGTGCGCCGGCTCGCGGCGGCCGGCTGGCGCGTGGCGGCGTCTTATCGCGGCGATGTAGCGGCCGGCGCGCGGCTCGCCGATGCGCTGGCGCGCGCGGGCGTCGAGCGTGCGGTGCTGCAGGCGGACGTGACCGAGCCGGACGCGGTGCGCCGGCTCGTCGCCGACGTCGTCGCGCGCTTCGGTCGCCTCGACGCGCTCGTCAACAACGCGGGCATCGTCGACGACGCGCCGTTCGTCACGCTGCCGCGCGAGCGCGGCGCAAACGTGCTGCGCACCAACCTGCTCGGCGCGATCCGCACGACCGGCGCGGCGCTGCCCCACCTGCTGAAGTCGGCGCGGCCGGCGGTCGTCAACGTCGCGTCGCTCGGCGGCATCGTCGGCAAGGAAGGGCAGGTCGCGTACGCGGCGAGCAAGGGCGGGCTGATCGGCTTCACGCAGTGGCTCGCGCGCCGCTACGCCGACGCCGGGCTCGCGGCGAACGCGGTCGCGCCGGGCTTCATCGACACCGACATGATCGCGTCGCTGACGCCCGCGATGACCGCGCACATCGTCGGCGGCAGCGCGGCGAAGCGGGTCGGTCGCGCGGACGAGGTCGCGCGGGCCGTGCAGTTCCTGCTCGAGCCCGGCTACGTGCACGGCACGACGCTGCGCGTCGACGGTGGCTTCAACCGGTGACCCGGACGACGGGTCTTCATCGGGTTCAACCTGACAACGGACACGCACCATGCGGACACACGAAGACGACACGACGCTCGACTACGAAGTGGGCTACGCGGACACCGACGCGGGCGGCATTGTCTATCACGCGCGCTACATCGAGATGGCGGAGCGCGCGCGCAACCGGCTGATGCGCGCGGCCGGCTATTCGTTCGCACGGCTCGCGGACGACGGCGCGCTGTTCATCGTGCGTCGCGTCGAGGCCGTGTATCACGCGAGCGCGTGGCTCGAGGACCGGCTGACGCTGCGCGCGCGGATCGCGAGCGTGTCGGTGTCGCGCTCGGTGTGGGTGACCGACGTCGCGCGCGACGGTGCGCCGATCGCGCAGGTCACGATCGAGATGGTCGCCGTCGATCGCGCGACGCGATGCGCGGTGCCGCATCCGCCCGCGCTGATCGACTGCCTCGCGCCGTACGCGGCGCAGCGCGCGGGCGCGCCGGCATGACGGCCGCGACCGAAGCGGGCTTCACGCTCGCCGCCGCCGACGTGCTGCGCTGCCTGCCGCACCGGCCGCCGTTCCTGTTCGTCGAGCGCGCGCAGGTCGCGGCGGACGGGCTCGCGATCGTCGGGCATCGGACCTTCGCGCCCGACGAGCCGTGGTTCGCCGGGCATTTTCCCGGCGATCCGCTGGTGCCGGGCGTCGTGCTGATCGAGTTCGTCGCGCAGACGGCCAACCTGCTCGTTGGCCATCTCGCGGGCGGCGAGGCGCGCTGCCATCTCGTCGGCGTGCGCAACGCGCGCTTCGCGCAGCCGGTGCGGCCCGCGCAGGCGATCGAGGCGCACGTGCGCGCGGGGCCTGACGGCGCGCTGCCGCGCGCGGGCGGCATCGCGACGTTCGACGCGACCGTGCTGCGCGGCGGCGTGCGCTGCATGAGCGCAAGCGTGACGATTTACCTGAAGCAGTAACGCAATCCGCCCGGCTTGCGCCGGGCCTTCAACCCGAATGGAGACGCACATGAGCCAGCCTTGGACGAAGAATCAGGTGATCGACGTGATCAGGACGGAGCTGCTGCCGGCGCTCGAATCGGCGGCGGGCGTGGCGCCGGAATCGATCGGCGTGGAGACCGCGCTGCTCGACAACGGGCTCGCGCTCGATTCGCTCGACGTGCTCGATCTGCAGGTGGCGCTCGAGCGCCGCTTCGGCGTGAAGCTGCCGGTGCTGAACCGGCAACTGATCGACGGGCCGCGCAACAGCGTCGGCGGCCTCGCGAGCCTCGTGCTCGACCATCTGCCGCAGGTCACGGCTTGAGCGCGCGGGTGCTGGTGATCGACGCGCACGGCCCGGTCGAGCGCGCGCTCTGCGCGAGCCTCGCCGAAGCCGGGCTGCGGGTCGTCGCGCATGTCGTGGATGAAGCGGACGACGGTGCGGCGGACTGGCCGGACGCGCCGGGCGTGCAGGTTGTGCGTGCGGCCGATCCGGCCGCCGCGCTCGACGGCTGGAACGACGCGTACGGCCCGTTCGACCGGATCGTGTTCGGCCAGCCGCGCGATGCGCGCGCGGGCACGGGTGCCCCGGAGGTCGATCCGTTCGACGCGCTCGCGGAAGGCGTCGAAACGCGGCTCGACGCGTTTCTCGCGACGCTGCAGGCGGCGTCGGCGCTCGCGCTGCGGCGCGGCGACGGCGCGCAGATCTGGGCGCTGACGCAGGACGACAGCGTCGGCTATTACCTGGACACCGCGCCCGGCGCGCTGCCGATCGACGTGCGCGCGCGGCACGCCGCGCTGAAGAGTCTCGGCAAGGAGATGCTGCGCTTCGGCGTGCGCGTGAACGTCGCGCACCTGCAGCCGGTGGCCGAGGCGGCGGCCCCGGACGCGTGGCACGCGGCGCGCGACGGCCTGAAGGCGTTCGCGCTGCGGTTCCGGCCGTCGCCCGCGGCGTGCGTCGCGGCCGCGCTCACCGCGTGGATCGCGCGCGACGACCTGCCGCTTGCGGGCATGGTGGTGCCGATCGGCATCGGTTTTGCGGAGAACAACGTGTGAAGGGCGGTGAAGATCCGATATTCAAATGCTGCTTTCGTGCATCGCGACAAATATATGGTTCATCGTCGCTATTTCCGGTTTCGTGATTAAATCATATAATAAATTCGTCAGGATCGTGTTTGATATCTGACAATTTTGCTAGTTTCCAGTCTCATCATGCGGTCGAAGTCTTCTTCATATGCAGTGAAAAATTCGACAAGGAGATTCTTATGAAATCGGTGCGTATGGGTGTGATTTTGTTTGCGTTCGGCGTTGGCGTAGCGGTCGAGCCGGTGATTGCCGCGGAATTATTTCAAACATCCGAAGTCGCCGCGAACAATATATCAAGCGATAGTGGGAAAAAGGGGAGCTTTAAACTGAATGCCGCGCAACAAGCCGAACTCGATCAGGCGCTTGGTTCCTATCCTCGGCAAAACTATCAGGGGCCTTATTTTGGAGCGACGCCTTACTGGAATCCAGGCACCGGGCCTTTTTGTCTCTACAATTGCCCGCCGCCGGTAGGCAGCGTATCGGCATCTCCTCAACAGGTCAGTGTTCCGCAAAATGGGACGGGCGCGACGACGCTGCGTTGGACATGGGATGAATCGCGCGCCAAACCGGTTGCCGAATATGCATGCTTGTGGGTGAGCGCCGGCGATGAACCCAATGCTCACATGGTGGATTGTGAACATCCTGGTAACCAATATACGGTCAATATTCCCTGGATCGCTGCTGGCACGTATACATTCTGGGTCGCTTTAGGTAACCCCAAGGGCGGGCCTTCTACTGTGCCAATTGCCAATCTGGTTCGATTTGCCCAGACAACCGTGGTAGGCATTTCTCAGTAGTCGCCGTAACGCTGCCGAACGCCGCGACACTAACTGCCCTCCATCAATTCCAATGCAAACCGGAATGGTATATTCCCGCGCAGTGTTGAGCGTGCCGTGCTCTTGGGGTGGTTAAGCAAAGGGACCCGGTTACGGCCGGGTCCCGATTCGGTGTGACCTTGCGTCGAATTCACGTACGGCAACTCGCGCAATTATCGATAATGATGCAGCATCGGTTGATGCTGACCGCGCTTCTCCGCCAAATACCACTACATCCGCCCCGGCTCGCCACGCATCAGCACGCGCCGCAGCAGCGCGCGCCATTGCGCGGCACGCGCCGGCGCGCACGGGCGTTCGAGCGTCGCGACCCGCAGCCGCGGCGGCACGCGCATGCCGTCCGGCGGCGGGCCGTCCATCCCGCACACCGTGAATCCGTGGCGGGCGAACGTCGCGTGGCGCGCGTCGAGATCGGGAAACACCGCGCAGCGCACGGCCGCGCAGCCGTCCAGTTCGGCCAGCGCGCCGATCCGCGCCAGCAGCGCGCCGAGCACGTCGGCGGCGTGCGCGCCGTCGCGCACGTACAGCCGGCGGATCTCGCGCGGGCTCACGGGCCCGCCGTCGGCCGCGATAGCCGTCACGGCCGCACAGCCGAGCGGCGTCCCGTCGACCCGCGCGACGTACACCGCGCCGTACGGCGGCGCATACGGCCCCGGCAGCGACGTCAGCTCCGCGCCGAGCCGCGGCATCGTCACGCCGTGCCGCAGCAGCGCCATTTCGTATTCGAGCAGCAGGTCCTGCACGATTTCCTCGTCGTCGGGAAACGTCGCGGCGCGTACGTCGACCGAACGCGCGCGCGCCGCGGCGTCGAGCCCGGCCGGAAACGAGGAGGAAAGCGCGGAGGCAGGCGTCATGGGCGTCACCCGCAGAGCGAGAAGCCGGTGAGCAGCGACAGGAGCGCGGACGGCGTCAGGTAGCCGGCGAAGCTCCACGCGACGAGCGCGAGCAGGCCGATCCACACGGCCCCGATGCGCGCGATGCGCATCGTGCGGGCCGCGCGGCCGGGGTGCAGTGCGGTACTCATGCGGGCTGGGCCGCCGCCGGCACGGCGAGCCGCGCGACGCGCCGGTCGTTGATCGGCAGGTGCAGCAGCCCGGCGATCACGCCGAGCGCGATCGAGCCGTACCACAGCAGGTCGTACGAGCGGGTCGTGTCGTACACGACGCCGCCGAGCCAGACACCGAAGAAGCTGCCGAGCTGGTGCCCGAAGAACACGAAGCCGAACAGCGTCGCGATGTAGCGCACGCCGAACACCTGCGAGATCACGCCGTTCGTCAGCGGCACGGTGCCGAGCCACGTGAGCCCCATCACGAACGAGAACACGTAAAGGCTCGCCTGCGTGAGCGGCAGGAGCACGAACAGCGCCATCGCAGCCGAGCGGACGAAGTAGATGCCCGCCAGCAGGTACTTGCGCCGCAGGAAGCCGCCCGCGTAGCCGCACAGGAACGTGCCGATGGTGTTGGCGAGCGCGATCGTCGCGAGCGCGATGCTCGCCTCGCGCGCGGTCATGCCCTTGTCGAGCAGGTACGCGGGAAGATGCGTCGCGATGAAGGCGAGCTGGAAGCCGCACGCGAGAAAGCCGAGATTGAGCAGCCAGAAGCCGCGGTGCGACAGCGCTTCCGTCATCGCCGCGCGGATCGTCTGGTCGTGGCCGCCCTCGGCGCCGTGCGTGACCGGGCGATCGCGCAGCCAGCCGGCGAGCGGCGCGGTCGCGAGCATCACGACCGCGAGCACGACGATCGCCGACACCCAGCCGAGCCCGCCGATCAGCTCCTGCGCGACGGGCACCATGCAGAACTGGCCGAGCCCGCCGATCGCGCCGGCGACGCCGAGCGCCCAGCCGCGCTTGTCCGCCGCGAAGAGCCGCGACAGCGCGCCGTACACCGCGCCGAACGCGGTGCCCGACAGCGCCACCCCGACCAGCACGCCGGTGCCGAGCGTGTAGACGCCCGTGGTCGCCGCGTAGGCCATCACGAGCAGGCCGAGCGCATACAGCACCGCCCCGACGAAGATGACCCGCGCGGACCCGAAACGATCGGCGACCATGCCCGTGAACGGCTGCGCGACGCCCCAGATCAGGTTCTGCAGCGCCAGCGCGAGCCCGAACGCTTCGCGCGACCAGCCGTGATCGAGCGACACCGGCGCGAGGAACAGGCCCTGCACGTGGCGGATGCCGAGCGCGGCGCCCATCACGATGCCGCCCGCGATCACGAGCAGCCAGCGGCGCTTCCACGCCTCTTCAGGTCCGATCACCGTCGTCTCCTTATTCTGTTGGACACTTTCATGCGTGCGTCGCACGCAGGCGACGACCGTTCGGCTATTAGAGCGCCGGCCGGACCGTTCCCTCAAGTGACTCTTCAGGCGGCTTCGCATGCACGGCGCGCATGCGAGACGGTGGGTCGGGGTCAGCCGGCGCTGCCGCCGCTGCCGCCGCTGCCGCCGTCAAAGCGCAGCTTGCGCACCACGCGGTCGCGCACCGGCGCGCTGAACGTCAGCTTGACGAGCCACACACCGTCCATTTCCAGCGCGAGCCGCGCGCGGTAGCGCCCCGGCTGGCCGTCGGGCATCGCATCGACTGGCGTGATGTTGTGCGCCATCGGCATCGACGGCATGTCGGCCGTCACCGTGAAACGCGCGCCGTCGACGGGCGCGTGCGTGCGCGGATCGGCAAGATCGATTGCGCAGTCGTAGGCCGACGCGGCGCCGGCCGGCTTGCACGCGATCCGCGCGTCGGGGGCCGCGGCGTGTGCGGCGGGGAGGGCGGCCGCCAGCACGACGATCGTCGCCAGCGCGCGCGCACGGCGCAGCGGCCACCGGGCGGCGGCGAGGTGGAAATGCGGAAGGGTCATGTTTGTTCCGGTTGGCGCCGCGCCGCGCGGCGGCGCAAGCGGCGCGGCAGCAGCAGCGGCGAGAGGGAAAAGACGCACATCACGCGCCGAATACGCATTGCATTCCACCCGCACAGCTTCGCGACGAGGGTTTCATCGATCAGCCCGCGCGGGCGCACGACGAGGATCACCGCGACGAGCCCGCCGAACACGATCATCCGGTAGCCGTGAAACAGCCGGCTGCCCTCGAGCAGGCCGAGATCGACGGCGACGCCCGCGAACGCCCCGAGCGGCGCGCCGAGCCCGCCGATCAGCGCGTACGACAGCCCGTGGATGCCGAGCATCACGTCGAAGTTGTCCGGCTCGACATAGGTGTTGCAGTGCGCGTACAGCGCGCCGCCGAGCGCCGCGATCCCGCCCGCGAGCGCCGCCGCGCCGAGCTTCGTGCGCCGCACGTCGATGCCGAGCGCGCCGGCGAGCGCCGGGTCCTCGCCGGTCATCCGCAGCGCGCGGCCGAAGCGCGTGCGTTCGAGCACGACGAGCCCGGCGAACACGAGCGCGAGCACGCTCCACACGACGAGCGCGACGTCGCTAGGCGTCATCCCGTGCTCGAACACGTAGCGGATGCCGGCGAAGCCTTCGGCGCCGTTCGGGCCGACCGGCTCGCCGTCCGCGCCGGGCCGCTGCACGCGCACGACCGCCAGCGCCTGGCGCACCGTTTCGGCGGCCGCGAGCGTCGCGAGCGAGAAGCCGAGCGCATGCAGCCGCAGCGTGAGCGCGCGCAGCACGAGCCCGGCGGCGACGCCGACCGCCGCCGCGAGCGCGAGCGCGGCCGCGAGCGGCCACGCGAGGAGCACCGTCGCCGCCGCGCCCGCATACGCGCCGAGCGCGAACGGCGCCTGCTGGCCGA
Source organism: Burkholderia cepacia (assembly GCF_001718835.1). Taxonomy (NCBI): domain Bacteria; kingdom Pseudomonadati; phylum Pseudomonadota; class Betaproteobacteria; order Burkholderiales; family Burkholderiaceae; genus Burkholderia; species Burkholderia cepacia. The sequence continues at coordinate 440,990 of NZ_CP013442.1, read as the reverse complement.
ACGACCAGTCGCCGCCGATCGCGAGCACGTACGCGGACAGCGCGAGAAACGCCAGCAGCCCGAAGTTCGCGAGCAGCGTCATGGGCCGGCCTCCGCGCGGCCGAGCAGCGCGGCGCGCGCGCGAGTGCAGGGCACGAGCGACGCGAGCCCGCCGGGCCGCACGCACAGCACCGCGAGCAGCAGCAGGTTCGACGCGAGATCGCGGTATTCGGCGCCGACGCGGGCCTGCAGCACCGTCTCGACCGCGCCGAGCGCGAGCCCGCCCGCGATCGCGCCCGGCATCGAGCCGAAGCCGCCGAGCACCGCGGCGGCGAGCCCCTTGAGCGTCGCCCACATCGCGAACATCGCGCTCACCTGGCCGTGGAGGCCGGCGATCAGGCAGCCGCCGAGCGCGCCGAGCGCCGCCGCGAGCGCGAACACCCGCGCCGACACGCGGCGCACGTCGACGCCCATGAACGCGGCGGCCTCGGCGTCGTCGACGACCGCGCGCACCGCGAGGCCGAACCGGGTCCGGTGGATCAGCAGCCAGCAGCCGAGCGTCGCGAGCGCGGCGCAGCCGAACGCGATCGCGTGGTCCGCGCGCAGCGGGCCGGCCTGCCACGCGGCCGGCAGCCGCGCGAACGGCGACGGGAACGGGTTCGCGTGCGCGGGCAGCAGCAGCACGCTCGCTTCCTCGACCTGCATCCACACGGCGAAGCTGGCGGCCATCGCGGTGACATGGGTGCCGACCTTCGCGCTGCCGCGATGCGGCGCGAAGCACAGGCGCTCGACGTACAGGTTCGCGACGAGCGTCGCCGCCACCGCGACGAGCGGCGCGGCGACCAGCGCGGCGACGGGCGGCAGCGGCGCCGTCAGCCGGATCGCGGCGTACAGCCCGAACATCACGGTTGCGCCGTACGCGAGGTTCACGCGCCGCAGCACGCCGAACACGAGCGTGAAGCCCGACGCGAGCAGCGCATACGACGCGCCGAGCGCGAGGGCGTCGAACGGCAGCGCGCTCATGTCAGGCCGCCGTGCAGCCGGGTTGCGGGGCCGGCGGGTCGCCGAGATGCGCGCCGAGATACGCGCGGCACACGGCCGGGTCGGCGAGCACGTGCGCGGGCGTGCCGGCCGCGAGCACGCGGCCGTGTTCGAGCACGACGATGCGCTCGGCGAGCTGCGCGACGAAGCCGACCCGGTGCTCGACCAGCACGATCGCGACGCCGCGCGCGCGCAGCGCGGCGAGCCGTTCGCGCAGCGTCGCCAGTTCGTCCGCGTCGAGCCCCGACGCCGGTTCGTCGACCAGCAGCACGCGCGGGCGCAGCGCCAGCGCGCGCGCCAGTTCGAGCCGGCGCCGCTCCGCGAAGGTCAGCGTCGCCGCGAGCGCATGCCGCCGGTGTGTGAGCGCCGCGTCGTGCAGCGCGGCGTCGGCGGCGTCACGCCCGGCCGCCGCGAGGTTGTCGCGCACCGACAGCCGCTCGAACACCCGCGGCTGCTGCGAGGTCCACGCGACGCCGAGCGCGACGCGCCGCCACGCGGGCACGCGCGTCACGTCGGCGCCCGCGAGGCGGATCGTGCCGGCCGTCGGGCGCAGCGTGCCCGCGACGAGGCCGAGCGTCGTGCTTTTGCCGGAGCCGTTCGGCCCGATCAGGCCGACCGTCTCGCCTTGCGCGACGTCGAGGTCCAGCCCGTCGACCGCGCACACGTCGCCGAAGCGGCACGTCACGCCGCGCAGCGCGACGAGCGGCTGCGTCACGGCTGGCGAGCCGTCGGCGCGGCGCCCGCGAGCTCGCTGCGCGGCGCGGGCCGCTCGATGACGGTCCACTCGTTGCGGCGCGCCTCGACCAGCACGAACGGCTTGATCGACTCGCGATCGGCCGTGCGCTTCACCGGGCCGAGCAGGCCGTCGGCCGTCTTCATCGCGGCGAGCCCCTCGCGGATCTTCTCGCGGTCGGCCTGCACGGTGTCGGGCTTCGCGAGCACGCCGCGCGTCTCGATCGCGGCGCGGATCATGTGGAGGATCTCCCACGCGGCCATGCTGTGCAGGTCCGCATAGCCGCCGTAGCGGGCGGTCTCGGTCGCGGCCTGCTGCGCGTCCGGGTTGATCGTCGCGAAGCTGGTCGGGATCACGAGCCCCTCGGCCGCCGGCCCGCACACCTTCAGCAGCTCGGGCGTCGAGCTGCTCGTGAGGCCGACCAGCACCTTCGGCCGCACGCCCTGGCGCTGCATCTCCTTGAGCACGCCGCATGCCGAGTACGGATGCGCGGAGATCGCGACGACGTCGGCATTGGCCGCCTTGATCGCGCGCACCTGCTCGGCGAAGTTCGTGTCGTCGAGCAGCCAGCGCGTCTCGCCGAGCACGTCGAAGCCGGCCGCCTGCGCGCGCGGCTTCATCACCTGGTACCAGGTCTGGTTCGAATGAACGAAGTTCTGCTCGACGCCGCCGTACACGGTGCGCGCGTCCGGGTGCGTGCGCCGGACCCACGCGAACACGTCGTCGTACATCGCATTCTCGTCGGGAATGTTGCGGAACGACCAGTCGGACATTTTCGCGAGACCGATCTTCATCGCGACGTCGGTGAAGACGGGCAGCTGCAGGCCGGAATCGGCCGCGTCGCCGGCTTTCTTCTGCAGCGAGCCGTACACCGCCTGCACGACCGGCGAACAGGTCGTGCCGACCGCCGCCAGCGTGTCGGTCTGCGCGAGGCGCCGTACGATGTCCACGCCTTCGGTCGGCTTGCAGTTGTCGTCGAGGTAGCGGATCTCGATGCGGCCGCGCGCGCCGTCGCCGAGCTTCACGCCGCCCGCGCGATTGATGTCGTCGGCGGCCGCGCGCAGCGCCGCCTCGCTGTTGACGCCGAACGGGCGCAGCACGCCCGACGTCGCGCCGAAGCCGGTGATCCGGATCACGCGCTCTTCGGCGCCGGCGCGGCCCGCGCCGGCGAGCGCCGCCAGCGCGAGCGCGGCGGCCAACCAGGGTTTGAGGTGTTTCATCGTGTCTGCCTCCTGAGGCGCGGCGGGCGGACGCTCGGCTCGGGCGTCGCGGACGCTGCGATGCGGTCGTTGGAACGCCGTCGATTTCACCGCGTCGCGCCGCGCGCGGACAACTACCAGCTTTGGTAGGTGGCGGCGCGGCGCCGGGTGCGCGAGGGTCTCGTCAGGGGCGGCCGACCGCGGCGAAGCCGCAGGCCAGGTCGAGCGAAGGTAGCCGGTCGAGCGTGGCTGCCATGCGTGTTCGTCATGCGAGAGATGCAAGAAGATTGATTGAGCGAAACAGCCCGGTCAAGTGAAATGGATGCCGTGACGTGGAGGGTTTCGAATGAGCGGAATGAATGACGGGGACACGCGCATCGCCGAGCCGGAATCGATCGCGCTGACGGCGGCCGACGGCTATCCGATCAAGGGCTTCGTCTGGCGCCATCGCACGGGCGAGGACGATGGCGAGCCGCGGCCCGTCGTGATCGTGAACGCGGCGACGTCGGTGCGCTGCCGCTACTACTTCCGGTTTGCCGCCTACCTGCACCGGCACGGCTACGACGCGATCGTGTACGACTATCGCGGGATCGGCGAATCGCGGCCCGCGCAGCTCGCGCGGCTCGACGCGACGTGGCTCGACTGGGGCGAGCGCGATTTCGAGGCGGTGCTGCGCTATGCGCTCGCCGAGTTTCCGGGCCAGCCGGTCGACGTGGTCGCGCACAGCATCGGCGGCTTCGTCGCCGGCCTCGCGCCGTCGAACCATCTGGTGCGCCGCATGTTCACGATGGGCGCGCAGTACGCGCACTGGCGCGACTACGCGCCGCGCAGCAAGCTCGCGATGCTGTGGAAGTGGCATGTCGTGATGCCGGTGCTGTCCGCGGTGTTCGGCTATTTTCCGGCCAAGCGGCTCGGCTGGATGGAGGACACGCCGAAGGGCGTCGCGCTGTCGTGGAGCCGCAGCCGGCCGGATTTCGAGGACACCTACCGGCGCGCGCCGATCGCGCGCGACGACGCGCAGCGCCGCGCGCTCGTCCGGCGCTTTGCCGGGATGCGCGCGCAGGTGCTCGCCGCGAGCGTCACCGACGACCCGTTCGGCACGATTGCCGCGATCGAACGGCTGCTGCGGTATTTCACGCGCAGCAGCGTCGTGCACCTGCGGATTCCGCCGGATGCGATCGGCGTCGACAGCATCGGCCATTTCGCGTTTTTCCACAGCCGCTTCGAATCGACGCTGTGGCCGATTCCGCTCGGCTGGCTGAAGACCGGGACGCTCGCGCCGGCGACGCCTGGCCGGATCGTGTCCGAGCGCGCCGCGCCGGGGCAGGCCGATGCGGAGCCGGCGGTCGAGCATCAGATCGTGCTGTTGTGAGCGGGTGGGTTGACCTGTCTAACGAGGTGCGGATATGTTGCTCAGTCCTCATGAAATCGCCGCGCTGATGGTGCTGGCCAGCACGCCATGCCAGCTGGACGGCGAGCTGGCCGAGGTTCGCGCGCTGCTCGGCCACGGCCTCGTGCGGCTCGACGCCGATGCGAGCGCGCAGGTGCGCGTGCTGCTGTCGGTTCAGGGGCGGGATGTCGTGTCGCGGCTGGCGTCGACGCCGGCTGTTCGGGGGTAGTGCTCCGTACGCGAACGGCGCGTCATCGTCGAAAGAGTCGTCAGCGCGAGCGCGCCAAAGCGGATTGCCGGTGATGCCTCCGGCCGATGATCGGACAAAAACCGGTTGCCGCTCCCAATCAGCTCAACCGAGCCCGGCCAAGAAAAAAGGCGATTGCCATCCAGCAATCGCCTGAATCCATCTGCTGGAACTCAAGGCCACCCAGCGAAGACGGGACGCGGCCATGCAGCCGCGCCTGAGGCACTCGGGGCCGGGCAGGTGCCCGAGCCGGAAAGCGGCGGACCATTTCGGCGATCATTCGCCTGAACTCCGTCGGAACCCTTGCGAGCGAGCGGTCATCTTGCGCTGCGTTCGCGCTACCGGGTGATCAGGAATGCGTCACGGCTGCGGCCCGCGATCCACAGCGGCGGCCTGCCTCGGCCACTCCACGTCGCGCCGGTTTCCGGATCGCGGTACTTCGGTGCGACCGAACCACGGCGTTTCCCGCGACCGCCGTTCGGCTTGGCCCGGCCAAAGATGTCCTCCGCGGAAATGCCGTACTGGCAGACGGTCTGCCGTATCGCCTTGATTGCATCCGCGGCTTCCTTTTTCCGTGCAATCTCGGCCGCCTCCGACACCGACTTCAATCTGGCCTGGAGTTCTCGATAGGTTTCAGAATACAGTTCGCTCATTTTTGCTCACCTATATAAATTTCCATTCCTGGTCATTGAATTCGACGAGATGTTCCGCTTGACGGATCGGCTCAATCCTTGCGCGGGGACCAGCACGCGGTTGCGATGAAGCTGAGGGCCGCGGTTCCCATCACGTAAAAGGCCGGGGCAAGATTGTTCTGCGTTGCCGCAATCGCCCAGGTGAGAATGGCCGCGGAAAATCCCCCGAACGTAATGACGGCAAGGTTGTACGAAATCGAAATGCCCGTGGAGACGATTTGCCGCGGAAACGTATCGCTCAACGCGGCGAGGATCGGCCCTTCATAACATGCAATAACCAGTCCGAATACGATCTGGAACAGCAGCAGCGAATGCAGCCCGGGGCTCGCATTCAAGAGCTTGAACAGCGGATGCGCGGCAATGATGGCCATGACGAGCGCCCCCATGAGAAAGCGGCGCCGTCCGTATCGATCGGAGAGGTGACCAAAGATCGGCGTGACGAAAAGAACGATCGACGCCCCGACGAGCACGGCGATGAACCCCGTCGATGCCGGCAAGTGCAGCACCTTGGTTGCATACGTGGGGATATAGAAGAGCAGGACATACGAGCAAACGGTCCAGAAGATCACCAGGCCGAACCCGATCAGCGTCTTGCTCTTCCAGCGACGCGCAATCTCGATCACCGGCGTGCGCTCCCGAACGCGCGTCACGTCCTCCGTGGAATCATGCGCCTGGTTGCGGATGTAGATTCCGAGCGGCCCCAGGCACAAGCCGATCAGGAACGGTATGCGCCACCCCCACGACTCGACCTGATCCACACTCAGATACTTGACGAGCACGACCGCCAGCACCGATGCGAGAATGATCGCGAATCCGATGCTCGCCTGAATCCAGCTCGTGTAATAGCCCAGCCGCTCGGCAGGGACATGGTCTCTCAGGAATCCGGTGGCGCCGCCCATTTCGCCGCCGGCGGAAAAACCTTGCAGCAGGCGTGCACACACGATCATCAACGGCGCAAGGATTCCGGCATCCTTGTAGGTCGGCGCGAAGGCAATCAATGCCGTGCCGATGGTCATCAACGATATCGTGATGACCAGCGTCGCACGCCGCCCGATCTTGTCCGCCATGCCCCCGAGGATGATGCCGCCCACCGGCCGCATGAAGAATCCGACGCCGATCGTGGAAACGGACAGCAACAGGGACAGGTTGTCATCCGAGGTGGGAAAGAATAGTTTCGCAATGATGACGGAAAAGAAGCCATAAGAAATAAAATCGAACCACTCGAATCCATTTCCGACGATGACGGCGACGACGGCCTTTGTTCTTTCCTGCGCGGTGGAGTCTCGCCTGCTCCCGTGCAAGCCAACGGTGGTTTCCATATTCTTGTGACCTCGGATTTTGATGTTATGGCGCCATTGGCATTGATCAGTGGCGCAGCCAATGGTACGGGTTTTTCCTGACTATTTACTCTGAAATTTTTTCTGGCAAGGCCGAGTTTCTGGAATACCTGGTTATCGCCTCCGCGGCATCCGCTTCAGCAACCACTCCCGGAAATGCGCCACGGCTGCCGTATCGCGCCGATCGTCGGGCCAAACCAGCTGGTACGCGCCGCCGAAGCTGGCGCTTGCATCCGATGCGAGCACCAGATCATTGCTTTCAACCAGCGGCGTGATCATGTGGTTCCATCCAAGGATGACGCCGTGGCCTCGCAGCGCAAGCTGCAGCAATACGGGATAGCTGTTGGCGGTGATCGTGCGCAACGGCTTGTACGTGATCTCGCTGTCGCATAGGTGAAACCAGTCGCGCCAGCTCATCCATTGACGCTGCTGTTCCTCCGCGACGAGCAATGTCGAGCTCATCAATTCGAGCGGCAAGACGCGCCGGCGCCCCAGATAATCCGGCGCGCAATAAGCGTGCACCTCTTCCTCGATGATGCGAATGCCGCTCATGCCGGGGGGCGGCGCATCGCGTATGTAATAAACGCCGATGTCGAATTCGGCGGGATTCAGATTGAAAACACCCTCCCGAACCAGGATCCGGACCGCCACGCTCGGATACTCGCGGCTGAATTCGGCAATGAGGGGCGTCAGGAACATGCCGGCCGTGCCGGATGCGCAGGCGATCGTGATGCTGTGGGGCGTCGGCTCTTTCATGACGAGCGCCGTGGCCTCCGAGCAGGAAATCAGCATGTCGTGAATCCGGTCGGCATAGGTTTGCCCGGCACGCGTCAAATGAAGCGCCTTTGCGTCTCGCACGAACAACTGCATGCCGAGAAAGCTTTCCAGCTTGACGACCTGTTTGCTGACCGCACCTTGCGTCACGTTCAGTTCCTCGGCTGCGCGCGTGAAGTTGCCATGCCGGGCGGCGGCATCAAAGAAAACCAGGCATTGCAGGGGTGGAATCGGGTGAATTCTCATGCGCGTTCCATATGGCGTGGCTTGACCAATGTGCGATCGCAAGCGTATGCAGGCACTTGACGGCACGTCTTTCAGCGATCGAAAAAATGGTCGTTCAAACGAAGCTTTCTTCGGAGCAGCTTCCTGTCACCGTCAACCGATAACAGGTCAACGCCCTCCGGAACCCGGTATGTCGCAATGAATGAAACAGCCGGGCGATGTGTTTCTTGACGGTGTGCGGCACGCTATCGGAATGGGCCCGAATAATCAAGAACCGTCGGCGCGGATCTCCTGAATATCCACTCTACGTCGACATTCTCGCAATTTCGGCGCATGAATCGCCCGGATGCGCGAACGTGCATAAAAAAGGAATTCTTTATTTTAATATTCAACAATATTGAATTATTGGGAAACTGTAAGGCAACGGCGTGCGATGTCCTTGTTGCACGGGTCTATTCGCTGAATATGCACCGCGTTTATTGTTTTCCGGGCGCGGCGTCTTTTTCAATCGCCGGTACGATTTACCGGGTCGACGGGCCCGTTGTCGGGAAAGTGAAAGCCGTCGTTGCTGATCGACCTGCCGGCGTGCTGCGTCCGTGGTCGCCGCGGGACTCAACTCTTGTCCGAACCTGTCGTTAACCGGGGATGGCCACCTCTGGATATGTGCGACCCAAAGCGTGGACCAGGTTGACACAGGATCGTCAAATGCGCCATCGAGGCCAGTGTGCCGTGTTCTCCGCCGCGACGCGCCGAGCGATCGGTCACAATTCCTGTTTGCGCGGTCATTGGATTTGGTCTGAGCATGTATCCGAGCACCTACGATGTTCCCGTTGCGCGCCTCGTCGCGCGTTCGATACTTTCCTGCACGCCCGCCACGCCGGTGCGGGAGGTCGCGCGACGCATGTTCATCGAGCGTTGCAGCTCGATCGTCGTGATGGAGGAGGGCGAGGCCGTCGGCATCTGGACCGAGCAGGACGCGCTGGCGGCCGGTGACAGCCCGCAGGCGCTCGACCGTCCGGTCGGCGAAGTGATGAGCAGCCCGGTGCTGACGCTGGAGGCCGATACGCCGCTCGGCGAAGCGGCGGTGAGGTTCAAGCGGTCGGGCGTGCGTCATTTCGTGGTCGTCAGGGACGGCGTTGCGATCGGCGTGCTGACGCAGACCGACGTCGTCGTGAACCAGGGGCCGGAGTTCTTCCTGCACCTGAAGCCGATCGAATCGATCCACGTCCATCCGCCCGTCGTGGTGCCCGGGCATGTCGCGCTGCATGATGTCGTCGCGCGGATGCGCGCGGAGAAGCTCGATGCCGTTCTCGTCGCCTATGACGATGGCGAGCACGGCATCCTGACCGAGCGGGACATCGTCCGGCTGATTGCGGGCGGCGGCTTGCGGGGGGCTGTCGGCGAGCATGCGAGCAGGCCGCTGCGGATGCTCGCCACGAATCAGAGCCTGTACGCGGCCCACCGCTACATGATGCAGCAGAACATGCGCCATGTCGGCATTCACGACGACCACGGCGCACTCACCGGGCTGCTCTGTTTCGCGGACGTCCTGCAGAGCATCGAGCATGAGTACGCGAACGAGTTGCGCAGCGCCGTGCGCGAGCGCGACGAAGCGCTGGGTCTCGCGCGCTTCAACCTGCGCATGGCGGACCGGGTGTTCGAATCGGCGCTCGAAGGCATCGTGGTGACCGATCGGCACGCGAGGATCGAGCGCGTCAACCAGGCTTTCACGCGCCTGACCGGGTACACCGCGGACGAAGTGATCGGGCGCAATCCGGGCCTGCTGAGTTCCGGGCGCCAGACGCCGGATTTCTACAAGCAGCTGTGGCATTCGCTGACGACCGACGGCCACTGGCAAGGCGAAATCTGGAATCGCCGCAAGACCGGCGAGCTGTTTCTCGAATACCTGACGATCACCAGCATTCGCGACAACGACGACGAGATCTCGCACTATGCGGCGATCTTCTCCGACATCACGCAGCGGCGTCAGGCGGAGGAGCGGCTGGGTTATCTCGCCACGCACGACGTGCTCACCGATCTCGCGAACCGGGCGTTGTTCGAGGAGCGGCTCGCGCATGCGATCGCTCACGCGAAGCGGCTCGGTCGCAAGGTCGCGGTGATGTACCTCGATCTCGACCGCTTCAAGCTGGTCAACGACACGCTCGGCCACAACGCCGGCGACGAGGTACTGAAGCGGGTTGCGGAGCGCATCGTCGCGTCGGTGCGCGCGAACGACACGGTGGCGCGCATGGGCGGTGACGAATTCGCGCTCGTGCTCGAGGAGTTCGACGATGTCCGCGATGTCGGGCGCGTGGCACGCAAGCTGCTGGACGAAGTGGCGCGGGCGATCGACGTCGGCGGTCGCGAGATCTTCGTGACGCCGAGCATCGGCATCAGCATCTATCCGGACGACGGCACCGAGGCGGAGCACCTGATCCTGCTCGCGGACCAGGCGATGTACGGCGCGAAGAGCCGCGGCAGGAACGTGTTCCAGTTCTTCGAGAGCAAGATGACGTCGTCGGCGATGGAGCAACTGGAGACGCTAGGCGAGTTGCACCGCGCGCTCGAGCAGAACGAATTCCGGCTGTTCTACCAGCCGCAATACGATCTGGCCAGCGGCCGGATCGTCGGCGTGGAGGCGCTGCTGCGCTGGCTGCATCCACGCAAGGGCCTGGTGCCGCCGGGCGACTTCATCGGGCTGGCGGAGCGGTCGGCGCTGATCGTCCCGATCGGCCGGTGGGTGCTGCGCGAAGCCTGCCGGCAGGCGCGCCGCTGGCTCGACGAGGGGTTCGAGTTCGGGCGGGTGTCGGTGAACGTGTCGGCGCGGCAGTGCTTTACCGACCATTTCCTCAGCGACCTGACGACCATCCTCAGCGAAACCGCGTTGCCGGCCGAATGCCTGCAGCTCGAGTTGCTCGAAAGCATGGCGATGAACACCCGCGAGGAAATCGGCATCCTGCTGCGCGAACTGGCGACACGGGGGATCAGCCTGGCGATCGACGATTTCGGTACGGGCTATTCGTCGCTGGTGTACCTGAAGGATCTGCCCGTCGATACGTTGAAGATCGATCGGTCGTTCCTGACGGACTGCGGTTCGGGCAGCACGGACGACGCGATCGTGCGCGCGATCGTGGCGATGGGGCGCGCGCTGGGGCTCGATGTCGTGATGGAGGGCGTCGAGACGGAGAAGCAGCTGGCGTTCCTGCAGGAAATCGGCTGCCACCAGGTGCAGGGGTTTCTGTTCGCGCGGCCGCAGCCTGCTGAGCAGCTGGCCGGGATTTCGCAGGGTCGCGGCGACGGCCGCGCGGCGGCCGGAGACGACGGCGGGGCGGCACTGCTGGCCGGGTGAGCGCGCGGGTGTCGGGGTTGCAGGCAATGCGCGCTCGGCTCCTGCGCGCCTTTGCCGATCCTGCTACGATTCCCGCCACACCGTACGCGCCGCTGCCGCGAACGTCACCGTCTCCTCCAACCGCAAGGACCCGCACATGACCTCGCCCCTCTACGACATCCCCGTGAACGCCATCGACGGCACCCCGACCACGTTGCGCCCGTTCGCAGGCAAAGTGCTGCTGGTGGTCAACGTCGCGTCGAAATGCGGGCTGACGCAGCAATACGAAGGCCTCGAAGCCCTCTACGAAGACAAGCGCGCACGCGGCCTCGAAGTGCTCGCGTTCCCCGCGAACGACTTCAAGGGCCAGGAGCCGGGCACCAATGACGAAATCCAGGCCTTCTGCAGCGCGACGTTCGGCGTGAAGTTTCCGCTGTTCGCGAAGATCTCGGTCGTGGGCGACGATCAGCATCCGCTCTATCGCGCGCTCACGCAGGCGCAGCCGCAGGCCGCGGACGACGGTCCGTTCCGCGAACGCCTGAAGGGGTACGGGATCGAGCCGAATCCGGCGCCCGACGTGCTGTGGAACTTCGAGAAATTCCTGGTGAGCCGCGACGGCAAGGTGGTCGCGCGCTTCGCGCCGAACGTCGGCGCGGACGATCCCGCGCTCGTCGCCGCGATCGACGCCGAATTGGCGAGCGCGCAGTAAGCGCCTCCCCGCATGCGCCGCACCGGCGCGGCGCATGCGTTCACCTCACCGCGTCAGGGTTTCGACGTGAGCCGCCCGATCATCGCGTTGACGGCCGCCATCTGCACGCCGGCCTTCACCGCGTAGTCCTTGCCCGTATAGCCGAACCAGTCCCAGCAGCCTTGCGGGTTGTTCGGTACCTTGGACGCATCGACCTGCGGATACAGGACTACGATGTTGTTGGTGTCGGCCCAGCGGTTGTAGCTGGTCTTCTGATAGAAGTCGTCGCCGACGACGCTCGCCGATTGCTTGCAGCCGTGGAACGCCACATGAATCCGGCACGCGGTGCCCTGCGTGCATGCCTGCGGCACGTACGCATACGCCTGTTGGGCCATCCCGGTCGCGGTGCCGGCGAACTCGCGCTGGTTGAACGCGATGATCTTTCCGGCGGGCTGGTCGGCCGGCGGATTCAGCGGGCCGTAGATGAACGACAGCAACGCGCCCGGCTGGTCGTAGCTCTGCTTGTCGACCGTGCAATGGTTGATGTAGGGCGTCGCCGTGATCGGGCAGTTGTTGCCGAAATCCGGCGTGATCAGCGCATGACCGGCCGGGATCGTCTTCACGTAGGTGAGATTGTCGGCCGGCACGCCGGCGTCCTTGAAGAACGACACGGTCGTGTCGACGGCCCGCTGGTACACCACCTTATCCTTGGTGCCGCTGAACACGTAGATGCGGTCGTTCTGCAGGCCGGCGAGCGGATCGATCTCGCCGCGCGCGGCGAAGCCCTTGGCGGCGCGCAGCAACTGCGCGGGATTGGGCAGGGAGCCCGGCAGCATCCCCATGCATTTGCTGGTGTTCGCCAGCTTGCCGGTGGCGCAGTAGTACGGGCCGCCGGCGACGATCCCCGAGCCGACCACGGAGTCGGAATAGGCGACCTGGTACTGCACGGCCATGAACGCGCCGGACGACAGCCCGGAGACGGACGTATGGGCGGGATCGGCGCCCAGCGCGGGCAGCGGATCGACGGCAAAGGCGGCGCGGGAACACAACGCGGCGCCGATCGCGGCAGCCGCCAGGGTGCGGTGGAATTTCACGGCAAACCTCCTGTTTCGTCGAGGGTTCGAATGCGCGAAGCGTACATGGGCGCGGCAGTCGAATGCCCGACTGTCGCGTTCGTCACGACACAAGCAGATACGATTGCGTGAATCTTGAACCGGCGCATCGAAGCGCCGGAGGGCGGAAAGCGGGAAGCATCCCGCGGGGGAAAACTGTGCATGAAAAACGATTGTTGAGGCACCTGCTCTTTCTGACAGGTGCGTTGATCGTTCGTATTCCGTGCGGCGGACCACGAGGAAGAAAGGCCACCTGCATGACGGAGCAACTGAAGATGGAATGGGCAACGAGCACGGTGCGAGATACGTTTGCACTCGCTGCTGGAGCGATATCATGCGCGACGCTCGCCGGCAACGCGTATGCACAGGCGACGCAGCCGGCGATCACCGTGCAGGCGAAGGCGTCGTCCAGCGGGCTCGTCGAAATGCGCACCGCGACCGGCACGAAGACCGACACGCCGGTCGCCGAGGTTCCGCAGACAATCAACGTCGTCACTGCGCAGCAGATCGAGATGACCGGCGCGACCGATCTCAACCAGGCGCTCAGCTATGTGCCCGGCTTCTCGACATTCGGATCCGACAGCCGCACCGACTCGTATGCGGCGCTGCGCGGTTTCACGCCGACGCTGTACGTCGACGGCGTGGCGGCGCCGAATACGGCCGTGATCGCGGACTGGCGCGTCGATCCTCAGATGATCGACAGCGTCACGGTGCTGCGTGGGCCAACGTCGGGACTGTACGGGGCAGGCGACCCGGGCGCGATCGTCGACGCACGGACGAAGCAGGCCGACGGTGAGCGCATCCGTGAAGCGGGGGTTCAGATCGGCAACTACGCGCGCAAACAGTTCATGTTCGACGTCGGCGACAAGCTCGCCCCCGACAAGGCGGCTGCGTATCGCTTCGTTGGCGTCGCGCGCGACGGCAATGCGCTGACCGGCCCGAATGCGGATCGACGCGTCGCGCTGGCGCCGTCGTTCCGCTGGCGGCCGAACGCCGACACGTCGCTGACGCTCTCGGCAACCTATCTGCAGGACCGGAGTGACATCTCATTCAATTTCCTGCCTGCGCGGGGCACCGTGCTGCCGAACCCGAATGGGCGCCTGTCACCGGATGTCTATACGGGCGATCCGGCATTCAACGCCTACCGAAAGAAACAATGGTCGCTCGGCTATCAGGTCGAGCACACGCTGAATTCGATGTGGACGCTGCGCCAGAGTGCGCGCTGGATGCACCTGTCGCTCGACGACGCGACGGTGTTCGGCAACGGCCTTGCCTACGGCAGCATGACCCGCATGATGCGCTTCGCGGGGCTGTTTCAGCTGAACTACGCCCGCTTCGACGTCGACAACAACGTGCAGGCGCGCTTCGGCACCGGTCCGATCGAGCACGTGCTGCTGCTCGGCCTCCAGTACAACCGGCAGACGACGACCGACAGCGTGTGGCTCGCGCTGGCGCGGCCCTTGAATCTCTACCATCCCGTCCATACGCCGGTCACGGACGCGATCTTCTCCGGCCCGACGTCGCTCGGCCACGTCGACCAGTACACGGCGATGAACACGTTCGGCGTATACGCGCAAGACCAGATCCGCTGGAAGCGCTGGACGCTGACGCTCGGCGGTCGGGAAGACCGCGTGACCATGCGCAAGGACGACCGCGCGGCGGGCATGCAAGCCGATGCGGACGTCAGTGCGTTCTCGGGCCGCATCGGCCTCACGTACCAGGGCGGCTACGGGCTGTCGCCGTACGTGAGCCATTCGACGTCGTTCGAACCCGTCATCGGCGTGAGGATGGCCGGCGGCGGCTTGCCGAAGCCGACACGCGGCACGCAGACGGAAGCCGGCTTGCGCTGGCAGTCGCCGGCCGGGAATCTTGCGCTGAGTGCGGCCCTCTACCAGATCGACCAGACCCACGTCGTGACGCCGACGCCGGTCAGTCTCGACCCGACCGGCACGACGTCCGTGCAGACCGGCAAGGTCCGCTCGCGCGGGATCGAGCTGAGCGCGGTCGGCAAGGTCACCCGCGAGCTGTCGGTCGTCGCGTCGTACGTTTATCAGGACGTCAAGAACGTGCAGGCGAACGACGCGTCGCTGAACAACTGGCCGGTCGCGGTTCCGCTCCCGCGCCAGACGGCATCGCTGTGGGTCGATTGGACATGGCGCATGGGCGCACTTTCGGGCCTGGGGATCGGGAGCGGCATCCGCTACCAGAGCGCGACCGCGGGTGCGCCGGACAACTCGCTGAAGGTCGCGAGCCATACGCTGTACGACGCTGCGCTGCACTACGAGATGCCGCACTGGCGGTTCGCGCTGAACGTCGCGAACCTGTTCGACCGTCGCTACATCAGTGGTTGCAACTCTTACGAGGCCTGCGTGTTCGGCAACGAGCGGACCGTGCTGGCCAGCGCGAAATACAACTGGTGATCGCGAGGCGGCAAGCAAGGTCAGCCTCGCCATGCGCATCCCGACACGCATGCATTCGATCGCTACGCATCGGCCTGACATGCTTCGGCGGTGTCGGCCATATCGCCCTGCATGCACTGCTTTCGCCAATCCGACGGCGTGATGCCGAAGCGTTCGCGGAACGCCGTGGCGAAATTGCCTGCCGTGGAAAAGCCGATCTCCACGGCGATATCCCCGATGCCCATCGACGTTTCGGCGAGAAAGCGATGGGCAATCCGCAGCCGCGTATCGCGCAGATACTCGAACACCGTCTGGCCGAGATTGTCGCGAAACGCACGCGACAGCCGCTTTTCATGCGTGCCGACCAGTCTGGCGAGATCGTCGAGCGCGGGCGGATGGCGCAGGTCGCGCAGCAGGATCTCGCTCGCGGCGCGCACCAGCGATGCATCCGGATGGTCGGGAAGCACCGGCAGTTGCTCGAGCGGCCGGATGCCGCGCGCCCTTTTCAGGTGATTCCGGATTCGCGCAACGACTTCGGCCGGTTCGAATGGTTTGACGATGTAGTCGACCGCGCCGATTTCGAGCCCTTCGATACGGTCCTCGAGGTCGCCGACGGCAGTCAGGAAGATGATCGGGATGGCTTGAGTCGAGGGCGTCGACGCCAGCAGCCGGCACGCGGCGAAGCCGTCCATGCGCGGCATGCGGACGTCCATCAGGATCAGGTCCGGGGAGATGGCCTGAGCACGGTTGTAGGCCTGCAAGCCGTCGAACGCGACACTGATCCTGCAGCGCGCAACCCGCAGGATATCGATCAGGAAACGGAGCTCGTCCGGGCGATCGTCGACGACAAGAATATGTGCGTCAGAGAGATCGGGCGCAGCACGAAGCGACATCGAACCGGACAAGCAAGATGACATGGTTGGAAACGAGTTGGGGGGATCTTATTGGACGGACAGCATCGAGAGCCACGGGCGTGCCATTGTTGCAAAAATCATAAGCTGGCGGAAGTGACGTTTTGGGATCCTGCACGGTTGCACGACCTGTGCGGCAGTGCGGCATTTTTGTTGTGGATTACCGGTGAATTTTTGTTCCGGATTTGATTTGGCTGCCGCGTTGCAATCTTCGAATGCCCGACACGAAATGAATGTTCGCGTTGTCCGCTCCAGAAAAGAATATTTCCGCTCGGAAAAAAGTCCGTCTCGCTGAATCCTTGCACACTACGCCCATATCACTGAAGCCGGCTTGCGACCTGGGAGACCGATCCGACTGACTCATCCTTCGCTTGGCGCGTAGGCCTGTATTCGCGCGTTCTCCCTGTTTGCAAGAGGAAGGCAAGAAGCACTTCCGTATCCAATTCAGTAATCCGAAATGCATTGAAGAAACAAGCGGAGCGTCTTCGCTCTCTGCAGGGTCCGCTTTTGCGTCATCAAGTACGTGAAAACCGAGGGGAAACTTAGATGAACAAGTCATTCAGAACAATCTGGAACGAAGCATTGGGCGCATGGGTTGCGGCGTCCGAGCTTGATCGTGCGCGGGGGAAGCGGGTTGCGTCGTCGAAAAGCGGGAACACCGGGTGGAGTACATCGCCAACGCGTCTCGTCGCGCTGACGCTGATTGGCGTGGGCGGATGGAGCGTGCACGCACAGGCGCAGGTGAACTGCACGGCGGCGCCCTATAACCTTTATAGCGGCAGCATCACATGTGTGGGTTATCAGTCGACAGCCAATCAGGCCGGGGCGACGGCGATCGGCTATCAGGCCAATGCAAACGGGCAATACACGGTCGCACTCGGCCAGGGCGCCGCGGCGACGGGGCAGGGCTCGATGGCGCTGGGCGGGGGCACGGTTTCGAACGACATCAATTCGGTGGCGCTAGGCGTCAGTGCCAGTGCTACCGCGGCCGGCGCCAGCGCGTTGGGCACCTTCGCCGTTGCATCGGCGGGGAACGCCACCGCGCTCGGCGTCAGTTCCAGCGCGTTGGCGGTGTATTCGTTGGCGGCTGGCTGGGGGAGCGTCACCAGCGGGCAGAACGCCGTCGCGATCGGCTTGCAGGCTGTTGCCAGTGGGCTCAATTCCGTTTACCTGGGCGCGCGCACGGCGCCAGGCACCGGCGCGACCGGACAATCGTCCACGGGCATCGGCACCGACGTTGCCGCTACCGGCGACTTTGCCACCGCGGTCGGCTTCCAGGCGGCGGCGGGCGGGCCCGAAGCCCTTGCGCTGGGTTATATGTCCAACGGGTCTGCGCAGCACACCACGGCTGTCGGCTTCCAAGCCATCGCCAGCGGCCTCAATGCCGTGTATCTGGGGGCACGTACCGTCGCGGGCACAGGCGCAACGGGGGCGGGGGCGGTTGCGATCGGCACGGACGTGACTTCATCCGGCCCCTCGTCGCTGTCCGCGGGAACGGTGGCCAAGGCCACGGCGCAGAACGCCGTGGCGTTGGGAGCGGGAGCCGCCGCCAGCGGCGTGAACGCGCTCGGCATGATGAACGGCTCCAGCGCCAGCGGCGCAAACGCAATAGCGTTGGGTGGCGCTGATTCCGTCGCGGAAGGCGGTTCATCCGCGCCGGCGGCAGCGGCGGGCGCCGCGGCGTCGGGCATTCGCGCCATTGCGATCGGCACCGGCGCCAACTCGGCTGGCGCCTCGTCCATTGCGATAGGCGACTCGGCGCGGACGGGCGTCAACACCAACGCCGTCGCCATGGGGACGAACGCAACGGCGTCGGGAAGCAGCGCGATCGCGTTGGGCAACCAGACGGTGGCAAGCAACGGCGATGCGACGGCGGTCGGCTTCAAGTCGCAAGCCCTCGCGACGTCGTCCGTGGCCATCGGCGACGGCAACGTGGTGGCGGCGACTGCCGGCACCGGTTCGATAGCGGGCGGCCACAACTCTCGAGTGCTCGGCGGCATCGGCGCGGTGGCGCTCGGCGAAGGGCAAACGGTGAGCGGCAACGGCGCGGTGGCGATCGGCGATCCGAGCACGGCGATCGGCACCGGCGCCGTGACGACGGGCTCGAACAACACCGCGAACGGCAACGGCGCGGTGGCGATCGGCAATTCGAACATCGCGCAGGGCACGGGCTCGCTCGCACTCGGCAATACGTCGACGGCTGCTGCTGCCGGCGCGCTTGCGTTCGGTTCTTCGGCGGTCGCCAACAATGCGGGTGACGTCGCGCTGGGCTCCGGCTCGGTGACGGCCGCGCCGAATCCGACGGCCAGCGCGACGATCGGCGGCAAGACGTACGGTTTCCAGGGAACGAATCCGAGCAGTGTCGTCAGCGTCGGTGCCGCGGGCACCGAGCGCCAGATCACCAACGTCGCGGCCGGGCGCATCAATTCGGCGAGCACGGATGCGATCAACGGGTCGCAATTGAATGCGACGAATCTGGCAATCGACTCGTTGTCGACGTCCGCGTCGACCGGCATCGGCTCGCTGTCGACCGGACTGTCGTCGACCAACAGCTCGGTGGCATCGCTTTCGACCTCGGCATCGACCGGCCTCTCGTCGGCAGTCAGTTCGATCGCGTCGCTGTCGACGTCGACGTCGACCGGCATCACTTCGCTGTCGACCAGCCTCTCGTCGACCAACAGTTCGGTCGCATCGCTGTCGACCGGTGTGAGCACGGTCATCAGCACGACCAACAACCTCGGCAACGGCACGGCGACGGCACTCGGCGGCGGGGCCACCTACGACCCGACGACCGGCACGATCTCCGCGCCGTCGTACGTGACGTACAACGCGGACGGCACGACGACCATCAACAACAACGTCGGCTCGGCCATCGACAATATCAATTCTCATGGGCTGAAGTACTTCCACGCGAACTCCACGGCGCCGGACAGCCAGGCGATCGGGCTCGACAGCGTCGCGATCGGCCCGCAGGCGATCGCGAGCGGAACGAGCAGCCTGGCAGCCGGCAATGGTGCGCAGGCCGCCGCAGCCAACGGCCTGGCGCTGGGCACGCAGTCGAACGTGTCGGTCGCGGGCGGCGTCGCGATCGGCTCGGGCTCGGTGTCGGACCGGGCCGTCCTGTCCGGCGCCGGATCGGTGACGATCGGCAGTCGCGCGATACCGTTCAACACGTCCGATCGAACCTTGCTCGGCGCGGTGTCGTTCGGCGATGCGAGCGGCAACACCTATCGTCAGTTGACCAACGTCGCCGACGGCACGCAGGCGCAGGATGCGGTCACGGTGCGCCAGCTCGCCGGCGCACTGTCGTCCTTTGCGGTGACGGGGCAGAAGTACTTCCATGCGAATTCGACCCAGGCGGACTCGCTCGCGGTTGGAACGGATGCCGTCGCGGTGGGCCCGACGACGGTGGTCAACGGCGACAACGGCGTGGGTATCGGCAACGGCGCGATCGTCGATTCGACCGCGCCCGGCGGCGTCGCCATCGGCCAGAGCGCGAGCTCGGCGCAGGCGGACGCGATCGCGCTCGGCAGCGGCGCGACGGCCACCGGTGCGCAGTCGATCGCACAAGGCGCAAATGCGATCGCGCTGAACGCGGGCGGGGTGGCGCTCGGGTCCGGCGCGCATAGCAACGGGATCAATGCGCTGGCGCTGGGCGCCGGTGCGAACGCCACGCTCGCCAACAGCGTCGCGCTCGGCGCCGGCAGCACGACGGCCGCCCCGAACACGGGAACGACCGCACAGTACGGCGGGACCGCGGCAGGCCTCGCGAGCGCGGCCAACGGCGTCGTATCGATTGGTGCCGCCGGCCGGGAGCGGCAGTTGCAAAACGTCGCCGCGGGCGTGATCTCGGCGGCGAGCACCGATGCGATCAATGGATCGCAGTTGTTCTCGGTGGTTTCCGGTGTCAATACGCTCGGCAACAGCGTCGCGTCCAGCCTCGGCGGCGGCAGCACCTACGACGGTACGACGGGCGCCGTGACGGCGAACCTCAGCTATGCGGGCAATACGTACAGCTCCGTCCAGAACGTGCTGAACGCGATCGGTGGAGGCGGGACGACCGCGGGCGTCAAGTATTTCCACGCCAATTCGACCGGCACTGACAGCCGCGCGCTCGGCGCCGACAGTGTCGCGATCGGCACGAATGCCGTCGCGAACGGTGCGCTCGATGTTGCGCTCGGCGCCAATTCGACGACCACGGCGGCGACCCCGACGCCCGACACGATCATCGGCGGCACCCGCTACGCCTTCGCAGGTGCGAATCCGGCCGGTGCGGTGAGCGTGGGCGCGTCCGGCGCGGAACGGCAGATCCAGAACGTCGCCGCCGGCCAGCTCGGCCAGAACAGCACCGACGCAGTCAACGGCTCGCAGCTTTACGCGACGAACCAGCAGGTCACGGCGAATACCACGGCGATCAACAACATGGCCAACGGAGGCGGGATCAAGTATTTCCACGCCAATTCCACGGCGCCCGACAGCCAGGCGACCGGCGCGGACAGCGTCGCGATCGGCGGCAACGCGCAGGCGACCTCCGCGAATTCGGTCGCGCTCGGCGCGAATTCGACGACGAACGCCAATCTGGGTCTTGCCGCCTACAACCCGGGCACCACGCCGCTGGCCGGCGCGACGCCCGCGGGTGAAGTGTCGGTGGGTTCCGCGGGGGCCGAGCGGCGCATCACGAACGTGGCGGCAGGCGCCGCGCCGACCGACGCCGTGAACGTCAGCCAGCTGCAGGCAGTCAGTTCGCAGGTCAGTCAGGTGCAGAACGATGCGCTGTTGTGGGACCCGACGGCGAACGGCGGCGCCGGCGCGTTCAGCGCCAGGCATGGCGGCAGCGGTCCGAATACGATCACGAACGTCGCGGCCGGCGCATTGGGCCCGACGAGCACGGACGCGGTCAATGGCTCGCAACTGTACGCGACGAACCAGAACGTGACCAACGTGACGAATGCCGTCAACACCATCCAGAACGGCGGCGGCATCAAGTACTTCCGCGCGAACTCCACCGCGGCCGACAGTCAGGCCATCGGCGCCGATAGCGTCGCGATCGGCCCGCAGGCTATCGCGAGCGGAACGAGCAGCCTGGCAGCCGGCAATGGTGCGCAGGCCGCCGCAGCCAACGGTCTGGCGCTCGGCACGCAGTCGAACGTTTCGGTCGCGGGCGGCGTCGCGATCGGCTCGGGCTCGGTGTCGGATAGGGCCGTCCTGTCGGGCATCGGGTCGATCGCGGTCGGCAGCCATGCGATTCCGTTCAATACTGCCGACCGGACGCTGCTCGGTGCGGTTTCGTTCGGCGATGCGAGCGGCAACACCTATCGTCAATTGACCAACGTTGCCGACGGCACGCAGGCACAGGACGCGGTCACGGTTCGGCAACTCGCCGGCGCACTGTCGTCCTTTGCGGTGACCGGCCAGAAGTACTTTCATGTGAATTCGGCACAGACCGACTCGCTCGCGGTGGGGGCGGAGTCGGTCGCGGTGGGCCCGACGACGGTGGTCAACGGCGACAACGGCATCGGCATGGGCAACGGCGCGATCGTCGATTCGACCGCGCCCGGCGGCGTCGCCATCGGCCAGAGCGCGAGCTCGGCGCAGGCGGACGCGATCGCGCTGGGCAGCGGTTCGATCGCGGCGGGCGCGCAGTCGGTCGCGCAGGGCGCGAATGCATCGGCGCTCAAGGCGGGCGGCATGGCCTTCGGCTCGGGGGCGCACAGCACGGCGATCGATGCGGTCGCACTGGGCGCCGGTGCGAGCGCGACATTCGCGAACAGCGTTGCGCTCGGCGCCGGCTCGCTGACGTCGGTCGGCGCGCTGAACAACTATGTCGCTTACGGGCTCGGTTCGCCGCAGTCGTCGGCGGGCGAAGTGAACGTCGGAAATCGTCAGATTACCGGGCTGGCCGCGGGCCGTATCGGGTCCGATGCGGTCAACGTGTCGCAGCTCGACTCGGTCGCCAACCAGTTGACCACGCTGATCAGTCAGAGAACGAGCAATACCGGTGGATCGACGGGGGGATCGTTTACGTCCAACCCGTCCAGCCCGAACAGCGCGCCGGCGTCGACCGGTTCGAACGCGTCCGCGGGTGGGCTGGGGGCGGTGGCGTCCGGGGCGAGCAGCACGGCGGTCGGCAACAGTGCGCAGGCGACGGGCAATGGCTCGACGGCCGTCGGCGCGGGTGCGACGGCAACCGGGAGCAATTCGGCGGCCATCGGCACGGGCAGCAACGACGGCGGGCGCTCGAACGTCGTCGCGGTCGGCTCGGCGGAGTCGGCGCGCCAGGTCGTCAACGTCGCGGCCGGCACGCAGGGCACCGACGCGGTCAACGTGAACCAGCTGAACGCCGTGTCGGGCGCGTTGTCGACGTCGGTGAACAATCTGGGCAACCAGATCAACCAGGTGCAGCAGCAGATCCAGCAGACCGATTCGATGGCGCGCGACGGGATTGCCGCGACGGCTGCGATGGCGTCGATCCCGCACATGGATCGCGACTCGAACTTCGCGATGGGGGTCGGTACGGCGACCTTCCTCGGCCAGAAGGCCATGGCGCTCGGCATGCAGGCCCGTATCACGGAGAACCTGAAGGCGACGCTGAACGGCGGCTTCAGCGGAAGCCAGCGCGTCGTGGGCGCCGGCATGTTGTATCAGTGGAAGTAACGGAGAGGCCGGGCATTTCGCGTACCTGCCCGGCTTCTACTACATACGGATTTTCCGGAGCATTACAGTGAAAAATCTCTATCTCGTACCCATTCTGTCCGCGCTGTTGCTTTCTGCATGCACCAGCGCATCCGGCCCGACGTTCAGCGCATACGAGCTGCAACCGAGGGATGGCATCCGGACGTACCAGGTCGACTGTCACGGCATCTTTTCCAGCCAGGCGACGTGCATGAAGGTCGCCACGCGCATGTGCGCAGACCAGCCCGTTCGAGCGGTCGATTCGACCAGGCCGTTCCGCGATGGTGCGGACCCCGGAACGCTCGTATTCCAATGCGGTGCTGCTGCTGGAGCGGCGGCGTCCGCACCCGTTGCGGCGGAGGCGCCGGCTCCCGTACAAAACGTCAATCTCTCGTCGGATGCCCTTTTTGCATTCGGATCGGCGACGCTGACTCCCGCCGCTCGCGCAACGCTCGACAAGCTGACGAGCCAGCAAGGCGACCCGCACTTCACGCGCGTGGCAGTCACTGGCCACACGGACGCGATCGGCTCGGACACGTCGAACCTCCAGCTCTCGCAGCAACGCGCGGACGCCGTTGCCGGCTACCTTCGAGAACGTGGACTTCGGGCCGATACGTTCGTCGTGACCGGACGCGGAAAGGCCGATCCGGTTGCGTCCAACGCGACAGCCGAGGGGCGCGCCGGTAACCGGCGTGTCGAGATCGTGCTGCAGCGTTGACGACGCTGCGTTTCGAGCATCCGTAACCGGATGCGGTTGCGGCGCGCGTTGCCGGACGCGCGCCGGATTTTGGTGAAAGGGAGAACACATGTCGAGCGAATCGTTGCAGGAGTTGCTGGCCCGTCGTGCCGAGCTGGATGCCCGGATCACGACACAACGCACCGCTCGCCGCAAAGATGTCGTGGAGCAGATCGTCAAGTTGATACGCGACTACGAGATCGACTGGCGAATGATCGAAGCGCGCTTGTTGAATGTCGGATCGGCCTGGACGCAGCGGCGCCGGCATGCCGAGCCGCGCTACTGGGATCCCGACACCGGCGCGACCTGGACAGGGCGCGGCCGGCGGCCGCACTGGTTGAAAGGACGCAATCCGGAGGATTTCAGAATCAGGTCGCCCGGCGAGGCTGCGGGCGAATCCACGCCGACCGATGCATGATGTGAGCCGTGATGAAGCGCGTCGGCGAGACCGCTGCCGATGGCGCGACCCGCATCGAGCGCGGGTGGCGTCGACGAAATGGCTGGTGAAAGGATGGTGACGACGGCGGTTTCGGGCCACGGCTCGTTCGGTGCGGGCGCGCGCCGGGCTTCAGGCCTGACCCCGCTCCGGCACGCGCGCCGGCGCCGGATCGTCGGGCCACTGCAATTCGAACACCGTGCCGCCGCCGGCCGCCGGCCGGCACGTCGCCTGTCCGCTGTGCGCATGCGCAATGGCTGCCACGACGGCCAGCCCGAGGCCGGTGCCCTTGCCCGAACGCTCGCCTTCGGCCCGCCTGAACGCGTCGAACACGTGCGGCGCGAAATCGGCCGGGATGCCGGGGCCATCGTCCTCGACGCTTAGATGGCATCGCCCCTGCTCGACGCGCGTCTGGATGCGGATCGCGCCGGGCACCGCATGGCGCCGCGCGTTTTCCAGCAGCGCCAGCAGCGCCTGGCGGATGCGCACCGGGTCGCAACGCATCGGGCGCGTGTCCAGGTCCAGCACGGCATGCTGGCCCGCCGCCTTCAGCGCATCGTCGAACACCGCGACGACCGCCTCGACGTCGGCGCCCAGGTCGGCCTCGTGCACCTGGAGATTCAGATGACCGCTGTCCGCGAGGCTGACCACGCGCAGATCCTCGATCAGCCGCCCGAGACCCTCGACCTGGGTCAGCAGCCGGCGGAACTGCGTTTCGTCGGACGGAAACACCCCGTCGGCCAGGCCCTGCAAGCGCCCGCGCAGCACCGTGACGGGCGTGCGCAGCTCGTGCGCGATCGCGGCGTTCCAGATCGCCTGCTCGTTGGTCACGCGCTGCAGCTCGCTGGCGAGCGCGTTGAAGTTGTCGGCGAGCAGCGCGGCTTCGCGCAGCGAACGGTCGCCCGCGACGGCGCGTGCGTCGAGATCGCCGCGCGCGACGCGGCGGATGCCGTTCGCCACCGAATTGAGCGGCACGAGGATGCGGCGTGCGAGCCTGATCGCCATCAGGACGGCCAGCGCGAGGCCGACCGACGTGGTCGCGATCAGCCAGGCCCATTCCGGCCCGGTCGGCACCCAGCCCAATTGCGCGCACAGCTTGGGCCAGTAACGGAATGTCAGAAAGTAAAAAACATAGGACGTCGATATGAGCAGCGCCGCCACGCCGAACGCGATGGTCGCCATCGACAGCGCGATCTGGCGGCTCATTCCCTCCAGCTTCACTCGACGCTCCAGAGCTTGTAGCCGACGCCGCGCACGCTGACCGGCACGCCCTGCACGCCGAGGTCGTCCAGCTTCTTGCGCAGCTTGCTGACGTGGCTGTCCACCGTGCGTTCCAGCGCGTCGCCTTCCGGCAGGCAGGTGGCCATCAGCTCGGCGCGGCTGAACACGCGCCGCGGCGCGCGCGCGAGTTGCGCGAGCAGCTTGAATTCGGTCAGGGTCAGCGTGAGGAAATGACGCTGCTGCCCCACCTGCACCACGGCTTCGTAGTGGTCCAGATCGATTTCCAGCGGCGGCACGCGCAGCACGCGCTGCTCGCTGCCGTGCGACGCGGCCATCGAGCGGCGCAGCACCGCCTGCGCGCGCGCCACGACTTCGGCGGGATTGAACGGCTTCACCACGTAGTCGTCGGCGCCGATGCGCAGCCCCATCAATTTGTCGAGGTCCTGATCGAGCGCCGTCAGCAGGATCACCGGGGTGCTGCCCCGATGGCGGATCTCGGTCAGCACCTTCCAGCCGTCGACGTGCGGCATCTGCACGTCGAGCAGCACGAGGTCGGGCTTGAGCTGCAGGTGCAGCTCCAGTGCGCGGCGGCCGTCGGCGGCGTGCACGGTGCGCAGGCCGCCGCGCGCGAGATAGGCGGTCAGGATCTCGGCGATCTCGGGCTCGTCCTCGGCGATGAGGACCAAGGGTTGGGCATGGTGAGCCGCGCCGGGCGGCTGGGGGGTGTCGGGCGTGATCACTACGTTGCATCCATTCGGCAGCTCCATCGAATCTCCATACTACCGTAGAAGAAACGCCATCGGGCGCACGCACACTGCCGCGTGTCAGGGTCGGCAATTGGCTGCCTGCGTCCCATGGAGTCCACATGAAGAATGAAAAACTGTGCCGCTACGGCGGCGTCTACGCGCTGGCGGCCGCATTGCTGGCCGGCTGCGGGAAATCCGACGCGCCGGCCGCCCCGCCTGCGATCCCGGTCGCCGCGATGACCGTGGCGCCGGCCCCCCTGAAGCTGACCGAGGACCTGCCGGGCCGCGTCGCGGCCGTGCGGATCGCCGAAATCCGGCCGCAGGTCAGCGGCATCGTCCAGCGTCGGCTGTTCGAACAGGGCACGGAAGTGCGTGCGGGCCAGCCGCTGTTCCAGATCAACCCGGCGCCGTTCAAGGCCGACATGGACACGGCCGCGGCCGCGTTGCAGCGGGCCGACGCGGCGCTCGAGCGCGCCAAGGTGCAGACCGCGCGACTCAAGCCGCTGGTCGAAGTGGATGCGATCAGCCGGCAGGTGTACGACGACTCGGTGTCGCAACGCGACCAGGCCGCCGCCGACGTCGCGCAGGCCCGCGCGACGCTCGCGCGCCGCCAGCTCGACCTGAAGTTCGCGACCGTCGAGGCGCCGATCACGGGACGCATCGACCAGGCCCTCGTGACCGAGGGTGCGCTCGTCGCGAGCAGCGACAGCCAGCCGATGGCGCGCATCCAGCAGATCGACCAGGTCTACGTGGACGTGCGCCAGCCGGCGTCGTCGCTGCAGCACCTGCGCGACACGCTGGCGTCGCAGGACAGCTATGCCGGTACCGGCCTGCCGGTCGACGTGCTGCGCGACGACGACACGCGCTACGACGTGCGCGGCCGCATGCTGTTCTCGGGCGTCAACGTCGATCCGGGCACCGGCGACGTGCTGCTGCGCGTGCTTGTCGACAACCCGAAACGCCAGCTTCTGCCGGGCATGTACGTCCGGGCCCGCGTTCCGCGCGCGCACTACGCGAACGCGGTGATGGTGCCGCAACAGGCCGTCGTGCGTGCCGGCGGCAAGCCGCAGGTATGGGTGCTCGACGCGAAGAACCAGGCGCACCTGAAGCCGGTCGAGCTCGGCGAGCAGACCGGCCGCAGCTACCGCATCAAGTCGGGCCTGCAGGCCGGCCAGAAGGTCGTCGTCGAAGGCATGGAACGCCTGATCGACGGCGCGCCGGCCGCCGCGACCGACTGGAAGTCGCCTGTTGCCGCGGCCGCCACGGCCGCGCGCTGAGTCACGGGGAGCGTCCTGCCATGTCTCAATTCTTTATCCGCCGCCCGGTGTTTGCCTGGGTGATCGCGCTCTTCATCATCCTGACCGGGTTGATCGCGATCCCGCAACTGCCTGTCGCGCGCTACCCGTCGGTCGCGCCGCCGTCCGTCACGATCACCGCGAACTACCCGGGCGCCACGCCGCAGACGATGAACGACGGCGTGCTGAGCCTCATCGAGCGCGAGCTGTCCGGCGTCAAGAACCTGCTGTACTTCGAATCGTCGGCGGATACGTCCGGCTCCGCGCAGATCACCGTGACGTTCAAGCCCGGCACCGATCCGGCGCTGGCGCAGGTCGACGTGCAGAACAAGATCAAGTCGGTCGAGCCGCGTCTGCCCGCGGCCGTGCGCCAGAACGGGCTGATCGTCGAGTCGGCATCGTCCGGCTTCCTGCTGTTCGTCGCCCTCAAGTCCGATAGCGGCCGCTTCGACGAAGGCGCGCTCGCCGACTACATGGCGCGCAACATCGTCGAGGAGCTGCGTCGCGTCGAGGGCGTGGGCCGCGTGCAGATGTTCGGCTCCGAACGCGCGATGCGCATCTGGGTCGATCCGCAGAAGCTGATCAATTTCGGGCTGTCGATGAGCGACCTGACGACCGCGATCGGCCAGCAGAACGTGCAGATCGCGCCGGGCAGCCTCGGTGCGTTGCCCGCGCTGTCGGGCCAGCGCGTGACCGTTCCGCTCACCGCAGAGGGCCAGCTCACGACGCCGGAAGCGTTCGCGAAGGTCGTCCTGCGCGCGAACGCGGACGGCTCGAAGGTCGTGCTCGGCGACGTCGCGCGCGTCGAACTCGGCTCGCAGTCCTACAACTTCGTCAACACCGAGAGCGGCAAGCCTGCCGTCATCGCCGGCGTGCAGCTCGCGCCGGGCGCCAACGCGGTCAAGACCGCGGACGCGATCCGCGCGCGCATGGCCGAACTGAGCAAGTCGATGCCGTCGGGCATGACCTACTCGATCCCGCTCGACACGTCTCCGTTCGTGAAGATCTCGATCGAGAAGGTGCTGCACACGCTGCTCGAAGCGATGGTGCTGGTGTTCCTCGTGATGTACCTGTTCCTGCAGAACGTGCGCTATACGCTGATCCCGGCCATCGTCGCGCCGGTCGCGATGCTCGGCACGTTCACGGTGATGCTGCTGACGGGTTTCTCGATCAACGTGCTGACCATGTTCGGCATGGTGCTCGCGATCGGCATCATCGTCGACGATGCGATCGTCGTCGTCGAGAACGTCGAGCGCCTGATGGCCGAGGAAGGCCTGTCGCCGAGGGACGCGACGTCGAAGGCGATGAAGGAGATCACCGGCGCGATCATCGGCGTCACGCTGGTGCTGACCGCGGTGTTCCTGCCGATGGCGATGGCGAGCGGCTCGGTCGGCGTGATCTACAAGCAGTTCACGATGTCGATGGCCGTGTCGATCCTGTTCTCGGCGCTGCTCGCGCTGACGCTCACGCCGGCCCTGTGCGCGACGATGCTCAAGCCGGTCGAGCCGGGCCACCACGAGAAACGCGGCTTCTTCGGCTGGTTCAACCGCCGCTTCGAGCGCCTGACGAATTGGTACGAGACGCGCGTCGGCCGCCTGGTCGGCCGCACGGGTCGCGTGATGCTCGTGTTCGTCGCGATCTCGGGCGCGCTGGTGTTCGGCTTCCGCGGCCTGCCGTCGTCGTTCCTGCCGGACGAGGACCAGGGCTACTTCATGACGGGCTTCCTGCTGCCGTCCGACGCGACGGCCGAGCGCACGCGGGACGTGGTCAAGACGCTCGAGCGGCATATCGCGTCGCGCCCCGGGATCGAGTCCAGCATTTCGATCGTCGGCTACGGCTTCTCGGGCCAGGGCCCGAACGCGGCATTGAATTACGCGGTGCTGAAGGACTGGGACAAGCGTAACGGCGCGACGGCCATGGACGAAGCGATGCGGGCGCAGCAGGCGATGGCCGGTGTCACCGAAGGCACGGTGATGAGCCTGCTGCCGCCCGCGATCGACGAACTCGGCAACAGCTCGGGCTTCGCGATGCGCCTGGAAGACCGCGCCAACCAGGGTACGGCGGCGCTCAAGGCGGCTGAAGCGAAGCTGCTCGAACTCGCCGCGCAAAGCAAGGTCGTGACCGGCGTGTACCCCGACAGCCTGCCGGCCGGCACGAGCATCCGGCTCGAGATCGACCGGCAGAAGGCCGAGGCGCTGGGCGTGTCGTTCACGACGCTCAGCGACACGTTGTCGACCGCGATGGGTTCGACCTACGTGAACGATTTCCCGAACGCGGGCCGCATGCAGCAGGTGATCATCCAGGCCGACGCGCCGGCGCGCATGCAGATCGACAAGGTGATGAAGCTGTACGTGCGCAACGCGGCCGGCGGCATGGTGCCGTTGTCGGAAATGGTTCGTCCGGTGTGGACCGAGACGCCGCTGCAGATGGTGCGCTTCAAGGGCTATCCGTCCGCGCGTATCTCGGGTACGGCCGCCCCCGGCCAGTCGAGCGGCGCCGCGATGGCCGAGATGGAGCGTCTGGCCGCGCAACTGCCCCCGGGCTTCGCGGTCGAGTGGACCGGCCAGTCGCTGCAGGAACGCCAGTCGGCGTCGGAAGCGCCGATGCTGATGGTGCTGTCGATGATCGTCGTGTTCCTCGTGCTCGCCGCGCTGTACGAAAGCTGGTCGATTCCGCTGTCGGTGATGCTGGTGGTGCCGCTCGGCCTGATCGGCGCGATCGGTGCGGTCCTGCTGCGCGGCATGCCGAACGACGTGTTCTTCAAGGTGGGGATGATCACCGTGATCGGCCTGTCCTCCAAGAACGCGATCCTGATCGTCGAGTTCGCGAAGCAGTTGCGCGAGGAAGGCAAGGGGCTCATCGAAGCGGCCGTGCAGGCATCGAAGCTGCGCCTGCGCCCGATCCTGATGACCTCGCTCGCATTCGGCCTCGGCGTCGTGCCGCTGATGATCGCGACCGGCGCCAGCGCCGAGACGCAGCACGCGATCGGCACCGGTGTGTTCGGTGGCATGGTGACCGCCACCGTGCTGGCGATTTTCTTCGTTCCGGTCTTCTTCGTGTTCGTGATGAGCATCCAGGAGCGCGTCGGGGCATGGCGGGCGTCCCGCCAGAATGTCGTGGCCGTGAGCCAAGAAACGGAAGGTTAATGTCATGCGATTGCTAGTTCTTCCCGTCGCCGTCGCCCTGGCCCTGTCGGCGTGCTCGATGGCACCGAAGCTGGTCAAGCCCGAGATGCCGGTGCCGACCGCCTACACGACGGCCGGCGCCCAGGCCGACACCCAGGCCGACACGCGCGCGAACGCGGCCGATCTCGGCTGGCGAACGATGTTCGGCGACCGCCGCCTGCAGCGCCTGATCGAGCTCGCGCTCGACAACAACCGCGATCTGCGCCTGGCCGCGCTGAACGTGCAGGCCGCCGAAGCGCAGTACGGCATCCAGCGTTCCGCGCGCCTGCCGTCGATCGGTGCCGGCGCAAGCTTCACGCGCCAGCGCACGGCGGCCAACGCCGACCTGAATCCGCCGATACCCGAGTCGATACAGCAGCAGTACGGTGTGAACGTCGGCGTCAGCGCGTTCGAGATCGACCTGTTCGGCCGCGTGAAGTCGCTGTCCGATGCGGCGTTCGCGCGCTACCTCGCGACCGATCACGGCCGCCGCGCCGCGCAGATCTCGCTGA
Source organism: Burkholderia cepacia (assembly GCF_001718835.1). Classification (NCBI taxonomy): domain Bacteria; kingdom Pseudomonadati; phylum Pseudomonadota; class Betaproteobacteria; order Burkholderiales; family Burkholderiaceae; genus Burkholderia; species Burkholderia cepacia. The sequence continues at coordinate 410,153 of NZ_CP013442.1, read as the reverse complement.
TCGGCGCGGTGGCGGATGCGTATTTCGCCGAGCGTCTCGCGCAGGAACAGCGCGCGTTGTCCGAGCGCACGCTGAACGACTGGCGCCAGTCGCTCGAGCTTGCGCGCAAGCTCAAGGAGGCGCGTCAGGCGAGCGGCGTCGACATCGCGCAGGCCGAAGGCCAGGTCGCGAGCGCGGCCGCGGACCTGGAGGCGCGCTCGCGCGCCGTGTCGCAGGCTCGCAACGCGCTGCGGCTGCTGGTCGGCACCGACCTGCCGAAGAACCTGCCCGACCCGCTGTCGCTGGAACAGCAGCCAGTCGTGACCCGGCTGCCGGCCGGCCTGCCGTCCGATCTGCTGGTTCGCCGGCCGGACATCCAGCAGGCCGAGCAGAACCTCGTCGCCGCCAACGCCGACATCGGCGCGGCGCGCGCGGCGTTCTTCCCGCGCCTGTCGCTGACGTCGTCGATCGGCTTCCTGAGCCCGGGGCTGGGCAGCCTGTTCAACGGCGATCACCGTGCGTGGGCCTTCTCGCCGCAGGTCACGTTGCCGATCTTCCAGGGCGGCCGGCTGCGTTCCGAACTGACGCTCGCGGAAGTGCGCAAGTCCAGCGCGGTCGTCGAGTACGAACGCTCGATCCAGACCGCGTTCCGGGAGGTCGCGGACGGCCTGGCCGGCAGCGAAACCTTCGACCGCCAGATCGAAGCGCAGACCCGGGTGGTCGCCAGCGCCGAGCGCCGCACCAACCTGTCCAACCTGCGCTATCGCGCCGGTATCGAGGACCGGCTGGAACTGCTCGACTCGCAGCGTCAGCTGTATGCGGCCCGACAGACGCTGCTGGACCTGCGGCGCGACGAGTTCGGCAACGCAGTCGCGCTCTACAAGGCGCTCGGTGGCGGGCTGTCGGACAAGGACGTCGCGCCGGCGGCCGGGGCGAACGCGAATCCGGCTTCGGCGAATCCGCAGGCATCGGGAGGTACGCCGACGGCTGGCTGAGTCCAGTCCATCCGGAATGCCTGCGCAGCGGCCGCCCGAACCCGGCGCGGCCGCTGCCCGGTGAAGCGGCGACGTTCCGGAAGGAGCGGCATGCGTCGGAGGTCTTGAAGACAGGGGAATACCCTGTCTTTTTTTTTCTTCGTCATGTTATGTATCATGACCTATGTTTTGTAACGTGTACTAGTAATTGAGGGATGGGACGCCCGAAAACCTTCCGGTGCCGAAGGAGTTTTATTTCGGAAGCCGAAGGGATTTCGCGGCGCCGGCGCATTTCCTTCGACTCGATCCGGATCTCGATTCCGGGCAATCGTCTCGCGCGCGCTGCCTCGACAGGCCGCTGACGCATGACTTTCCTGGCATGAGAAAAGACACCATGGCGAAGAAGTCTTCATCCAACCGTTCGGCGGACCCGCAGCGAAGGCAATGGCTCAAGTACGCCGGCACGTCCGTCGCCGCCGCCGGCATCGCAATGGGCGCCGCCCGGGCAAACGCCGGCGCTGCCGAGGCGGCGGGCAGCCCGGGCGACGTGCTCGAGGTCGCGATCGTCGGCGCCGGGCTGGCCGGTCTGACGGCCGCGCGCGACCTGCGCTACGCGGGCTGCGAATCCTTCGTCGTGCTCGAGGCGCGCGACCGCGTGGGCGGCCGTACGCTGAACTACGACGTCGGAAACGGATACGTCAGCGAAGTCGGCGGCCAGTGGATCGGCCCGGGCCAGACGGCGGTCGCCGATCTCGCCCGCGAGCTGGAGGTCGGCACGTTCCCGAGCTACTACACGGGCAAGACGGTGATCCTCGGCGGCGACGGGCGCGCCGAGATCGACCTGGAAGGCACGTTCGGCACCGACGAAGCGATCGGCGCCAGGCTCGGCAAGTTGTCGCGCGACGTGCCCTCCGGTGCGCCGTGGACGTCGCCGAAGGCCGGCGAACTCGACCGGCTGTCGGTCGGCGACTGGCTGGCGACGCAGAACATCGCGGCCGAAGATCGGATTGGATGGAACGGGTCGATCGCGCTTTCCGGCGGCGTGATGCCGGCGAAGATGGGGTTGCTGCACTTCCTGTCGATGATCAACTCCGCCGATTGCGATTACGCGCAGCTCGACTCGATCAAGCACAGCGCGCAGGAAACCCGCTTCGTCGGCGGCTCGCAGATCCTGAGCATCCGGATGGCGCAGCAACTGGGCGACAAGGTGCGGCTGTCGTCGCCGGTGCGGCGGATCGTCGGCTGGGATCGCGACGTCGTCGCGGTGCATACGGACCGCGGCGTGGTGCGCGCCCGGAAAGTCATCATGGCGATCCATCCGGCGTTGTGCAATCAGGTGCAGTTCGACCCGCCGCTGCCTGAAAAACGCCGCGCGCTGCAACGCGCGTGGCCGGCCCATTCGCCGGCGCGCAAGACGGCGATGGTCTACCGCCGCCCGTTCTGGCGCGACAAGGGCTTGAACGGCCACGTCTTCCAGACCGACGGGCCGGTGTTCTGGGCATACGACAATTCGCCGCCGGGCGGCGAGATCGGGATCATCAACGCGTTCGTCAAGAACGCGGTGATGCCGTCGGACCTTCAGGCGGCGCAGCGCATGCAGACGGAGATCTATGCGCAGGCGTGGGGCAAGGAAGCGCTGTCCCCGGTGGCTTACCACGATCGCGACTGGGGGCTCGCCGACCCGTGGACGATCACGTGCGTGTCGGCGATCCCGCCAGGCTTCTGGACCGCGCATGGCGACGCGCTGCGCGCGCCGTGCGGCAACCTGATCTGGTCGGGCACCGAGACCGCGAACATCTGGGCCGGCTACATGGACGGTGCCGTACGATCCGGTCACCAAAGCGCGCTTCATGCGCTCAATGCGCTCAATGCGCAGCGTCGGGCATGAGGAGAGCGGACATGAAGAAACGCATCCTGTTTGCCGTCGCCGCCATCGTCGTGGTCCTGCTTGCGATTTACGGCCCCGGTCTCGTCGATCTCTATCGCCTGCAGCGCTACGTCACGGCGTCCGCGCAGGCCAGTCAGGCCGACGGCGGCCCGTGGCCGCGCGTGACCGACGCGTGCATGGGCTGCCACGGCGTCAACGGCAATTCGCTGAATCAGGGCTATCCGAGCCTGGCGGGACAGCCGCCCTCGTACATCGCGGAGCAATTGCACAAGTTTGCCGATGGACAGCGGACCAATCCGATCATGGGCCCGCTCGCAATGACGATGAGCGAAGCCGAGATCAAGCGCCTGTCCGATTACTACGCTAAGCAGACCGCTGCCGAGAATCGTTTCTTCGAGCCGGACGCCCGGTTGAAGGCGCGTGGCGAGCAACTGGCGAAGGAGGGGGCATGCGCGGCGTGTCACGGCGCGCAACTGATGGGCCAGGGTTCGTTTCCGCGCCTCGCGGGGCAAGGCGTCGACTACGTGCTGAAGCAGCTCGACGCGTTTGCCGCCGGCACGCGCAGCGAATCCACCGGCACGATGCAGCGCGTCGCCGCGGCCATGTCGCCGGAAGACCGCAAGGCGGTGGCTCACTACCTGGCGAGCGTCAGGCCGGCGAAGCAATGATGAATCTTATGCAATCGGGAGAGGGAGTTTAGTCATGGATCAAAGAACTTTCGTGCTTTGCCTGGCCAGTGCGTTGCTGGCAACGACGACGTGCATCTACGGTTGGAAGTTCGTCAAGAAGCGCAATTACCTGCTGGGGATCGAGTGGCTGATCGTGACGGTTTCCTCGACCAATGCGCTGATCTATTTTGCAACCGGCTTCGAGATCCCGGGGCTCGTCTCGCATGTGCTGGATGCGTTTTCCCGCGGGTTCGGGATGCCGGTGATCGCGGTCGCCGGCCTGATGGCCGTCACGCACGGCTACAAGCCGTCGGCGCGCCAGGATGTCGCGCTGTTCGCGACGTCCTTCGCGGGAACCGCCGTGCTGGTGGGCGCCGGTTTCATGGCCAGGGTGCTGCCTTACTTCTACGTCGCGATGTGGGCGCTCCTGTCGATCTATCTGGCTTACTTCGTGCGGAGATTGCTGGCCGCGGGGCAGCTGTTTCATGCGATGACCACGACCGTGGCCCTGGTCGCATCGCAAACGATCGCCTGTATCTACGATTTCTACCCGATACCCGGCGACGCGCATAACGTCGTGTTCAATTTCTTCGTGCTCGCGCTGGTCACGTGGTCGTACGTCACGGTCTCGCTCTATTACGCGTATTGCGCGCTGGAGCGCGCCAATCGGAAGGGTCGCGTCGGGGACGTCCCGTCGGCGCGGGACCGGCATCGCCTTGCATGAGTACGATGCGCCGCCGATGGCGGAAGCCGGGGGCGCGAGCGTGAAGCCGCCGCGCCTGACCCGGGTGCAGAAGCGGGATCGGACGCGTGAATGCCTGCTGGCTGCCGCGCGCGCAGTGTTCCTGAAGAAGGGATACTGCGCGGCGAGCATCGAGGAGATCGCGATACTGGCCGGCCACACGCGCGGCGCGTTCTACTCGAATTTCAGTGACAAGACCGAGCTGCTGCTCGAGTTGCTCAAGCGCGATTGCGACGAAATCAACGCGGAATTGCAGCGGATTCTCGAAGCGGGCGGGCCCCGCGACGAGATGCAAAGGATGGCACTCACGCACTATCGGCAGCACTTTCGCCGGCACGAGTCGTTCCTGATGTGGATGGAAGCGAAGCTGCAGGCGGTTCGCGATGCGCGGTTCCGCGAGCATTTCAACGCATTTCTGCGGGACAGGCAGAACCGGATGACGGCGTACGTCGCGGGTCTCGCGGAACGCACGGGGGCGCGGCTGCCGCTTCCCGCCGAGGTGCTGGCGGTCGGGCTGCTGGGGCTGTGCGACGGCGTGCAGTCCTGTTACGCCGTCGATCCGCAGCGTGTCACCGACGAGCTGGCCGACGCGGTGCTGGCAAGCTTCTTTGCGCGAGCGGTGTTCGATCGTATGCCTGATTGAACGCGCGCCGGGTCGATTCGCTTCTTCCTGAATCACACGCTGCACAGGACAGGGAATACCCTGTCTTTTTTATTTTTTTGTTTTTGTCATCATGACCTAACATTGTCAACATGTTCTATGAGAGCAACACCGGAAGCATTCGCGACCGAGCTCTCATTCGACTCATCAGGAGAAGACCGATGGACGAATCCAAGCGCAAGGCTTTCGCGGAAGACGGAGCGGTTCTGATCGAAGGCCTGCTCAACGAGGAACAGCTGGCGATGTGCCGGGCGGCATTCGACTGGGGTATCGAGAATCCCGGGCCGATGGCTTCCAGCATGCTCGACGGCACCGAATACAAGTCGCACAACGACAACGCGAACCCGTATGCGAAGGAGCGGCTCGACGCGCTGGTCGGCACGCTGCCGATCGGCAAGCTGTTCGCCGACCTGTGGGGTTCGAAGCACGTGTGGTACTTCGCCGAGGAGCTTTTTCTGAAGAAGGGCGGCAAGAGCGCACGCTCGCCGTGGCATCAGGACACCTCGTACCTGCCGTGGCAAGGCATGCACTTCGGCAACGCGTGGATCAGCTTCGAGCACGTGCCCAAGCGCAATGCGCTGGAGATCGTGCGCGGCTCGCATCACGGCGTGCGGCATGACGGCACGACGTTCCAGAACGCCGAGGACCCGACCGACCCGCTGCACGGCGGCGACGTGTGGCCGCGGATGCCGGATATCGAAGCGGCGCGCCGCGCCGATCCGAATGCCTACGACGTCATTTCGTGGGAAACGAAGCCGGGCGACGTGCTGCTGCTCCATCCGGGCGTGCTGCATGGCGGCGGCGCGGTCGACGCCGATTTCCCCGATCGCCATACGCTCGTGCTGCGCTTTTTCGGCGACGACGCGGTGTTCAGCCCGCTGCCCGAAAACAGCGCGTCGGGCTTTACGCCGGCCGGCGTGCTGTTCGTCGAGGAACTGGCGTCGCTGAAAGCAGGCGATCCGTTCCGCGCGTCGTGTTTCCGTCAACTCGTCTGAACAAAGGAGTTCACCTCATGACAACCAGCAACAAACGTCAGTCGATCATCCCGCCCGGGTTCAAGGCCTGGTACGACGCGTACCACTTCTCGCCGGCGACGCGCGTCGGCGACACGATCTGGGTGTCGGGCCAGGTCGGCCTCGACGCGCAGATGCAGCCGGCCGACGGCGTGCAGGCGCAGGCGCGGATCGCGTTCGAGTGCCTGAAGGCGATCCTCGAGGAAGCCGGCGCGAGTCTCGCCGATGTCGTCGAGCTGACGACTTTCCATACGGACCTGCAACGCGAGACCGAAGGCTTCGCGGCGGTCAAGGACGTGTATTTCCCCGACCGCTACCCGTCGTGGACGGCGGTCGGCGTCACGCAACTGGCGCTGCCGGGGCTGTGCGTCGAAATCAGGGCGGTGGCGGTCGCCGGGTCGGGTGCGGCCTGAGCCGTGAACCGCTCGGCCGGAGCGGCGTCGCGGACGCCGTTTCCGGCAGGTCGGGAAGGGTGCGCCGGGCCGGTCGGGATCCGGCGCAATCAAGTGGAGTGCCTATGGAATGAGACGCGCTTTTCCAACAGGTTTCGATCATGCGACCGATAAAAGTCGCAGTCCTGAGTATTGGCGTGACGAATATCCGGCGGGGCGCTTACCGGTTTGACGATCGACCGGGGCGAGGCAAGGCGCCGCCGGAAACTGGCTTGGCCGGTTGGCCGAACAACCGGATCGGAACGAACGCCGACCGTCCGTCAGTGGCGCGAACGGCGAATGAATGTGGAATCGGAAGGAGACTCATGATGAAGAAGCACACACTCGGAGCCGTGTCGGTCATCGCGGCGGCCTTGTTGCTCGTGGCCGGTGAAACCGCCGCGGCGGACGATCTCACGCCGGTCGGAGCCGAACGCGGCGCGAACAAGGACGGCACCGTGCCCGCCTTCGCCGGCCGGCAGGCGACGCCCTCCGGCTGGGAATATGGGAAGGTGCGCGGCGATTTCTGGAAGCACCGCAACGAGAAGCCGCTGTACTCGATCGACGCGGCGAACGTCGACAAGTACGCGAGCCAGCTCACGCCGGGACAGATCCAGCTGATCAAGCAGAAGAAGGGCTACCGGATGGACGTCTACCCGTCCCACCGCGAATGCCAGTTGCCGGATGCCGCCGAGCAGAACTCGAAGGCGAACCTGGCGTCGGCGAAGCTCGCGTCGAACGGCGAAACGTTGCAGTCGGCGATTCTACCCGGCGTGCCGTTTCCGCAGCCGAAGAGCGGCACCGAAGCGATCCTGAACTACGAGATGCGCTATCGCGGCGAAGGCGTCGAATGGGCGCAGGTCGCCACGAGCATTTCGCCGCGCCCGGGCGGCAGCGAATGGATCGACGGGATCGGCCCGCAGGTCTTCTTCCTCCCGTCGGCCAAGCTCGGCAAGACATCGCCGCAGGACGTCGATCAGCTCAGCCTGGCCGCCTACTTCACGGCCAACTCGCCGGCCGCGCTGGCCGGGCAGGCCTTCGTCCAGCGGCAGTACTTCAACAAGGACTCGGAAACCTACTACTACTTCCCGGGCCAGCGCCGCGTGCGACGCATGCCGGCCTACACGCACGACGCGCCGTTGATCGGCTTCGAGAACCAGTACCTGATCGACGAGGCCAACATGATCAACGGCTCGCTCGACCGGTTCAACTGGAAGCTGGTCGGCAAGAAGGAAATGCTCGTCCCGTACAACGCATTCGGCATGTACACCTTCAATGCGAAGCTGCGTGACGTCGCGACGCCGAACGGCATCGCAGCCGGCCACCGCCGCTACGAGACGCATCGCGTATGGGTCGTCGAAGCGACGCTGAAGCCGAGTGCGCGGCACGTCGCGTCAAAGAAGGTGTTCTATCTCGACGAAGACAGCTGGCTCGCGCTCGTCGGCGAGGACTACGACGCGCAGGGCAAGTTGTGGAAGGTGCGGGAAAGCTACCCGATTCCGGTGTGGGAACTCGGCGGCACCTGCGACAACGAACCGCTCGCGCAGTACGACATGATCAACGGCCGCTATGTGTTCGACGCGTCGTCGATCGGCCAGGGCAAGGACATTCGCTGGTTCGGCCAGGCCGACGATCCGCGCTTCAAGCAGGATTTCTACACGGCGGAATCGCTGCGCTCGGTCAGCGATCGCTGAAGCGTGCGGCATAAATAATTAATAGAGCCGACGTGCGCGAGCGCGCCGTCGGCATCCGGTTTGGGTGAGGTGGGGCGATGAAAGCGAAGCAGGTCGTTAGGTATACTACGATTTCGATTGCCGTTCTGGGTGCGGCGACGTCGAGTGCATACGGATACGATTTCACGATGGGAGAAGGCGCCGTCCAGGGTTCGTGGGTGACCAATCTCACGGCGGGCGCGGGCATCCGCACCAAAAGCCCCAGCTGTTCGCTCACCGGCGATCCAAACGCCTTCGGCTGCGGCGCGGGCGCGAACACCAACCAGTGGGGCTACGCGGACAACGGCGACCTGAACTACCGCAAGGGCCAGCCGTTCAGCACCTACATCAGCGCGACGAGCGAGCTGCTGCTGAAGATGCCGAGCGAAGGGCTGAAGTTCATGGTGCGCGGCACCGGCATGTACGACTTCATGGCCAAGAACACGAACCGCACGCCGTTGTCGAGCACCGCGGCCGCGCAGGTCGTCTACAACGCGCAGCTGCTGGACCTGTGGGCGCAGAAGGATTTCACGATCGGCGGGCGCAATGCGCACGTGCGGCTCGGCAACCAGGTCATCAACTGGGGCGAGAGCATGTTCGCGCAGAGCGGCATCAACGCGACGAACTCGATCGACGCGCAGAAGCTGCTGATCCCCGGCTCGCAGCTCAAGCAGGCGCTGCTGCCGGCACCGATGGTGAGCCTGGCGGCCGACCTGTCGCACGGATTCAGCACCGAGGCCTACTATCAGTTTCAGTGGAACGGCAACCGCTATCCGCCAGTCGGCTCGTACTGGTCGGTGACGAACGGCTTCGGCCGCGGCGCGGAGCCGTTCACCATCAACACGAACAACCTGAACGTGACCGGCCCGAGCGCCGGCACGATCGCGAACGCGATCGGCGGGGGCGGCGCGGCAGGCAACTCCGGCGTGCTCGACGGCATCAAGAACGGGCTCGTCAACGGCACGTATGCAGGGCCGCCGTTCAACGACATCGGCATTCCGGTCTCGACACAGCTGCCGGCGAAATACCGGCCGCAGTTCGGCGTGAAGTTCAACTATTCGCCGCACTCGTTCGACGCGAACTTCGCGTTCTACTACCTGAACTACACCGACAAGTCGCCGGTACTCGCGTCGCTCGCGAACGGCACCGAGCAATGGTCGTACCTCGGCCGGCGTCAGCTGTTCGGCGTCAGCGCGAACTTCGGCGTCGGCCCGTGGGCGATCGGCACCGAACTGTCGTACCGGCCGCGCGACGCGGTCGCGCTGTCGAGCTGCTACGGCGCGGGCGGCCCGCTCGACCTGAACACGAACGGCGTGGCCGGCATCGACTGTCAGCAATGGGTCGACAAGAAGAAGTTCCAGTACGACATCAACGGGCTGCTCGCGCTCACGCGCAGCGAGTACCCGTTCCTGAAATTGCTCGGCGCCGATTCGGCCGCGCTGACGTGGGAACTGACGTGGATCTACTACCCGGGCCTCGGGTCGAGCGTCACGCGCACGATCAACGGCCAGCCGGTCACGCAAGTGCCGGCGACCGGTTATTTCCCCTGGCTGAACAACAACTCGGGGCTCGGCTATCCGATCACGGCGAGGCAGGGTACGTCGAGTTCGGTGGGCGCGACGATCGACTTCAACTGGACCTACGACGGCTCGCTGATTCCGGGCTGGCAGGTCACGCCGGGCGTGACGTTCTCCGACGGTCTGTACGGTTACACGCCGACCTTCACTGCGAATTACATGCAGGGTGCGAAGTCGCTGAACGTCTACGTGCTGTTCAACCAGAACCCGCCGAACTGGCAGGCCGGCATCAACTTCACCGCGTTCTGGGGCGGCCACGGCACGGTGGGCCAGCCTTATGCGGACCGCAATTTCGTCGGCTTGTTCGTCACGCGGAATTTCTGACGGGGGAACCCATGGGAGACGGCGCACGTCGTGCGCCGCCGGAATACATGAAGGGGTAATGTCGTGCTCAATCGTCTGGTCAGTCGCCTGGAAAGGCTTTTCTTCGGTCACCGCGCGATCGTGCTCGCGGCGATCGCGTTGTTCACCGTCGCGATGGCCGTATTCGCCGTGCAACTGCGCATGGATGCCGGCTTCGAAAAACAGATGCCGATCGGGCACGAGTACATCCGCACGTTCCAGCAATACCGGAACGACCTGCTCGGCGCGAACCGGATCACGGTGGTCGTGCGCGCCCGGAAAGGTTCGATCTGGACGCCTGACGGATTGACGCGGCTGTACGACGTCACGCAGGCCGTCACGTACCTGCCGAACGTCGACCGGATCGGCGTGCGCTCGTTGTGGACGCCGAACGCGTTCGTCAACGAAGTGACCGACGAAGGGTTTCGCGCCGAGCCGATCATCTCGGGCACCATTACGCCCGACCAGCTGACGCTGGAGATCGTCGCGAATATCCGCCGCGCGACGACGCTCGGCGGCTACGTCGGCACGCTCGTGTCGCACGGCGAGGACAGCGCGATGATCACGGCCGAGCTGAACGAGCGCGACAGCGCCGGCAAGGTGCTCGACTACGTGGCATTCAATCACCTGCTCGAGGAGAAGATCCGCAAGCCGTTCGAGGATGCCGGCTATGACGTCCAGATCATCGGCTTCGCGAAACAGATCGGCGATATTGCCGACGGCGCGACGGCCGTGCTCGGCTTCTGCGCGGTCGCGCTGCTGCTGACCACGCTCGCGGTGTACTGGTATTGCCATTCGGTGCGCTTCACGGTGCTGCTGGTCGCGTGCTCGCTGACGTCGCTCGTATGGCAGTTCGGCACCCTGAAGCTGCTCGGCTTCGGCCTCGATCCGCTCGCGGTGCTCGTGCCGTTCCTCGTGTTCGCGATCGGCGTGTCGCATGGCGTGCAGCAGGTGAACTTCATCGTCCGCGAGATCGCGCACGGGCAGAGTTCGTTCGATGCGGCGCGCCACAGCTTCAGCGGCCTGCTGATCCCCGGCGTGCTCGCGCTGATCACCGCGTTCGTGTCGTTCATCACGCTGCTGCTGATCCCGATTCCGATGGTGCGCGAACTGGCGATCACCGCGTCGCTCGGCGTGGCCTACAAGATCGTCACGAACCTGATCCTGCTGCCCGTCGCCGCATCGTGCTTCAACTTCACCAAAACCTATGCGGACAACTCGCTGAAGCGCGGCGAGCGGCGCTCGGCGTGGCTGCGCGGGCTCGCACGCATCGCGCAGCCGAAGTATGCAGGCGTGACCGTCGCGGCGACGGTGGCGATCTTCGCGCTCGCCGCGTGGCAAAGCCGCGATCGCGTGATCGGCACGCTGCAGCCGGGTGCGCCGGAGCTGCGCGCGGACGCGCGCTTCAACCGCGACGCGACGTCGATCGCCGGCAGCTACGACATGGGCCTCGACTGGCTGACGGTGGCGATCGAATCGACCGGCAAGGCATGCGACAACCCGGCGGTCGGCCTGTATGAGGACGACTTCTCGGCCGCGATGAAGACCGAGCCGGGCGTCGTGTCGGTGCAGTCGTATTCGGCGATGCTGCGCGCGTACAACCAGGGCTACAACGAGGATTTCCCGAAGATGAACGTCGTGCCGATCGCCGCCGAGAACTACGGCGCGGTATCGGTCGACGCGTCGCGCTTGAAGGGCTTCATGAGCCGCGACTGCGGGATGACGGCCGTGCACCTGTTCCTGACCGATCACAAGGCGACGACGATCAACCGCATCCTCGACGACGTGAAGCAGTACCGCGCGTCGCATCCGTTCCCGGGCATCGGAATTCGCCTCGCGGCCGGCAATGCCGGGGTGCTGGCCGCCACGAACGACGAAGTCGAGAAGAGCGAGCTGCCGATGATGCTCTACGTGTATGCGGCGATCCTGGTGCTCGTGTTCCTGGCCTACCGCGACTGGCGCGCGATGCTTGCGTGCTGCGTGCCGCTGTCGGTCGCGACCTTCATCGGCTACTGGTTCATGAAGGAGCTGCAGATCGGGCTGACCGTCGCGACGTTGCCGGTGATGGTGCTGGCGGTCGGCATCGGCGTCGATTACGCGTTCTACATCTACAACCGGCTGCAGGTGCATCTCGCGGGCGGGCAGGACATCGTGAAGGCCGTGCAGCACGCGATGCTCGAAGTGGGCGTGGCCACGATCTTCACCGCGATCACGCTGGCGATCGGCGTCGCGACGTGGAGCTTCTCGGCGCTCAAGTTCCAGGCCGACATGGGCAAGCTGCTCGCGTTCATGTTCATCGTGAACCTGGTGATGGCGATGACCGCGCTGCCCGCGCTCGCGTCGCTGCTCGAGCGCTGGTTCCCGCGCCGCAAGCCTGCCCGCGCGCCGGGCCTGTTCAGCCACTGAAGCCCGCGCACACCACTACGGAGGTTCATCCATGATCAAGACGCTTGTTGCCTGTGCCGCGCTTTGCGCCGCCGCGGAGGCATTTGCGCCGTTCCATGGATCGGTTGCGGACCGGACCGCGAAGCCGACCCGCGCGCGGACCGAGCCGAGCGATACACCGCGCGCCGGCGCGCGCATCGCCGCCGTCGACGCGAACGGCGTCGTTCTGGTGTCGGACGACGACGGCAAGACCTGGCGGCAGGCGCATCGCGTGCCGGTATCGGCGACGCTGTCGGCCGTTGCGGTCGGCGATGCGAGGTTCGGCCTGGCTGGCTTGTTCAGCCACTGAAGCCCGCGCACACCACTACGGAGGTTCATCCATGATCAAGACGCTCGTTGCCTGTACCGCGCTCTGCGCCGCCGCGGCGGCCTTCGCGCAATCCCATGGAACGGTCGCCGACTGGACCGCGAAGCCGGCCCACGCGTGGGCCGCACCCACCCGCATGATGCTGACGGACGCGACGCGCGCCGGCCGGCGCGTCGTCGCCGTCGGCGAGCACGGCGTGATCCTGCTGTCGGACGACGATGGGCGCACGTGGCGGCAGTCGCAGCGCGTGCCCGTGTCGGCGACCCTGTCGGCCATCACGTTCGCGGATGCGAAGCACGGCTGGGCGGTGGGCCAGTGGGGCGCGATTCTCGCGACCGACGATGGCGGCGACACGTGGGTCACGCAGCGGCTCGACACGTCGGTCGACCAGCCGCTGTTCTCGGTGCTGTTCACGAATGCGCGGGACGGCATCGCCGTCGGCCTGTGGTCGCTGATGCTGCAGACGCACGACGGCGGCAAGACGTGGGCGCGCACGACGCTGCCGAAGCCGCCGGGCGGCGGCAAGGCCGACCGCAATCTCTATCACGTGTTCGCCGACGCCGGGCAGGCGCTTTACATCGTGTCCGAACAGGGGATGGTGCTGAAGTCGGCCGACGGCGGCGCGAACTGGACCTATCTGCCGACGGGCGGCAAGGGCACGTTGTGGTCGGGCGTCGCGATGCCGGACGGCCGGATCGTGGTCGGCGGGCTGCTTGGCAGCCTGTTCGAGAGCCGCGACGGCGGCGCGACGTGGGCGCCGTTGAATCCACGCACGAAAAGCTCGATCACCGACGTCGTCGCGACCGGAAACGGGCTGCTTGCGGTCGGACTCGACGGGCTGGTGTTGACGCAGCGTGCGAACGGCGAATCGTTCGAGCTCGCGCAGCGCGCGGATCGCGCGACGCTCACCGCCGCGCTGATCGACGCGCGCGGCAAGCCGGTGCTGTTTTCGCAGGACGGCGTGCTTGCGTCGCAGTGAGCACGCTCGACCTGTCTGCGTAGATGAATCAGTGATCCTGATAAAAACGGAGAAAGGAAAGGTGCGATGAAAATCCTTGGAGTAAAGAGGCGGGATCGGCAGCACTCGCCCGATACGCAGACCCGGCGTCAGATCCTTCGTCTCGCGGCCGTGGGCGCCGTGTCGCTGGCCGCGGGCGAGGTGTCGCTGGCGGAGGGCGCGACAGCGCCCTCCGCGAACCGCGACGTGCTGGACGTCGTCATCATCGGCGCCGGGCTCGCGGGGTTGACCGCCGCGCGTGACCTGAAGCGCGCCGGATGCGAATCGTTCGTGGTGCTGGAGGCGCGCAACCGGGTCGGCGGGCGGACCTACAACCACGATCTCGGGCACGGCGTGGTGTCCGAAGCCGGCGGCCAATGGATTGGCCCGGGGCAGACGGCGATTGCCGATCTCGCACGCGAACTCGGGGTCGATACGTTTCCGACATATTACGCGGGCAAGACCGTCGTGCTGGCCGGCGACGCGCGCGTTGCCCAGGATTTCCACGGCGGCTCGGGCGGCGACGACGCGATCGGCGCGAAGCTTGGTGCACTCGCACGCGGCGTGCCGTCGCGCGAGCCGTGGACCGCGCAGCACGCGTCGGAGCTCGACAAGCTGACCTACGGCGACTGGCTGCTCAAGCAGGGCGTGACCTACGAGGACGGCTACTTCCTCGGCCTCGCGGCGAAGCTGTCGCTCGGCGGCGCACCGGCCCAGCTCGGGCTGCTGCACTACCTGTCGATGATCAACAGCGCCGATTGCGACTACGCGAAGCTCGAATCGACCAAGGGCGGCGCACAGGAAACGCGCTTCGTCGGCGGCTCGCAGGTGCTCAGCACTAAAATGGCGCGCGAACTCGGCGGCAAGGTCCGGCTGTCCTGCCCGGTGCGCAAGATCTCGAGCTGGGATCGCGACGTGGTCGACGTGCAGACCGATCGCGGCGTGCTGCGTGCACGGCGGGTGATCGTTGCGCTCAATCCGGCGCTGTGCCAGCAGATCGTGTTCGATCCGCCGCTGCCGGACGGCCGCGCGCAGTTGCAGCGGAACTGGCCGGCGAATGCGCCGATGCGCAAGACGGTGCACGTGTACGACCAGCCGTTCTGGCGCGACGACGGCTACAACGGACAGATCTTCGAGGTCGGCGGCCCGGTGTTCATGGCGTACGACAACTCGCCGCCGGACGGCTCGGTCGGCGTGCTCGCCGCGTTCGTCGCGCCGGGCGCGCTGCCGGCCGAGCCGAAGGCCGCCGAACGGACGTTGTCGGTCATCTATGCGAAGGCGTTCGGCGCAAAGGCGCTGCATCCCACGCAGTTCCACGACTACGACTGGGGCCGCGTCGATCCGTGGACGCTGCAGTGCATCCACCCACTGCCGCCCGGCTTCTGGACGAAATGGGGCAAGTTCCTGCGTCCGGAGGCCGGCCGGTTGATCTGGTCGGGCACCGAGACCGCCGACATCTGGGCCGGCGCGATGGATGGCGCGGTGCGATCCGGGCACCGCGCGGCGTTGCAGGCGCTCGGCAAGCTGGCACAACGCAGCGTGAGGGTGTAAATGAAGCGCGGAATGATCATCGGCGCCGTCGTGGCAATCGTCGCATTGGCGGGCGCGGGCGCGCTCCATGGGCGCGACATCCTTGACGGAATGCGTTTCGAGAAAGCGATGGCCGCGATCGGCGAAGCCGACAAGGCCAACGGCGACGCATGGCCGCAGCCGCAGGAGACCTGCTTCTTCTGCCACGGCGCACGCGGCCAGTCGTTCAATTCATGGTATCCGTCGCTGTCCGGCCAGCCCGAGGCGTATCTCGCGGCCCAACTTCGAGCGTTCGCGTCGGAGCAGCGGCACAACCCGTATATGGGACCGCTTGCACGGGATCTCGACGACGGGCAGGTCAAGACGCTGGCTGCCTATTTCGCGCGGCAGACCCCGACCCGCAACGAGGACGTTCCGGCCGACGCGGCGCTCGACAAGCGCGGGATGGCCCTGATCCAGTCCAGGAGTTGCCAGGCCTGCCACGGCGCGACGCTGATGGGCAGGGATCAGGCGCCGCGACTCGCGGGCCAGGGGGAGATTTACCTCGCGACCCAGCTAGCCGCGTTCAAGACGGGCGAGCGCAGGGATCCGACCGGTGCGATGAACGGCTTGGCCGCGACGTTGTCGGGCGACGACATCCGGGCGGTGGCGCACTACCTGGCCAGCGCGTCGCCCGGGCAGGCGGACGGCGCGGTTCGTTAGGTCCGGCGCAACCACGACGAGGCAGACGAAATGGGATCGGTTCGCGGCACGCGCCACGTTGCGCACCGGGCCTGCGACGCCGCGACGACGGCCGTGCGCGACGGTTCGGACGAGTTCGCGAAAGGTCGGCAGGGCAGGGAATACCCGGTCTTTTTGTTCGCCCATTTGTTTGTCATGATGACCTAACATTGGCAATGTGTTCTAGAAATGCGCGGCCGGCATCCGGTCCCGGCAACATCGGCAAAGTTTGATCGATCCGATTCATCACCACTCGAGTTTCAGGAGACAAGCATGGCTAAGCACCCCGTCGTCGTTTATGGCGCAAGCGGTTACACCGGCATGTTGATCATGGACTGGCTGATCGACCAGAACATCCCGTTCACGGCGGTCGCGCGCAATGCGGGCCGCGCGAAGGAAATGATGGCGCAGCGCGTCGTGCGCCTCGAATCCGCGCAATACGAAATCATCGAAGCCGAGCACGACGTCGATGCGCTCGTGAAGGCTTTCCGCGGTGCGAAGGTGGTATGCAACACGGTCGGGCCGTTCTCGAGCTTCGGGCTTGTCGGCGTCGAGGCCGCGCTGAAGGCCGGCTGTCACCATCTCGATACGACCGGCGAACAGTCGTATATCCGCGCGGTGCGTGACCAGTTCGGCGAGCAGTACCGCCAGGCCGGCCTGCTGGTGTCGTCGTCGAACGCGTACATGTACACGTTCGCCGAGATCGCCGCCGAGCTCGCGCTCGAAACGCCGGGCATCGATGCGCTGGAGACGGCCACGCTGACGCGCGGCCCGCGCGGCGCGGCCGGCGTGAGCATCGGCTCGACCGCGACGATCTTCGACGGCGCGCGCCACGAATCCTGCTACCTGTGGGAGAAGGCGCTCGTGCCGCACGCCGCGGACGCATCGTTCACCGTCGCGACCCCCGAGCTGATGCAGCCGGTGTTCTGCCTGCCGTGGGGCGGCACGTCGCTGCCCGTCTACTTCGAACACGATGCGCGCGTGCGCAGCTGCATCTCGTGCGTGGGTTTCTACGACAACAACGTGATGAAGCTGGTGCACCAGTTCGGGCAGAAGTGGGAAGCCGAATACAGGCACCTGCCGCGCGAGCAGCAGGACGAAGTGCTGAAGCAGGTCGTCGCGTCGACCACGCCGACGATGCCGCCGCGCGAGCGCACGACGATCCAGCGCAGCGTCGATTTCGCGATCGGCCGCGGCCAGCTCGCGGCGGTGCGCGCGACCGTGCACGGCGTGACGCCGTACATCTCGACGGGCGCGATTCACGCGGCCGGCGTGCTCAGGCTGCTCGACGGCGATACCGCGCGCACCGGCTTCGCGTCGGGCTCGAAGGCATTCGGCCATCGCTACCTGCTCGGCTTCCTCGAACAGCGCGGGCTCGCGCGCGCGACGGTCACGCAACTGTGATGCCGACGCCGGGCCGTCACGCACTATAAGGACAACGAGACATGGCGATCATTGATTTCTTCGACCGCGGGTGGCGCATTGCCCCGAACGGCATCGCGTATATCCAGGACGATCGCAACTACACGTTCCAGGAGATCGGCGAGCTGTCGTGCCGCATCGCCAACGGGCTGCTCGCCGCCGGCTTCGCGAAGGAGGCGAAGGCGGCGGTATGGGCCGACAACGACGTGATCGGCTGGAGCTGCGCGCTCGGGATGTGGCGCGCCGGACTCGCGTATATCCCGGTGAACGGGCGCAGCACGCCCGCGGAGAACCAGTACGTGCTTGATGCGTTCGACTGCGAGGTGCTGTTTTTCCACCACGCGTTCGCGGCCGCGATCGACACGTTGCGCGCCAGCCTGCCGAAAGTGAAGCTCTGGGTGTGCCTCGACGCCGACCTGCCGTGGGCTCCGTCGCTCGCCGCGTGGAGCGAGCGCCACCCGGCGACGCCGCCGGTCGTCGATTACGCGATGGACGACGTCGTCGCGCTGTCGGCCACGGGCGGCACGACGGGCGCGCCGAAGGGCGTGATGAACACGCACCGTTCGCTGCAGACGTACTTCGCGCAATTCATGATGGCGTGCCCGTATGGCGCCGAGCGCCCGGTGAATCTCGCCGCGGCGCCGATGACGCACACGGCCGGCATGATGTCGCTGCCCTGCACCGCGCGCGGCGGCACGGTGGTCGTGCTGCCGAAGCCCGACCCCGCGCTGTTGCTCGGCGCGATCGTCAAGCACCGCGTGACCGAGTTCTTCCTGCCGCCGACCGTGATCTACCGGCTGCTCGACATCCCCGGCATCGAGCAGGTCGATTTCTCGTCGCTGCGCTACTTCCTGTACGGTGCCGCGCCGATGTCGGTCGAGAAGCTCAAGCGCGCGATCGACGTATTCGGCCCGGTGATGACGGGCGGCTACGGGCAGACCGAGGCGCCCGCGTCGATCTCGTACCTGACACCGGCCGAGCATTTCGTCGACGGCAAGCTGGCATCTGACACGCGGCTCGCGTCGGTTGGCCGCCCGAATCCGCTGGT
The DNA here is from genome assembly GCF_001718835.1 of Burkholderia cepacia. NCBI lineage: Bacteria > Pseudomonadati > Pseudomonadota > Betaproteobacteria > Burkholderiales > Burkholderiaceae > Burkholderia > Burkholderia cepacia. The sequence goes on along the minus strand of NZ_CP013442.1, from coordinate 391,697 downwards.
GCGCGTCGAGATCGTTGGCGAGCGCGGCGAGCTGCTGAGGCAGGGGGAAACCGGCGAGATCTGCGTACGCGGCGATCTCGTGATGAAGGGCTACTACCGCGCGCCGGACAAGACGGCCGAGACGATCGTCGACGGCTGGCTGCACACGGGCGACATCGGTCATCTCGATCGCGACGGCTATCTGCACATCACCGACCGCAAGAAGGACATGATCATCAGCGGCGGCTTCAACGTCTATCCGAGCGAGATCGAACAGGTGATCTGGGCGCACCCAGCCGTGCAGGACTGCGCGGTGATCGGCGTGCCCGACGACAAGTGGGGCGAAGCGGTGAAGGCGGTCGTCGAGCTCAATGCCGGCCAGCAGGTGAGCGCGGAAGAACTCGTTGCGCTGTGCAAGGAGAAGCTCGGCTCGGTGAAGGCGCCCAAGAGCGTGGATTTCGTCGCCGCGCTGCCGCGCAGCACGGCGGGCAAGGTGCTGAAGAAGGACCTGCGCGAACAGTACTGGCAGGGCCAGCAACGCAGGATCTGAGTCCCACTTCCACGGACGCTACACCATGAGCAACATCTACATCGCCGGCATCGCGATGACCGTGTTCGGGCGGCATCTCGACCGCAGCCTCGACGATCTGGCGAGAGAGGCGCTGCGCGGTGCACTCAAGGACGCCGGCTGCCACGCCGATGCGATCCGCGCCGCGTTCTACGCGGGCATCACCAACGGCCCGCTGCAGGGGCAGTTGTCGATTCCCGGCCAGGTCGTGTTCAGCAAGATCGGCCTCGAAGGCATTCCGGTGTTCAACGTCGAGAATGCATGCGCGTCCGGTAGCACGGCCGTGCATCTGGCGGTGCAGCACCTCAGGGCGGGCGCATGCGACGTCGCGCTCGCGCTCGGCGCGGAAAAGATGAACGTCGCGGACAAGGCGAAATCGTTCGCGCTGTTCGAGGCCGGCTGGGACGTGTCGCGCGTCGACGAGAATTTCGCGACGCTGGCGAAGATGGGCGAAGGTGTCGTGCCGCCTCCGGGATCGGAATCCGACAAGCCGTACAGCCGCTTCATGAAGATCTACGCTGCGATGTGCCGGCATCACATGCACACGTACGGCACGACGCAGCGACAGATCGCCGCCGTGTCGGCGAAGAACCACGGGCATTCGGTGCACAACCCGTATTCCCAGTTCCGCCAGCCGTTCACGATCGACGAGGTGCTGGCGGCCGCGCCGATCACGTACCCGATCACGCTGCCGATGTGTGCGCCGCTGTCGGATGGCGCGGCAGCCGCGATCCTCTGCACGGAGGAAGGGCTGGAACGCATTGGCGCCGATCGCAGCCGCTGCATCCGGATCGCCGCGAGCGTGATCCGCAGCTTCACGCGGCGGCGCATCGACGAGCCCGGGAAGAGCATCGGCCGTCTCGCGGCACTGCAGGCTTATGAGCAGGCATCGCTTGGCCCGGAGGACATGGACGTGGCCGAAGTGCACGACGCGTCGGCAATGGGCGAAATCATCCAGGCCGAGAATCTCGGACTCGCGCCCCTCGGGGAGGCCGGCGCCGCGGCCGAGCGTGGCGAATTCACGCTCGGCGGGCGCATCCCGATCAACACGTCGGGCGGCCTCGAATCGAAGGGCCATCCGCTCGGTGCGACCGGCATCGGGCAGTTGTACGAACTGGTCACGCAGTTGCGCGGCGAAGCGGGCGCACGCCAGGTGGACGGCGCGCGTCATGCGATCCAGGAGAACGGCGGCGGCTTGCAAGGCGTTGAAGAGGCCGCGCTTGCCGTCCATATCCTGAGCCGGCACTGAGGAAGGTAAGCCCGGCAACGGGGCCGGCCGCGACGCAACGCAATCCTGAACCCGGGTGCGTTCGCCGGCGGGCGGGCGCCGGGGCGGACATCGATGCCGTGCGAAGCGCAGTTGGTGCAATGGCAATGGCAACGGGATCGCCCACGGTCGCGAGCGCGGCCGCGTGCCTCGTTCGCCGGAAGGAGGAAACCGGAATGAGTGCAGTGCTGGAAAAGTATCGTCCGCTCGGCGGATGGGTGGAAATGCCGGACGATCCGCAGCCGCCGCTCGAAGGCGAGGTCAGTGCGGACGTCGTGGTGGTCGGCGCGGGCTTCTCCGGGCTGTCCACCGCGCTGGAGCTGGCCGCGCGCGGCGCGAGCGTCGTCGTGCTCGAACGCGAATTCGCCGGCTTCGGCGCGAGCGGGCGCAATGCCGGCTATCTCGCCGGCGGCCAGGGCCTCGAATACGAACTGTTCGTCAAGCGCGTGGGGCGGGAGCGGGCGAAGCGGATCGTCGGCTTCTACGACGAGGGCGTCGCGTACGTCGAATGCAAGCTCGCCGAATACGCGATCGACTGCGACTACCAGGCGACGGGGATCATTCGCGCGGGCGTGCATCCGTCGCAGGAGAAGCGCTTGCGCGAGAGCATGGAGACGGGCGTCGAACTCGGTTCTCCGGCGGCGTTCCTCGATCATGCCGCGATGCGCGAACGCGGGATTCCGCCGGCGTTCCTGTTCGGCTGCCACATGCCGCACGGCGGCACGCTCGATCCGGGCAAGTACGTAACTGGCCTGCGGCGCGCGGCGCTCCGCGCGGGCGTGAAGATCTACGAAAACACCGCGCTGCTTTCGTATACCGAAGGACCGGTCGTCAATGCGCATACCGCGCGCGGCAGCGCGAGTGCGCCGGTGCTGGTGCTCGCGACCAATGCGTACACGCCGCAGCTCGGCCTGCTCGGCGACAAGGTGATGCCGCTGCGCGTATCGGCGCTCGAAACCGAGCCGCTGTCCGATGCGCAACTCGCGGCGCTGGGCTGGCCGCGGCGCGAAGGCATCGTGACCTCGCATCTGACGATGGAAAGCCACCGCCTGACCGCGCGCAACACGCTGCTGCTGACGACCAAGCGGCTGCATTATGTATACGGCTCGCAGACGCCGAACGTGCCGGACGACGACGCGTATCGCGCGCTCGCGCAGACGCTGCACGAGCGTTTTCCCGAATTGGGCGACGTCGCGGTCCGCGCGTGCTGGAGCGGCTATATCAGCCTGGCCGGCGATGCGTTGCCCGTGGCGGGCGAAACCGGCGAGCACCGGAACATCATCTACACGGCCGGGTGTTCGGGGCATGGCGTCGGCACCCAGTCGTTGATCGGCGAACTGCTGGCCGAGCGGATCCAGGGCGCCGAGCATCCGCTGCTGGCGGCCTTGCGCCACAAGACGCCTGCGACGCTGCCCGAGCCGCTGCGATGGTGTGCGATGACCGCGATGCTCGGCGTCGCGAACCTGCTCGACGAACGCGTGAACCGCAAGGTGCGCGACACGGCTGCGCGAAGCACATAGCAACGGGTGTCGCGGCTGAAGTCACCCGCTCGGGAGCGTCTTGCGGGCCGGCTCCCGATGCGTCGAAACGGAGGCCGATCACGCGCCCGGGCAAGCCAGCCGGGCGTAAGCGACTTGTTGGAAAATGCGTCAGGCATCGGGTATAGTCATCAGCGCCCGGCGAAGCGCCGGCGAGACTATTTCCACGAGGCCAGAGCGCCCAAACGACGACGGAAAGCGATGACAGTGCCCATTGAGCAGCGCAACGGCAGGAAACGGCGCACATCGAGCGCAGCACCCGCAGGAAACGGCACCGACGGCTTGCGCGCGCAGGGCCTGCGCACGCGCAACACGATCATTCGCGTCGCACGCAAGCTTCTGCTGGAAGGCGGGCCGCTGGAGTTCTCGCAGCGCGCGGTTGCGGCGGCGGCAGGGATCAGCGTCAGCAATCTGCAGTACTACTTCCCGACGCGGCTGGCCGTATTGCGGGCGGTCATGGAGCCTGCCATCGGGACGTACCTGAAAGAGCTGACGCGTGCGCTCGACAGCGACGCGTCGCCGCACGAGATACTCGACGCGCTCATGAAGAGGGCGCTGCGCGATGCGAAGGATGCGCAATACAGGGCGCTGTGGGTGCATTTCTTCTCGTTCGCGGCGATCGACGACGAGTGCCGCAGGCTGGTCGACGAGTGGTACGCGACGCTGACGCGCGACCTCGCGCAACTGCTGCGCGCGGTCAATCCGGCGTTCAGCGCGGCCGACAGCCGGCACGTCGCCACGCTGCTGATCTCGATGGCCGACGGGCTGGCCTTTCAAGCCGGCGCGGGGCGGCATACGCCGGCGCTCGAGGCGAGATTCATGGAATCCGCCCATTACCTCGTGTACGGAAAGCCGTCGAGCGCCGCCGGGAAGTAATGGCCGAAACGCTACCGCGGCATCCGGAAGAGACAGGGGAATACCCTGTCTTTTTTTTGCTCCCTATGTTTGTCATGATGACCTATGTTTGTCATGTATTACTAGATGTGGGATGACCGGATGCACCCGCTGTCCGGTCGGCATGCTTCCAGGAGAGGAGGAGAACCGAAATGATTCGTCTGCATAAATCCGCTGCATTGCCGTCGGTCGGGCTGACCGGCTTCGAGACGCCGTTGAGCGAAGAGGAAAGTGCAATCCAGCACACGGTTCATCGTTTTGCGCGCGACGTGCTGCGGCCGATCGGCCGCGAGCTCGACCGGATGACGGCGGAGGACGTGATCGCTCCGGGCTCGCCGTATTGGGCCGCGATCGTCGAGAGCGCGAAGCTCGGGCTCGATCCGCAACTGATCGCGCAGTTTCCGCCGGAAACGGCCGTGCGCATCGAGTCGCTGATCGGCGAGGAACTCGGCTGGGGCGATTCGGGTCTGGCCGTTTCGCTTGGCGCCGCGACCACGCCGTTGATGATGGCCCAGTCGGTCGGCAACCAGGAACTGATCGACATGTGTACCGGCAAGATCGGCTGCTGGATGAACACGCAGCCCGATCGCGGCTCGGACGCGGCGATCCTGTATCGGCAGGAACTCGGCGCGCATGGCCGGCAGCCGGTCGGCAACGTGTCCGCGAAGGTCGGCGCCGACGAGATCGTGATCAACGGGCAAAGCTCGGCGTGGATCTCGAACGGCTCGGTCGCGCAGGTCGCGCTCGCGTACATGGCGGCCGACTACGGCGACGGCTTTTACGGCGAAGGCGAGCGCAGCGCGTTTACGAACGGCATCGCGATGATCCTGCCGCTCGATCTGCCCGGCGTGTCGCGCGGCAAGCCGCTCGACAAGATCGGCCAGCGCTCGCTGCCGCAGGGCGAGATCTATTTCGACAACGTGAAGGTGCCCAGGCGCTTCGCGGTCGCGCTGAAGGACGACTATCTCGGCAACCTCGCGTCGACGTGGTCATATGCGGGCACGCACATGTGCCAGGTGTTCGTCGGCGCGGCACGCGCCGCGTTCGAACTGGCGCTCGCGTATTGCCACGAGCGCAAACAGGGCGGCGCGTTGCTGATGGATCACCAGATGACGCACCTGCGCATCGGCGAGATGCTGCGTCGGCTCGAGATGGCGCGCGCGATCTCGCGCCGCAGCCTCGCGTTCTCGCGGATGTCGCCGCAGAGTCATCCGTATGCGACCGCGCAGGCGAAGGTGAGCGTGACCGAGGAAGCGATGAAGATCACGCATGAGGCGTTCCAGCTGTTCGGCGGCAACGGCACCACGCGCGAATTCCCGATCGAGAAGCTGTTTCGCGACGTGCGCTCGGCGCTGATCGAGGACGGCGAGAACTACGTGCTCGCATCGCGGCTCGGCGTGCTGGCCGGGAAGCTCTATCAGGAAGGGTGGGCGCGGGAATAAGCGCGCGACGGCGGCGGGGCTACCGGCTGGCGCGAAACCGGGAGCCCTCACGCGTCCTGTCTTCGCGCAACCGGGTAACCGATCGATGTGGCCGATTCGTTCAGGAATCCGGATCGGTGAACGACATGAAGGGACTGGACGGCCGCTGTATCGAGGAAATTGAATCAGGAGCAGCAATGAAAGTGCTGGTAGCAGTGAAGCGCGTCGCGGATGCGAATGTGAAGGTGCGCGTGAAGGCCGACGGATCGGGCGTCGATCTGGCAAACATCAAGATGAGCATCAATCCGTTCGACGAAATCGCCGTTGAAGAAGCCGTGCGCCTGAAGGAAGCCGGTGTCGCGACCGAAGTGATCGCGGTGTCGGTGGGCGTGACGCAAGCGCAGGAAACGCTGCGTACGGCGCTGGCGATCGGCGCGGATCGCGCGATCCTCGTCGAGTCGAACGACAGCGTCGAGCCGCTGGCCGTCGCGAAGATCCTGAAGGCGCTGGTCGACAAGGAACAGCCGCAACTGGTGATCCTCGGCAAGCAGGCGATCGACGATGATTCGAACCAGACCGGCCAGATGCTCGCCGCGCTGGCGGGTCTGCCGCAAGCGACGTTCGCGTCGAAGGTCACGATCGCGGACGGCAAGGCAACGGTCGCACGCGAAGTCGACGGCGGTGCGGAAACGCTGTCGCTGACGCTGCCGGCGGTCGTGACGACCGACCTGCGCCTGAACGAGCCGCGCTACGTGACGCTGCCGAACATCATGAAGGCGAAGAAGAAGCCGCTGGAAACGGTGAAGCCGGAAGACCTCGGCGTGGACGTCGCGCCGCGTCTGAAGACGCTGAAGGTGGCAGAGCCGCCGAAGCGCGCAGCCGGCGTGAAGGTGCCGGACGTGAAGACGCTGGTCGAGAAGCTGAAGACCGAAGCCAAGGTGCTGTAAAGGGAGCGCAGGGAAATGACGATTCTGGTGATTGCAGAACACGACCACGTGTCGATCAAGGCCGCGACGCTCAATACGGTGGCGGCGGCAGCGGTTGTCGCGACGTTCATCGACGAGGCGATCCATGTGCTGGTCGCGGGTCACAACGCGCAGGCCGCAGCCGATGCGGCCGCGAAGATCGCAGGTGTATCGAAGGTGCTGCTGGCCGACGCGCCGCAACTCGAAGCGGGCCTCGCGGAAAACGTCGAGGCGACCGCCCTGAACATCGCGAAGGACTACTCGCACATCCTCGCGCCGGCGACTGCATACGGCAAGAACATCGCACCGCGTATCGCCGCGAAGCTCGACGTCGCGCAGATCTCGGACATCACGGCGGTCGACTCGGCCGACACGTTCGAGCGTCCGATCTACGCGGGCAACGCGATCGCGACGGTGCAGTCGAGCGACCCGATCAAGGTCATCACGGTGCGCGCGACCGGTTTCGATCCGGTTGCAGCGGAAGGCGGCAGCGCGTCGGTCGAGAAGATCGAAGCGGCGGCGGATGCCGGCAAGTCGCAATTCGTGAGCCGTGAAGTGACGAAGCTGGACCGTCCGGAGCTGACGTCGGCAAGCATCATCGTGTCGGGCGGCCGTGGCCTGGGCAGCGGCGAGAACTACACGAAGGTGCTGGAGCCGCTGGCCGACAAGCTGTCAGCGGCACTCGGCGCCTCGCGCGCGGCAGTCGACGCCGGCTACGTGCCGAACGACTATCAGGTCGGCCAGACCGGCAAGATCGTCGCGCCGCAGCTGTACATCGCGGTCGGCATCTCGGGCGCGATCCAGCATCTGGCCGGCATGAAGGATTCGAAGGTGATCGTCGCGATCAACAAGGATCCGGAAGCACCGATCTTCAGCGTGGCCGACTATGGGCTCGAAGCCGATCTCTTTCAGGCGGTGCCGGAGCTGGCGGCCGCGCTTTGACCGGGTGCGGCGCGACGATAGGTGAGCCGCAGGTTGCGCGGCTTGGATGAAAACGGTTCCATGCGTCGTTCCGATCGGCCGCCAGCCGTCACCCCCAACGCTTCGTCCGGCCGGTCAGCCGAAATTCGCGGCGTGAATACCCATCGATTCAACAAATAAATTTCAAAAATGCACGTCCGGCCGCTAATCTGACCGCTACTCACGGATGAGCATGCGATGGCTGAACTTTTTCTGGTACGGCACGGGCAGGCGTCCTTCGGCACGGACGACTACGACCGGCTCTCCGCGCTCGGCGAACGGCAAAGCGTCTGGCTCGGCGAATACTTTGCGCAGCAAGGCCTGGCGTTCGACCGCGTGATCTGCGGCACGATGAACCGCCATGCGCAGACGGTCGACGCGATCCTGCGCGGGATGGGCCGTGAGGACCTCGGCTACGACCGCCATCCCGGCCTGAACGAATACGACTTCGAAGGGCTGTTTGCCGCGGCTGCCGCCGACTATCCGGAGCTCGCGCGGCTCGCGGCCGGCTCGATGAAGTCGCATTTCCGCGCGCTGCGGCAGGTGCTGCAGCTCTGGTCGGAGGACAAGCTGAGCGGGCCCGTTCCCGAGACCTGGGCGCACTTCCAGCAGCGCGTGGCCGATGCCCGCGCGGCCATCCGCCACGGCGGCGGCCGGCGCGTGCTGACGGTGAGCTCCGGCGGCCCGATCGCGGTCACCGTGCAGCAGGTGCTGGCCGCCCCGCCGTCGAGTGCGATCGCGCTGAACCTGCAGATCCGCAACAGCAGCCTTTCGCAGTTTTTCTTCAACGCCGATGCGTTCCACCTCGCGTCGTTCAACGGCATCCCGCATCTGGAGGATCCCGAACGACACGCGCTGCGAACCTACGGCTGACCCACGAACGATCGCGACGATGACGAACACACCGCAGCAACTCGATGTCGCCAGGCTCACGCAGTATCTGGAACAACACATCCCCGGCTTCGAGGGGCCCGTCGAAGCGGAGAAGTTTGCCGGCGGCCAGTCGAATCCGACTTTCCTGCTGCATGCGAAGAGCGGCCGCTACGTGCTGCGCCGCCAGCCGCCGGGCGAACTGCTGAAATCCGCGCACGCGGTCGACCGCGAATTCCGCGTGCTGAGCGCGCTGTCGGGCACCGCGGTGCCGGTCGCGCATCCGTATCACCTCTGCGAAGACCGCGACGTGATCGGCAGCCTGTTCTACGTGATGAGCTTCGAGGACGGCCGGATCTTCTGGGATCCCGCGCTGCCGGAGCTGCCGAAGGCCGATCGCGCGGTGTGCTACGACGCGTTGCTGCAGACGATGGCCGCGTTGCACGACGTCGATGTCGACGCGGTGGGCCTCGCCGACTACGGCCGCCCCGGCAGCTATTTCGAACGCCAGATCGGCGTGTGGACGAAGCAGTACCGCGCGGCGGAAACGGAGCGCCTCGACGCGATGGAGACGCTGATCGACTGGCTGCCGAAGGCGTGCCCGGAGGACACGGGCCGGCCGACGCTGGTGCATGGCGATTTTCGGATCGACAACCTGATGTTCGCGCGCGACAGCTATCGCGTGCAGGCCGTGCTCGACTGGGAACTGTCGACGCTCGGCAACCCGCTCGCCGATCTCGCGTACTTCTGCATGTGCCTGCGGCTGCCGTCCGCCGGCGACGTGCCGGGGCTCGCGGGCGAGGATCGCGACGCGCTCGGCATCCCGCACGAAGCGCAGATCGTTGCGCGCTATTGCGAGCTGCGCGGCATCGAGCCGATCCGCGACTGGCATTTCTATCTCGCATTCAGTTTCTTCCGGCTCGCGGCGATCGCGCAGGGCGTGAAGGCGCGCGCGCTGCAGGGCAATGCGTCGAGCACGAAGGCGCGCCAGGTCGGTGAAATGGCCGGGCGCCTCGCCGAGATGGCCGTCGGCGTGATCGACGCGCATCGCTGAACAACCCGAAGCCGATGCGGCGCTCGCCGCACGCACATACATGGAGGAGCAATAGATGGCAACGAATCTGTTCGACCTGACGGGCAAGATCGCACTGGTGACGGGCGCGAGCCGCGGTATCGGCGAGGAAATCGCGAAACTGCTCGCGGAGCAGGGCGCGCACGTGATCGTGTCGAGCCGCAAGCGCGACGACTGCCAGGCCGTGGCCGACGCGATCGTCGCGGCGGGCGGCCGCGCCGAGGCGCTGGCGTGCCACGTCGGGCGCCTGGAAGACATCGCCGCGACGTTCGAGCATGTCCGCGGCAAGCACGGGCGGCTCGACATCCTCGTGAACAACGCGGCCGCGAACCCGTATTTCGGGCACATCCTCGATACCGATCTCGCCGCTTACGACAAGACGGTCGACGTGAACATCCGCGGCTACTTCTTCATGTCGGTCGAGGCCGGCAAGCTGATGAAGGAGCACGGCGGCGGCGCGATCGTCAACACGGCGTCGGTGAATGCGCTGCAGCCGGGCGACCGGCAGGGCATCTACTCGATCACGAAGGCGGCCGTCGTCAACATGACGAAGGCGTTCGCGAAGGAGTGCGGGCCGTTCGGCATCCGCGTGAACGCGCTGCTGCCGGGGCTCACGAAGACGAAGTTCGCGGGCGCGCTGTTCGCCGACAAGGACATCTACGAGACGTGGAAGGCGAAGATCCCGCTGCGCCGCCACGCGGAACCGCGCGAAATGGCCGGCACCGTGCTGTACCTCGTGTCGGACGCGGCGAGCTACACGAACGGCGAATGCATCGTCGTCGACGGCGGCCTGACGATCTGAGCGAACGGACACACGAAAGCGATCAGGATTCCGATCAGTCGAGAGCCGGGAACTTCGTTTCCCTCATTTCAGGAAAAGACTCATGAACTTCGAATACTCGCCCAAAGTCAAGGAAATGCAGGCGCGCCTGCTGGCGTTCTTCGATCGGCACATCTACCCGAACGAGCATCGCTTCGAGCAGGAGGTGGCCGCGAACCGCCGCGCGGGCAATGCGTGGGTGCCGACCACGGTGATCGAGGAGCTGAAGCCGCTGGCGCGCGAAGCGGGCCTGTGGAACCTGTTCCTGCCGCGCTCGTCGCGCGCGCCGGAAGGCCTGTCGAATCTGGAATACGCACCGCTCGCCGAGATCATGGGGCGCGTGGGCTGGGCGTCGGAAGTGTTCAACTGCAACGCGCCGGACACCGGCAACATGGAGACGCTCGAACGCTATGCGTCCGAGGCGCTGAAGGACCGCTGGCTCGAGCCGCTGCTGCGCGGCGAGATCCGTTCGGCGTTCGCGATGACGGAGCCTGCGGTGGCGTCGTCGGACGCGACCAACATCGAATGCCGGATCGAGCGCGTGGGCGACGAGTACGTGATCAACGGCCGCAAATGGTGGTCGTCGGGCGGCGGCGATCCGCGCTGCGCCGTCTACATCGTGATGGGCAAGACCGACCCGGACGCGGGCCGCCACGAGCAGCAGTCGATGATCGTGGTGCCGGCTGACACGCCGGGCATCACGGTGCTGCGTCACCTGCCGGTGTTCGGCTACGACGACGCGCCGCACGGCCACATGGAAATCGACCTGAAGGACGTGCGGGTGCCGGCGTCGAACCTCCTGCTCGGCGAGGAAGGCAGCGGCTTCGCGCTCGCGCAGGCCCGCCTCGGGCCGGGCCGCATCCACCACTGCATGCGCAGCATCGGCATCGCCGAGCGTGCGCTGGAGCTGATGTGCCAGCGCCTGAGCTCGCGCGTCGCGTTCGGCAAGCCGCTCGCGCAGCACGGCGTGTGGCACGAGCGCATCGCCGAAGCGCGCTGCATGATCGAGCAGGCGCGCCTGCTCGTGCTGAAGGCCGCGTACATGATGGACACCGTCGGCAACAAGGTTGCGAAGGCCGAGATCGCGATGATCAAGGTGGTGGCGCCGAACGTCGCGTGCCAGATCATCGACTGGGCGATCCAGGCGCACGGCGGCGCCGGCGTGTCGGACGACTTTCCGCTGGCGGCCGCGTATGCGAACCAGCGCACGCTGCGCTTCGCCGACGGCCCGGACGAGGTGCACCGCGCGGCGATCGCCAAGCTCGAGCTCGCGAAGCACCTGCACCGGCTCGTGGGCGTGGCCGACATGCCGGTGACGCGCGGCGCGTAGCGGTAGATGCCCCCGGCATGGACGCAAGCGCGGCGCACGCCTTAAGATGCGGGCGAGGAGGCGACGCAATGCGTTTATCGAAGCTGGACCTGAACCTGTTCGTCGTGTTCGACGCGATCTACACCAAGCGCAACCTGACGCGCGCGGCCGAGGTGCTCAATCTCACGCAGCCGGCCGTCAGCAACGCGCTGGCGCGGCTGCGCAAGACCCTGAACGATCCGCTGTTCGTCAGCACGCCGGCCGGGATGATGCCGACGCCGCTGGCCGAGAACATCGTCGGCCGGGTGCGCGAGGCGATGCAGCTGCTCGATTCGAGCGCGCACGAAGGCGACGTGTTCGATCCGGCGTCGTCGACGCGCGTGTTCCGGATGAGCATGAGCGACCTGACCGAAGCGCTGCTGCTGCCCGCGCTCGGCGAACTGCTGCAGACGCATGCGCCCGGCATGCACGTGCGCAGCTACTACACCGATCGGCGCGAGGTGGCGACCGCGCTCGCGAACGGCTCCGTCGACATCGCGATCGACGCGCCGCTGATCGGCGATCCGCACCTGCACCAGGCGCTGCTCGTGCGCGACCGCTATGCGTGCATGATCCGCGACGATCACCCGTTCAAGGGCGACACGCTCACCATGGACGACTACCTGTCGATGGGGCACATCCACGTGTCGAGCCGTCGCAAGGGCAGCGGGCACGTCGACGCGGAGCTGACGCGCCTCGGGTTGCGCCGCACCATCCAGATGCGCGTGCAGCACTACATGGTCGCGCCGCTGATCGCGATGCGCGGCGATCTCGCGCTGACGGCACCGCTGCGGCTGCTGCAGCGCTATCCGGCGCGGATTCTCGAACTGCCGTTCGAGATGCCGGCGCTCGAGTATTTCTGCTACTGGCATCGCAGCGCCGACCGCGACCAGGCCAACCAGTGGTTGCGCGAGCAATTGATCCGGCTGTTGCGCGACGTCGGCTGACGAAGATGCGTATCGAAGATGCCGCCTCCCAAGCGCGATTTGAGCGCATTTAGCCGCTATTTCATTGCCGTTTCATGATGCGGCTCAATCGATGCGCGTCAGTAGAGCGTCGGTCAATTATGTTCACTTGACACATTTCCCGGCGGAGTGACAATTTCGAGATTGCCGGCGCCGTTCCGAGAAAGATGGCGGGCGTCAATCGGCAATCCATCGAGACGCAGATCAAAGCGTCGTTTACATTTCAGGAAACACAGATGAGACAACAAAAAGCGCTCAAGACGCGCAAGCACATGCTGATCGGAGCCGCGGCGATTCTGTCGTCGGTGGCTGTCGCCGACGCGATGGCCGACCAGGTCGTCAAGATCGGCAGCGTCGAACCGACGACGGGCGGCATCTCGCACCTCGGCAAGGACAACGAGAACGGCGCGCGTCTCGCGGTCGAGGAAATCAACGCGAAGGGCCTCACGATCGGCGGCCAGAAGATCACGCTGCAACTCGACGCGCAGGATGACGCGGCCGACCCGCGCCAGGCCACGCAGGTTGCGCAGAAGCTCGTCGACGACAAGGTCGTCGCGGTGATCGGCCACCTGAACTCGGGCACGTCGATCCCGGCGTCGAAGATCTACAGCGATGCGGGCATCGTGCAGATCTCGCCGTCGGCCACGAACCCGACCTACACGCAGCAGGGCTTCAAGACGACGTACCGCGTGGTCGCGACCGACGCGCAGCAAGGCCCGGCGCTCGCGAGCTACGCGCAGGCGAAGGGCGTGAAGAGCGTCGCGGTGGTCGACGATTCGACCGCCTACGGCCAGGGCCTCGCGAACGAGTTCGAGAAGAAGGCCAAGGCGCTCGGCCTGAAGGTGATGTCGCACGACGCGACCAACGACAAGGCGGTCGACTTCCGCGCGATTCTGACCAAGATCAAGGGCGAGAACCCGGACGCGATCATGTACGGCGGCATGGACGCCACCGGCGGCCCGTTCGCGAAGCAGGCGAAGCAGCTCGGCCTGCGCGCGAAGATCCTGTCCGGCGACGGCGTGTGCACCGAGCAGCTGTCCGACCTCGCGGGCGAAGCGGCGACGAACGTGGTCTGCTCGCAGGCAGGCGCTGCGCTCGAGAAGATGCCGGGCGGCGCGGACTTCCTCGCGAAGTACCAGAAGCGCTTCAACCAGGGCATCAAGTTCGATGCGCCGTTCGCGTATGACGCGGTCTACATCGCGGTGGACGCGATGAAGCGCGCGAACTCGACCGATCCGGCGAAGATCCTCGCGGCGATGCCGGCGACGAACTACTCGGGCGTGATCGGCACGACGACCTTCGATGCGAAGGGCGACCTGACGCACGGGGTGATCTCGATCTACGGCTACAAGAGCGGCAAGAAGACCTTCCTCGACCAGGTGAAGATGTAACGCATCATCCGCGCGCTGCGCGCCGATCGCCGGCAATTCACCCGGATTGCCGGCGATTTGCGTTTACGCGCCCGATCGATGCAATGCACCATTTGATTTAAAAAGAGAAATAAAAAATCGAATAGACAACGTTATTGAAATGAAGAGCAGCTTTCAATCCGCCCCTCTGACTTGCGATCGCATTTGATGCAATCTATATATATTTTGTAGCCGTTTCATGCCGCGCTGGCAGGCGGCGGGCGCATTGCCGGGCAGGTCTTCATCACCGTGTGCTGCAAAGGAACGAAGCATGAGCGCGAGTGCGTTTTCGGCATGGTTCTGTTTCGTTCGCGCAAACTGGCGCGGAACACTGGTCGCATGCATCGTCGCGATGCCGTGCGCCGGCCCGTGCGTCGCGGCAGAGCCCGGCTTGACCGACGGCGCGATCCGCCTTGGCATGGTCAACGCGCAGACGGGCGCGGCGGGGGGCCTCGGACACGGGCTGCGCATCGGGGCACAAGCCGTGTTCGACGACGTGAACGCGCGCGGCGGCGTGCATGGCAGGAAGATCGAGCTCGTGGTCGACGACGACCGCTACGAACCCGACAGGACCGTCGACAGCACGCTGGAAATGATCGGGCGGCGTAACGTGTTCGCGCTGTTCGGCTATGTCGGCACGCCGACGACCACGGCGGTCCTGCCGATCATCCGGGAGGCCGGCATTCCGCTCGTCGGCCCGTTCACCGGCGCGATGGCGCTGCGCAAGCCGGTCGTGCCGGAGGTCTTCAACATCCGCGCCAGCTACGAAGACGAGACCCGCGCGCTGGTCGACCATTTCATCGCACACGACGGCGCGAAACGTTTCGCGGTGTTCTATCAGGACGACGGCTTCGGGCTCGCGGTGCTGACGGGGACGCGGCTCGCGCTCCAGCGTCACGGCCTGGACGTCGTCGCGACGGGCACGTTCCGCCGCGGGACCACGGCGATCGACACCGGCCTCGCGTCGCTGCTCGACGGCCATCCGGATGTCGTCGTCATGGCCGGCCCCTATACGCCGATCGCCGCGTTCATTCGCGCCGCGCGTCGCGAAGGGCTGAAGGCCCGGCTCGCATCGGTGTCCTTCGTCGGCACCGACGACCTGATGCGCCTGGTCGGCGACGAAGGAGACGGCACGCTGATCTCGCAGGTCGTGCCGCTGCCCCGGAACGACCGGCAAGTGATCCGCGACTGCGTGCGGCTGATCGAGCAGCGCTTTCCGGGCGAGCAAGCGGGCGTGGTGCACATCGAGGGCTGCATCGACGCGAAGATCATGCTGATCGGCCTCGAGCGCGCCGGCCCGTCGCCGACCCGCGCGGCGCTGAAGCAGGCGCTCGAATCGATCAGGCATCTCGATCTCGGCGGCCTGGTCGCCGATCTGAGCGCGGACAATCACCAGGCGCTGAACGCGGTGTTCCTCTCCGAAATCGCGCACGGCCGCATCACGCCCCTGGACGCGCCGGCCAAGTAACCGTCAGGATGGCTGCGCGCGGGCCGTCCCGACCCCGGAGGCTGCATGGACATCAGGGCCAAGCTTGTCACCGGCACCAGCCTGATGCTGCTGGGTGCACTGGCGATTTCCGCGACCAGCCTGATCGCGGTGCACGGCATCGCCTCCGGTGTGGGCACGCTCACGAAGGAGTCGCTGCCGTTGCAGGTGCGCAGCAACGAACTCCAGCGCGCGTACGCGGAGCTCGCGGTGGATTTCAGCCGGCTCGAGCAGGCGCGGGACGCGTCCGAGCAGGAGCAGGCGACGTCGGAAATCGGGACGCAATTGCAGCGGATCGCCGCCATCACGGCCGCCGTGCGCGCGATCGACGGGCACGACATCGACGAACCGTACGACGCCGTGGCGGCAATGCTGCAGTCGATGAGCGAGGGCGTCGGCCAGCGTCTGCGGGATGTCGCGCAGCTCGACGCCGACAGCAGGCTGATCGAGCGCGTGCAGGCACGGAGCGAGACGTCGCTGGCCGCCATCGGCAAGGAGACGGAACGGCTGGACAACCAGGCGGAAACCGCCTTGACCGACGCGCTGGCGGCCAACATCGCGTACAACCGGACGATTCATGCGCTCGACAAGGTTCGGATGAACGTCAAGGACATCCTCAACGTTGCCGGTCATGTCGACGGCGCGCCGAACCGGTACCGGCTCGCCCCGCTGCGGGAACGGATGAAGGCGGCCTTCGACGGCGCGCGCAACGCGCTGACGATCGCGGCGCCGAACGTCGATGCCGCCGCGACGCGGGACGTGTCGGATACGCTCGAGCGGGTGGCGGCCGACCTCCTCGACGGCAACGACAGCCTGGTCGCGCTGCGCGGCAGGATGTTCGCGGAGCCGTCCGTCGCGACGCGCTATCAGGAAACAAAGGACCAAGTGACGAAGTTGCTCGATGCGCTCGACACGAAGCTGGCGGAAATCGCCGACCCGTTCGCGTTGCGGATCGTCAAGGCGCGACAGCGTCTCGACGAAACGATCGCGTTCCAGCGGCAAGCGGCGCGGATCAGGTACCTGTCGTCGGTCGTCATGGGGGGGATCGAGGAATTGACGGCCGACCTCCGCCTGGCCGGGCAAGGCGAGAGCACGGAACAGCTCGAGCGCGTCGGCGACGAGGTACGGAAGGATATCGACAAGCTCGCCGCCGCCGCGAGCGCGCTGCGCGATGCGCTCGTCGCCAGCGGGCAGGGCGAACTGAGCCGTGCGCACGACATGGTTCCGCTGACGGCGGCCCTGGCCGGTGCCGCACGCCGCATCCTCGCGGTGAGGTCGAACATGCTGTCCAACGACGCCAGCATGCAGCGCATCGTCGCGGATGTGGACACGACCGCGAATCGGCTCGCGGCCTACACGGAACAGGAAGCCGTGCGCGTCGACCTGCAGCAGCGCAGCATCGTGTCGCAGGTGTACCGCGCGATGGCCGGCGCGGTCGGGATGATCGCCGTCGTGTCGCTGTTGCTCGCGGTCGTCGGCTTCGTGATCAGCCATCGCCTCGGCAAGTCGATCTCCCTCCCGCTGGGGAACCTGACGCGCACCATGGCCCGCATCCGTAGCGGCAGCGACCTGTCGTTGCGCGTGCGTCACCACGGCACCGACGAAGTCGCGACCCTGATCGCCGGCTTCAATACGATGCTCGACGAAATCGAACGCCGCGACATCGACCTGAAGGCGGCCATCGACGCGGCCGAAACCGCGAATTCGGCGAAATCGGAATTCCTCGCGAGGATGAGCCACGAGATCCGCACGCCGATGAACGGCGTGCTGGGCATGACCGAGCTGCTGCAACGCACGCGCCTGACGTCGAAGCAACGCAAGTTCGTCGACACCGTGTATCGGTCGGGCCAGACGCTGCTCATCATCATCGACGACATACTCGATTTCTCGAAGATCGAGGCCGGCAAGCTGACGCTCGAGCGCATCGATTTCGACCTGCATCAGTTGCTCGACGATGTCGTCGCGCTGCTCGAACCCACCGCCACGCGCAAGGGGCTCGCGCTGCGCTTTCGCAAGCAGGACCCGGTGCCGGAATGGGTGCGCGGCGACCCGGTCCGGCTGCGCCAGATCCTGACGAACCTGATCGGCAATGCGATCAAGTTCACCGAGCGCGGGCAGATCGCGCTGACCGTGTCGTATGCGGACGACGGCCGCGTCGTGTTCGCGATCGCCGACAGCGGCATCGGCATCGCGCCGGACGTGTCCGCGCAGTTGTTCCGGCCGTTCCAGCAGGCCGACAGCTCGACCGCGCGCAAATACGGCGGAACCGGGCTGGGGCTCGTGATTTCCCGCCAGCTGGCCGAGATGATGGGCGGCACGCTCACGCTCGAATCGACGCCCGGCAAGGGCTCGGTGTTCACCGTGACCGCGCGGCTCGAGCCGGCGGACGGCGCGGCCGGCGCGGTCGAGGGCGCGCGACGGTCGCTGGCAGGGTTGAGGGTCCTGATCGTGGACGACAGCGAGACCGATCGCAGCGTCCTCGTCGAACATGCGTTCGAATGGCAGCTGTGCGTCGCGACGGCCATCGGCGGCGGCGATGCGCTGTCGCAGTTGCGGTCGGCCGTCTCCGACGGCGTGCCGTTCGATCTCGCCATCGTCGATGTGCGGATGCCGGGCATGGACGGCATCTCGCTCGTGCAGCACATCCGCCGCGACCCGTCGCTGCGTGCGCTCAGGATCGTCACGCTGACCGCGTTCGAGATGATGGACAGCATCCAGGTCGCGCGGGAACTCGACATCGACGCCCGGCTGACGAAGCCGCTCCATGGTGCGGAGCTGTACACGGCCATCGCGTCGGCGATGCGCGTGAGGCCGCCCCGGCTGCCGTCGTCGGCGCCGCTCGCCGACGAAGCCGAACCGGACGGCGGCCCGTTGCCCGGCGCGGTTGCGGCGCGCGTGCTGCTGGTCGAGGACAACGCGGTCAACCAGCAGATCGCGCTGGCGATGCTGGAGGATACGGGCTACGCGGTGGCAGTCGCCGAGAACGGCCGGCAGGCGCTGGAGCGGCTCGCGAACGAAAGGTTCGACGTGGTCCTGATGGATTGCCAGATGCCGCTGCTGGACGGCTTCGAAGCGACGCGGCTGCTGCGTCGGCACGAAGCGGCGGCCGGCGCGCCGCGACTGCCGGTCATCGCGTTGACGGCCAATGCGCTCAGCGGCGACCGGGAGCGCTGCCTGGCCGCCGGCATGGACGACTACCTCGGAAAACCGTTCCGTCGCGATGCGCTGCTGCAGATGCTCGCGCGCTTTGCGCGCGGCGATGCGCCGGCGGTGCCGGCAGTGGCGCCGGCCGCGAGCGACACAGCCGTCGATTCGGCAACCGATGCGGCAATCGATGCGGCGATCGAGGCGGGAACCGACCCGGCAACCGACCCGCCGAGCGCCGCCCCGGACGGCGACTCGAACGTGATCGACCGCAAGGCACTCGACGCATTGCGCGCGCTCCAGCGGCCCGGCCGCCCCGACATCCTGACCCGGATCATCGATCAGTTCGTGCTGGATGCGCCGCGACTGATCGGCGACATGCATGCGGCCGTCGCGGCGGGCAATGCCGATGCGCTGAGGCTTGCCGCCCATACGCTGAAATCGAGCAGTGCGAACGTCGGCGCGCACGTGCTGTCGGCCCGCTGCAAGGAGATCGAGCAGTTCGCGCGCGCCGCCGAAGTCGCCGCGGCGGCGGACCTGGTCGCCGGCACGAACGCCGAATTCGAGCGGGCGCAGGCCGCGCTGCTCGCGGAGCGGGTCGCCGGATGAGCCACTGAAGCCATTGGAAACGGAGGGAACCGAGTCGTGAACGATCGACATTCCGATGCGCCGGTGATTCTGATCGTCGACGACGATGCGATGACGCGTCTGCTGGTCGTGGAGACCCTCGAGCCGGAGGGTTTTCGCGTCGAGGAAGCGACCGGGCCGCAGGAGGGCATCGACGCGTTCCTGCGTCATCGTCCCGCCGTGGTGCTGCTCGACGTCGAGATGCCCGGCGGCGACGGCTTCGCCTGCTGCCGCCAGCTGCGCGCGTTGCCGGAAGGTCGCCGCGTGCCGATCGTCATGCTCACGGGCAACGACGACGATACGTCGATCGCCAGCGCCTTCGACGCCGGCGCGACCGATTTCGTCTCCAAGCCGATGCGCTGGAAGCTGCTCGGCTACCGGATCCGCTACCTGCTGCGCGCTGCCGCGACACTCGAACAGCTTGCGACCGCCGAGATCAGCCTGACCCATGCGCAGGCGCTCGCGCATCTGGGCAACTGGGCGTATCAGGCGGGCCGGGCGGACGGCAGTTGGTCGCCGGAGCTGTACCGGATCCTCGGCCTCGACCCCGAACGTACGCCGCCCACCTTCGATCGTCTCCTGCAAGCGGTTCCGCTCGACGAGCAGCCGCTTCTGATCCAGTCGTTCACGAGCCTGCGCACCGAGGGCACCCCGTTTTCGCTCGAGCATCGGCTGATTCACCCGGACGGCACCGAGCGCCACGTGCTGCACCAGGCGGAGGCGGGGCGCGACCTGAACCACGCGATCATCCTGCGCGGCATCGTGCAGGACATCACCGAGCGCAAGCTGCAGCAGGGGCGCATCGAGTATCTCGCCAACCACGATGCGCTGACCGGCCTGCCCAACCGCAACCTGCTGAGCGACCGCATGGAGCAGGCGATGTCGCAGACGCGGCGCACCGGACACCTGGTCGCGGTGATGGTGCTCGACCTCGATCGCTTCAAGCACGTCAACGACACCTTCGGCCATTCGATCGGCGACGGCCTGCTGCGGGCCGTGTCGGCCCGGCTCACGGCGGCCGTGCGCGACGGCGACACGGTCGCGCGGCTCGGCGGCGACGAGTTCGTCGTGATGCTGGTCAACCTGTCGACGGCGGCGGACGCGGATGCGGTCGCCCGCAAGATCCTGAACACCTTCGGCGCGCCGTTCGTGCTCGGCGGACACGACCTGCACGTGACGACGAGCATCGGCGTCAGCGTCTGTCCGACCGACGGCACCGACGCGGAAACGCTGCTGAGGACGGCCGACGCCGCGCTGTATTGCGCGAAGGAATGCGGGCGAAACGGCTACAGCTTCTACACGCGCGAGCTGGGCGCACGCGTGGAAGAGCAGGCCGAACTCGAAAACGCGCTGCACGAGGCCGTCGCGAACGGCGAACTGGAGCTGTACTACCAGCCGAAGGTCGATCTCAAGACCGGCCAGATCAGCGGCGTCGAGGCGCTGATTCGCTGGCGCCGCCCCGGAATCGGCGTGATTCCGCCCGATCGCTTCATTCCGATCGCCGAGGAAACCGGGCTGATTCTGCCGATCGGCGAATGGGTGTTGCGCACGGCCTGTGCGCAGGCGGTCGCCTGGCGTCGCGACGGACATCCGCCGCTACGGATCGCCGTCAACCTGTCGGCACGCCAGTTCCGGCAGCAGAACATGGCCGACGTGGTGCGCGACGCGCTGACGGATACCGGCCTGGAGCCGGCCTGGCTCGAACTCGAGTTGACCGAAAGCGTGCTGATGCAGGACTGCAACGCGATCGCACAGACGCTGCGCGAACTGAAGGCGCTCGGCGTCGTGCTGTCGCTGGACGATTTCGGCACCGGCTATTCCAGCTTGTCGTACCTGAAGGACCTGCCCATCGATGTCGTGAAGATCGACAAGTCGTTCCTCAGCGACGTCACCACGAGCGCGGAAGGCGCGTCGCTGACGCGCTCGATCATCGCGATGGCGGAGTCGCTGCACATGGAGACGGTGGCCGAGGGCGTGGAGACGGAAGCGCAGCTTTCTTTCCTGAACCGGCACCACTGTCACGCGATGCAGGGCTATTACTTCAGCCATCCGGTCACCGGGGCGGAAATTGCCGACATGCTCTCCGCCGGCTCGGCGCTCCCGGAGCATTGCCGGCAGCGCGAACTGCTGCACCGGACGCTGCTGCTGGTCGACGACGACCAGGCCGTGCTGCAAACGCTCAGGCAGGCGCTCGGCCGAGACGGCTACGAGATTCTCGGCACGACCGATCCGGCCGATGCGCTCGACCTGCTCGCACAGCATCGGGTCGGCGTGATCGTGTCGGACTTCCGCATGCCGAACCTCTCCGGGATCGATCTGTTGCAGCGCGTCAGGTCGCTTTATCCGGACATCGTGCGCATCCTGCTGTCCGGCTATGCCGACGCGCAGTCGCTCAGCGACCCGAGCGGCGCGGGATCGGTGCAGAAGATCCTGACCCGGCCGTGGGACGTGGCGCTGCTGCGCAAGCACATCGCCGAGGCGTTCCGGCAATTCGAGCGCGGCGACGCGATGGTGCCGCCGCCGCAGGGCGGGACGGGCGCGCAGGCGGCGCGCACCGGGCGCGACGGTTCGTCGCGGCCAGTCGTCCGGGACGCTTGACGGAAATCAACGTTCGAATCGTGCGGCCGTCGATGATGGTGACAGAACCGGACGCGACGACAGCGCCCGGCCATTCACCCAGCGAGGTTCGCATGTACAAGAAGATCATGGTGGCCGTGGACGGCAGCGCTTCGTCGAAGCACGCGCTCGACGAAGCCCTGAAGATGGCGAAGCTCAGTGGCGCCCGCCTGTTCGCGGTCTACGTCGTCGACACGTCGATCCTGTTCACCTTTGCCGGGCGGGTCGATCCCGACGTGCTGCTCGAGGAGGCCCGGCGCGACGGCGTCGCGGTGCTGCGCGAGGTCGAGCGGACCATCTCGCACGCGGCGGTGAACGGCGACACGGAACTCGTCGAGACGGCGGCCATCGGCGAGGACGTCGCCGAACGCCTGCAGCGCTATGTCGACGAGCATCGCATCGATCTGGCCGTGATCGGCACGCACGGGCGGCGCGGTATCCGGCGCGTGTTTCTCGGCAGCGTCGCGGAGCGCTTCCTGCGCGGCTCGAAGTGCCCGGTGCTGCTGATGCGCAGTGACGACGCGCCGCGTGCCGCCGCAGCGGCGTAGCGCGGAACGGCGAATCTACCCTTTCGGCAACTGGCGGATCACTTCCGCGCGGCGTCGCCGCGCGAACAGGACCTGGCGGACGCATTCGCGCGCCATCGTCCCGTGATCGAGCGGGCGGCGCGCGATATGCTGGAAGCGATCGGCGGACGGCCCGTATTGCTTCACAGCGGGGTTTTCCGGTTTTATGCGTGAACCCGTCGCGCAGCGGGTTCGCGCCGTTGATGCAGGTCGAGCGCGCACCGGTGCGCGGCGCCGATGCAGGGTCGGCGAGGGGGCTGAAATGGCGGTTTCAGGCGAGCTTCACGAAGCGGATTGGTCGGTGGCGATCGAAACGGCCGCCGTCGACGGGGGCGGCTACCAGTGCCGGATCCATGTGACGCACAAGGCGCCCGACGGCACGTGCGAACGCGCGTTCGCGCACAGCCGGATTTTCGCCAGCGAGCGTGAAGCGGCGCTGGAAGGGCTGCGAACCGGCATGACGTGGATCGAAATGAAGAAGTCGGACACGTTCACCCTCTGACGCGAACCGGCCCGCCCGATGTCGTCCGCTGTCAGCGTCGCGCGGGCCGCCTGAGCCTGCGCCGCACCTGCCTGCGGCGCGTGCGCGACACGTGGCCGGCCCGCGAGTCTTCCCGCCGTTGCCGGACATGATGCGCGACGGCGTCGGTCACGGTCGGAAAGAAGTTCGCCTCTCCGAATGTGTCGAACAGCCCGTACGCGCGCAGGCGATCCTTCACCGGCCCCTTCATTTCGGCGAAGCACAGCGCGATCCCGCGCTCTCGGAGTTCGTCGGCCAGCGCCACGAGCCGGTCGGCAGCGCTGACGTCGATATCCGTGACGGGCTCGGCCGCGATGACGATGCGCGACGCCGGCGACGGCGCGTGCCCCAGCGCCGCGTGCAGATGCTCGCAGAAAATCTCGACGTTCGCGTAGAAGAGCGGCGCGTCCCAGCGAAACAGGAGGAGCCCCGGCGTCTGTACGGCGTCCGGATGGCGCGCGATGTCGTGATAGCCGCGTACGCCGGCCAGCCGGCCCAGCACCGCATCGTACGGATGCCAGGCGCGCCACACGAACGACAGCAGCGACAGCGCGCTGGCGAGCAGGATGCCGGGCACGACGCCGATGCCGATCACGCCGGCAAAGCACAGCACCGCAATCAGGCATTCGCCGCGACGCATCCGGTACAGCCGCACGACGCTGCGGACGTCCGCGATGCCGAGTGCCGCATAGACGACGACCGCGGCCAATGCGGCGCGCGGCACCCGCATCGGCAGCGTCGGCGCGACGGCGAGCAGCAGCACGATGCACGCCGCCGCGACGAGGTTCGTGACCTGGCTCTGCGCGCCCGCGGCAATCGCGACGGGCGTGCGGGATGCGCTGCTGCTGACCGCGCAGCCCTGCATCATGCCGGCCAGCAGGTTGGCGGCACCCAGTGCGACCAGTTCCTGGTTGCGGTCCGGCGTTTCGCCCGCGCGCGCGGCGAGCGCGCGCGACAGCATGCTGATGTCGGCGAACGATACCAGCGCGACGGCGACGGCGCCGGACGCGAGCGCCGCGACGTCCGCGAGCGAGGCGGCCGGCAGGTGCGGCACCGGCGCGCCGGCCGGCAGTGTGCCGACCGTCGCGACGCCGTGCAGCGGCGGCAGTTGCGCGGCAAGGGTGGCCGCCAGCACGGCGATCAGCATGGCGGGCCAGCGCGGCGCCACGCGCTTGAGCAGCGCAATGGCCGCGAGCGCGCCCGCGCCGAGCACGCAGGCGTTCACCGAGACCTGATGGTCGAGCAGCCCGCGTGCGATCTGCCGGACGGCGGCGGCCATGTCGCTGGACGCGGCAGGCATGCCGAGCAGTTCCGGCAGCCGGCCGATCGCGAGCGCAATCGCGATACCGTTCAGGTAGCCGTACTGGATCGGACGTGACAGCAGGTCGGTGACGAAGCCGAGGCGGAGCGTACCGAGCAGGATGCAGATCGTGCCGGCCGCCAGCGCCAGCGCGCCGGCCAGCGCGATGGCGCGCTGCGGGTCATGGGCGGCGAGCGGGGCGATCGCGCCGGCGATCAGCGCGGCCAGCGCCGAATCGGGACCGAGGACGAGGATCCGGCTCGGGCCGAGCAGCGCATACGCAAGCAACGCGGCGATCGACGCATGGAGGCCCGTGACGGCGGGCAGGCCGGCCGCCTGTGCATAGCTCATGCCGACGGGCACCAGCACCGCGGTGAGCGCGACGCCCGCGTAGAGGTCGCGCCCGAGCCACGCGCGCCGGTAATCCGCCAGCAGCGCGAGCCCCGGGAGATGCGGGGCAACGCGTTCGAGAAGGTGCCGGTTCATCGCGCGTGCGCCGGCGGAAAGGGCGCGCCGTGCGCCACGTTCGTCGTCGGCGCTATGGGAACGATGCGCATCGTCTCGCCGCGACGCGTGCCGGCGGCAAGGCGCCGACGGCACGCGAAACCGGATCGGCCGTGGCGGCCGGGCGCATGCACGCGGCCGGCATCACGCCGCCTCGCGCATCGCAAGCTGCAGTGCCTGCGCGAAGCGGGCCAGCGTGGCGATCGAGCCCGTCACGCTTTCGTACCGCTCGCGCCCGATCATCGCATCGAGCGTGACGAGCATGCCGGCGTCGCGCGCCAGGGCGACGAGCGCCTGCGTGTCGGGCAGCGCGGGCGACCCTGCGGCAGGCGTTGCAGACGGCGCGGCGCAAGCGGTGACATCCGTCTGGTACGTGGCCCGATAGCCCGATTCGGAACGAAACGTAGCGTGTGACATCGTGCGTCTCCTGGTCGACCTGCGTCGTGTCGGCGTGCGGCATGGTCTGTTGCCGTGTATCCAGTATCGTCGGGGCTCCCGGGGCATTCAATCAGGCGGTCCCGAAGTTGTCGTAGGAATCGCGCGGGCGCGATCAGCGGATTCCTACACGCGACGTGCGGACGAAGCGCGCATGATGGAAGGCGTGCGAACGCGATCGGGCGGGGAGGCCAGGATGCTTGCGATGATGTTTGACGGCGCGACGCCGCATTTGCGCGAGGCGCGCGTGCCGGATCCGCTGCCGGCGCCGGGCCAGCTGCTGATCGACGTGCACGCATGCGGTGTCTGCCGGACCGATCTCCACGTCGTCGACGGCGATCTGCCCGACCCCAGGCTGCCGCTGGTGCCGGGGCACGAGATCGTCGGAACGGTGGCGGCGCTGGGCGACGGCGTGACGGGTTTCACGATTGGCGACCGGGTCGGCGTGCCGTGGCTCGGGCACACCTGCGGCCATTGCGCGTATTGCGCCGCCGGGCGGGAGAATCTGTGCGATGCGCCGGGCTTTACCGGCTATACGATCGACGGCGGCTACGCGGAGCGCACCGTGGCCGACAGCCGCTATTGCGTGCACTTGCCCGAACGCTATTCCGATCTCGAGGCCGCGCCGCTGCTGTGCGCCGGCCTGATCGGATATCGAACCTTGCGCATGGCCGGCGATGCGCGCCGTGTCGGCATCTACGGCTTCGGCGCGGCCGCCCATCTCGTCGCGCAGGTCGCGCATTTCGAGGGGCGGAAGGTGTTTGCGTTGACGAAGCCCGGCGACACCGTCGCCCAGCAGCTCGCGCGCAGGCTCGGCGCGGCATGGGCGGGCGGCAGCGACGAGCCGCCGCCGGAGACGCTCGACGCCGCGCTGATCTTCGCGCCGGTGGGCGCACTGGTGCCGGCCGCGCTTCGCGCGGTCGACAAAGGCGGGATCGTCGTATGCGGCGGCATTCACATGAGCGATATCCCGGGCTTTCCGTACGCGTGGCTGTGGGGCGAGCGCCGCATCGCGTCGGTCGCCAACCTGACGCGAGCGGACGCGGCCGCGTTCATGCGGATCGCCGATGCGATGCCGCTGCGGGTGGAAGCGGTGCGTTATGCGCTGACGGACGCGAATCGCGCGCTCGACGACCTGCGCGCGGGACGCGTGTCGGGCGCCGCGGTGCTCGCCACGCGCGGCTGAGCGGCGCGCGTTTCCCGCAACGCGCGCTCGCAGAGGCTCACACGCTCGCGAGGCCGTCCGAATCGACGATGCGGATCTGCTTGCCTTGCGCGGCGACGAGCCCCTTGCGCTGGAACTTCGACAGCATGCGGCTGACCGTTTCGAGCTTCATCCCGAGATATTCGCCGATCTCGTCGCGCGTCATCCGCAGCACGAATTCGGCGGCCGAGTAGCCGCGCGCCTTGAAGCGCGTGGACAGGTTCAGCAGGAACGCAGCCACGCGCTGCTCGGCGGTCATCGTGCCGAGCAGCAGCATCTGCGCGGATTCGCGCACGATCTCGCCGCTCATCATCTGGTACACGTGATGCTGCATCGGCCGTACGTCGCGGCACATCTGTTCGAGCTGGCCGAACGGAATGATGCAGACGGTGCTGTCCTCGAGCGCGATTGCGTCGCCGTTGTGCCGCCCGGTGTGCACGCCGTCGAGCCCGAGCGATTCGCCGACGATCTGGAAGCCGGTGATCTGCTCGTCTCCATCGCGATGCATCACGATGGTCTTGAACGAACCGGTCCTCACCGCATAGATGCTGTTGAATGCGTCACCCGCGCGAAACAGCGTTTCGCCGCGCCTGACGTGCCGCGTCGTGCAGATCATCGCGTCGACGCGCGCGAATTCCGCGGGCGTCAGCGACTGCGGCATGCACACGGTACGCAGCGCGCAGGTCGAGCAACGGGACGCGGCGCGCTTCGGCTGGTCTTCCCGGGTGACCGGGTACGGCGACGTGACGGGGCGGGACGGGGCGGCCGTCACGGCATCGGCATGGCTCAGCATGATCTGCTCCAGTTCGTTGGGTCTGCGGCGATCGGGACCCGGGTGGGGGCGCGTCGACCGTTTGGCGTGCGGCGTCGGCTGTCCGCCGTCTTCGTGAAACGAAATCCGTGCCGGACGGGTTCCTGGACGCGCACGGCTATCCGGCTTTGATGGGGGGCAGTATGGACGCGCCGGCACCCGAGCGGAATCAGCGTGGATTGAAGATGAGGTAGGCAACGTGGAAGCCGTGTAGGGCGATTCCTACAGGCGTGCGGCGTCATGCCGCAGGGGCGGCCAGCCGGGCGGCCGGGTTCGGCCGCCCCGTGCGCCGGTCAATGCGACATCAGCACCGGCACCGTCATCGTCTCGAGGATCGTGCGCGTGGCGCCGCCCAGCACACGTTCGTGCATCCGCGTGTGGCTGTATGCGCCCATCACGATGAGGTCGGCATGCAGGTCGCTGGCCCGGTTCAGCAGCGTCGCGCCCGAGCCGAGGTCGCCCTCGCGCGGCGTCGTCGAGAACGACGCGCGAACGCCGTGCCGCTCGAGATACGCGGCGACGTCGACGCCCGCGGGCGTCTTGTCCGGATCGGGGCGCTTGCGCGCGACGGTTTCGACGTTGACGAAGCGCGCGCGGGCGAGCAGCGGCAGCGCATCGGCCATCGCGCGGGCGGCTTCGCGCCCGCCGTCCCAGCCGATCAGCACGTTCTCGCCGATCGTCCGCACGTCGCCCGCGTAGGGCACGACGATCGCCGGGCGGCCGCTGCCCATCACGACATCCTCGACGAAATGGCTGGCGATATACGTCATGCGGTCGTGCGGATCGGGCTGGCCGAGCACCAGCAGATCCGCATGCCGCGCATGCAGGATCGCGGTCTCGGTCGCGGGGCCGGCCGGTGCCTGCCATTCGACGCTGCGTCCCGCGCGCTCGGCCGCTGCGAGCAAGCGCGCCTCCGCCTGCTTGCGGCGCGCGTCGCACAGGCGCTCGTACACGGCAAGCTTCAGCGGTTCGTCGGGCCGCCGCAACGGCTCGAACAGGTCCTGGCAGACCACGTAGAGGCCGATCAGATGCGCGTTCCAGCGCGCCGCGAGTTCGAGTGCGAGGCCGACGCGCGCTGCGCTCGCTGTCGTCGAGGTGGACGAGCAGGGTCTTGTAGCTCATGACGGCTCCTAGGGTCTGTTTACATACGGAACACGCATGCGTTGCGACGAGAACGGCCGCTCGCGAGGCGCGCGACGCCGCGAATACTGGACGTATTCGCAAGGAGCGCAACGCGGCGAGCGGCCGTTCTCGTGGCAACCCCAAATTTTAAAAAAACCATTCCACGGGAATGCCCGAAATCGCCCGTATGGCGGCGTCGCTCGTCGCTTGTTTGGCACGGCCAAACGGCG
This sequence comes from Burkholderia cepacia, assembly GCF_001718835.1. NCBI lineage: Bacteria > Pseudomonadati > Pseudomonadota > Betaproteobacteria > Burkholderiales > Burkholderiaceae > Burkholderia > Burkholderia cepacia. The sequence goes on along the minus strand of NZ_CP013442.1, from coordinate 363,056 downwards.
CTCCTTGTATCTTTAAGTCTGCGGTTTCGGACCGGCTCACGTAGCCCGTTCCTCCTCTGGGAAACCAAGCCCGCGAGTGAGCACTGGGCGCGTGAGTCGGACCGTTCTTCCGTAAGCCCGAACGGTTGTCGGAATAAAGTTCGCATAAACAAGGATGGGAGTGGAAGAACATGCCCGAAGCAGTGTTCATCGGTATCGATGTTTCGCGCGACACGCTGGAAATTGGCAGCAGCACGGCGAGTTCGACCTGGCAATACGCCAACAATAGTGACGGCATTGAAGCGATGACGGCCGAACTGGCGAAGCTGGCTCCAGCACTCGTCGTACTCGAAGCCACGGGCGGCTACGAATTCGAGGCGGCGTGTGCCTTGCAGGCTGCGGGACTGTCGGTGGCCGTGGTCAATCCCCGTCAGGCGCGCGACTTTGCTCGTGCCATGGGCACGTTGGCGAAGACGGACAGCCTCGACGCGCGGATGTTGGCCGCGTTTGCCCGCGTGTTGCACCAGCATCCGCAGCGCGAGCGCTTTATCAAGCAGTTGCCCGACGCGCAATTGCAGCGCTTGCAGGCGCTCGTGTTGCGTCGCAGGCAGCTGGTTACGATGCTGACGGCTGAGCGGAGACGCCTGACGTTGGCGCATGCCAGTGCGCGTCCGAGCATCGAGCAAACCATCAAGTTCCTCAAATCGCAGATCGACGATGTCGAACACGACTGCGCCGATCATGTGCGCACCCACCACGCCGAATTGGCCCAGGCGCTGTCCAGCGTCAAAGGCATTGGTCCTGCGACTGTCGCTACGCTGCTGGCCGAATTGCCTGAACTGGGTTCGTTGTGTCGTCGGCGCATCGCCGCACTGGTCGGCGTGGCTCCCCTGAACCGAGATTCGGGCCAAATGCGCGGCCAACGCACGATCTGGGGTGGCCGCGCCGAGGTCCGACGAGCGTTGTACATGGCTACGCTCGTCGCAGTGCGCCACAACACGGTCTTCAAAAGCTTTTATGCGCGCTTGACGGCCCTGGGCAAGCCCAAAAAGGTTGCCCTTGTTGCCGCGATGCGCAAGCTCTTGACCATCCTGAATGCCATGGCCAAATCGGGCTCGCATTGGAATGACTCGCTTCATTTGGCTTGACATGAAAGACGGTTGCTCCCTCCTTGCCCTACGAGCGATTTCGGGCATTCGCATGCGTGTTCCGTATGTAAACAGACCCTAGTCGGTCGACGCCGCCGCGGTTTCGGCGGCAGGCTGCGGCGCGCAGCGCGCCGGAATCATCAGGACCGGGCACGTGGCCAGGCGCAGCACGCGCTCGGCCACGCTGCCGAGGAAGAGGCGCTGGAAGCCGCGCCGGCCGTGCGTGCCCATCACGATCAGGTCGGCTCCGGTTTCCCGCGCGACGACCAGGATGCGGTCCGCGATGTCTTCGCCGGCCGGCTCGACGTTGGCGATCTGCGGCGTGCCGGACACGCCGCGCGCGGCCATCCGTTGCGCGGCGTCGTCGGTGACGCGCAACCCTTCTTCGCGGAAGGCGTCGACGAGGATCGACGGATCGTATCCGTACATGTCGTAGGCCGGCACCAGGAAATCGACGACGTAGACGGGGGTCAGCCGCGCACCCGTTTCCGCCGCGAGCGTCAGCGCGGCGTCGAGTGCATGCGAGGATGTTTCGCTGCCGTCGAGCGCAACCAGAATGTTCGAGTACATGGCGTTTCCCTGGAGAGGCGCGGATGTCTTCATCATCGGCGCACGCGGGGCGCTCGCGCTGATCTGGATCAAACGGCCCGGCCGTTCCCGCCGGGCTGCGAGGCCGATGTGCCGGCCTCGCGCATGGGCTTCGACCCGCTCAGTGCGACATCAGCACCGGCAGCGTCATCGACCCCAGCACCGTGCGCGTGGCGCCGCCCATCACCAGTTCGCGCCAGCGCGAATGGCCGTAGGCCCCCATCACGAGCAGGTCGGAACCCGTTTCGTACGCGCGCGACAGCAGCGTGTCGCCGATCGACGCGCCGGTGCCGGTACCGATGTCGAGCACGTTCACGTCCGATGCGTGCCGCGCGAGCATCAACGCCGCGTCCGCGCCCGGGATGCGCACCCCGGCGTCCGCGTGATTGCCGTTGACGACGGCGGCGACCGTCGTGCGCTTCGCATGCTCGAGAAACGGGAGCGCGTCGTGCGCGGCGCGGGCCGCTTCGCGGCTGCCGTCCCACGCGACGAGCACGCGCTCGCCGAGCGTCGGATACTCGCCCGCATACGGCACGAACAGCACCGGGCGGCCGGCGGACAGCACCAGGTTCTCCGGAAACTGGTCGTCGATGTAGGTGTCCGGATCGTCCGGATCGCCCTGGCCGACGATCACGAGATCCGCATGGCGTGCGTGGCGCGGCACGACGAAGTTGGCGCGCGCATCCGCGCACACCCAGTTGCTCGACACCTTGGCCCGCGCCGTTTCCGCATGGAACAGGCGCTCCAGCGCGGCGTGGCATTGATTGCGCCGTTCCTCGCGTTCGCGGAAATAGTCGGCGGAACCGGCCATCACGTAGAACGAAGTCAGTTCCGGCGTATAGACTGCAAACAGGCCGGTCAGGTGCGCGTCGAAACGCCGCGCCAGCCGCAGCGCGAACTCGAGGCGCGAATGCGCGCGGGCGCTCGTATCGAGGTGCACGACCATGCTCTTGTAGCTCATCGGAATCGCTCCATCGACGGGTGATCCGCCAGTGCAATCCAGTCTACGAAGCAGGGTTTCCGCGCGCTTGACTCAGATCAACGGCGCCCGTGCGGCATCAACGCACAGTGGCGGGGCCGCCGCGCCGGGCGCCGACGGGCGGCATGGACCCTGATCCCGATCAACGGACCGGTTTGAAACGGGGACGATGATGAGCGATGCCAACGTGACGCCGCTCGACGGCTGCCGGACGGGCGGCGATGCGGCACAGGAGAGCGTCTATGCGAGATGAGCGTGTTGCCTTCGTTACCGGCGGAATGGGCGGCCTTGGCGCCGCGATCAGCCGTTGCCTGCACGACGCGGGCATGACGGTGGCGGTGTCGCACACCGAACACAACGACCACGTCGCGACGTGGCTCACGCAGGAACGCGACGCCGGGCGCATCTTTCACGCGTTCGAGGTCGACGTCGCCGATTTCGACTCGTGCCAGCGCTGCGGGAAGCGCGTGATCGATCAACTCGGCGGCGTCGACGTGCTCGTCAACAACGCCGGCATCACGCACGACGCCACCTTCGTGAAGATGACGAAGTCGCAATGGGATGCGGTGCTGCGCACCAACCTCGACAGCATGTTCAACATGACGAAGCCGTTCGTCGGCGGAATGATCGAGCGCGGCTTCGGCCGCATCGTCAACGTCGGCTCGGTGAACGGCTCGCGGGGCGCGTACGGGCAGACCAACTACGCGGCCGCGAAGGCCGGCGTGCACGGGTTCACGAAAGCGCTGGCGCTCGAGCTCGCCAAACACGGCGTGACCGTCAATACCGTATCGCCGGGCTATCTCGCGACGCCGATGGTCGAGTCGGTGCCGAAGGAAGTGCTCGACACGAAGATCCTGCCGCAGATCCCGGTGGGGCGTCTCGGCCGCCCCGACGAGATCGCGGCGCTCGTCGCGTTCCTGTGCTCGGACGAAGGCGCGTTCGCGACCGGCGCCGATTTTGCCGTGAACGGCGGGATGCACATGAAATGAAAGTGATCGCCATGCGCGGCTCCGCCGCACGAGATCCCGCGAGCCACGACGTGGCTCCCGCTGCCGCGGACGCGCGCCCGCAGCCGCGCGCGGACGAACGCAAGCGGCCCGATGCGACGCCCGTCGAGCAGTGGAACCGCGCGGCGCACGCAAGCCTTGCCGCGATGACCTTCGGGCTGTCGCCCGTGTCGCTGGCGCTGGCGATGCTCGATTGGGGCGCGCATCTGGCGGTGTCGCCGGGAAAGTGCCTCGAGCTCGCGACGCAGGCGTGGATCGCGGCCGTGTCGTGGTCGGCCGGGGCGCCCGCCGCGCGCGACGACACGGACGAAGACGGTTACGCGGTGCACACGGGGGAAGCCGACCCGCGTTTCGCCGCGCCCGCCTGGTCGAACTGGCCGTTCCGGTTCTATCGCGACGGCTTTCTCGCGACCCAGCGCTGGTGGCGCGACGCAACGCGCGGCGTGCCGGGCGTCGAACGGCACCACGAGGAACTGGTCGGGTTCGTCGCGCGACAGTGGCTCGACGCGTGCTCGCCGGGCAATTTCCTGGCGACCAACCCGGTCGCGCTCGACGCGACGATGCGCAGCGGCGGCGCGAATCTCGCGGCGGGGCTGCGGCACTGGCTCGAAGACGCGCATGCGCTGGCCGAACGCATGCGCGGCGTGCATGCGCGCAAGGCGCCCGCGTATCTGCCGGGGCGCGACGTGGCGGTTACGCCGGGGCGCGTCGTCTGGCGCAACGCGCTGTGCGAGCTGCTGCAGTACGAACCCATGACGCCGAACGTCGCGCGCGAACCGATCCTGATCGTGCCGTCGTGGATCATGAAGTACTACATCCTCGATCTGCAGCCGCACAACTCGCTGATCCGCTTCCTGGTCGATGCGGGCTACACCGTGTTTGCGGTGTCGTGGCGCAACCCGGGCGCGGAGGCCCGCGACGTCGGGCTCGACGACTACGTGCGAGACGGCTTCCTCGCGACGCTCGACGCGGTGCGCGCACGGTGCGGCGAAGCGGTCCACGCGGTCGGCTATTGCCTGGGCGGCACGCTGCTGGCGATCGGCGCGGCGGCGCTCGCGCGCGACGCACGGCATGACGCGCTGCGCTCGATCACGCTGCTCGCCGCGCTGACGGACTTCAGCGAACCCGGCGAGCTCGGCCTGTTCATCGACGCGAGCGAACTGTCCGCACTCGACGCGCTGATGTGGCGGCAGGGTTACCTGGACGGCGCGCAGATGTCCGCCGCGTTCGAACTGCTGAACGCGCGCGACCTGATCTGGTCGCGGATGATGAGCGAATACCTGCTCGGCAGGCGCACGAAGCCCAACGACCTGATGTCGTGGAATGCGGACACCACGCGCATGCCGTATCGGATGCATTCGGAATACCTGACGCGGCTCTTTCTCGACAACGATCTCGCGGCCGGGCGCTACTGCGTCGACGGGCGGCCGGTCGCGTTGTCCGATCTCGACGTGCCGACGTTCGTGGTCGGCACCGAGCGCGATCACGTGTCGCCGTGGCGTTCCGTCTACAAGCTTCACCTGCTCACGCACCACGCGCTGACCTTCGTGCTGACATCGGGCGGGCACAACGCGGGCATCGTGTCCGAACCCGGCCATGCGGGGCGCCACTATCGATGCGCGACCCGCGAACCCGGCGCGGGTTACCGCAGCCGGCACGATTTCGTGCGCGACACGCCGGCGGTCGACGGATCGTGGTGGACCTGCTGGCGCGACTGGCTGCACGCGCGCTCGTCGGGCGACGTGCCGGCGCGCATGCCCGATGACGGATCGGGGCCGGCGCCGGGCACTTACGTGCTCGAGGCATGAGCAGGCGTTGCCGCTTGATGCGGGTCAAGCAGGCCGGCCCGCGCGTCTCCTACATTGTTGAGCGCAGGGGGCAACGCCCCATCGACGGAGAGAACACGCAATGAAAGCACTCGTCTACCACGGACCCGGGCGCAAGGCGCTCGAGGAGCGGCCCAGGCCGGAACTGCAGTCGCCTACCGACGCGATCGTCCGCGTGACGCGCACGACGATCTGCGGTACCGATCTGCATATTCTCAAGGGCGACGTACCGACCTGCGAACCCGGCCGCATTCTCGGCCATGAGGGCGTCGGCATCGTCGAGCAGGTCGGCGCCGCGGTCGATTCACTGAAGCCGGGCGATCCCGTGCTCATTTCGTGCATCTCGTCGTGCGGGCGCTGCGAGTACTGCCGGCGCGGCCTGTATTCGCACTGCACGACGGGCGGCTGGATCCTCGGCAACCGGATCGACGGGACACAGGCCGAGTACGTGCGCATTCCGCACGCGCAGACGAGCCTCTACCGGATTCCGCCGGGCGCGGACGAGGACGCGCTCGTGATGCTGTCCGACATCCTGCCGACCGGGTTCGAATGCGGCGTGCTGAACGGCAAGGTGCAGCCTGGCTGCTCGGTCGCGATCGTCGGCGCGGGCCCGATCGGGCTGGCGGCGCTGCTGACCGCGCAGTTCTACTCGCCCGCGCGGATCATCATGGTCGACCCGGACAGCAACCGGCTCGAGGTGGCGCGGCGTTTCGGCGCGACCGATTGCATCGACGGCCGCGCCGGCGACCCGGTGGCGGAAGTCATGAAGCTGACCGACGGCGTCGGCGTGGATTGCGCGATCGAGGCGGTCGGCATTCCGGCGACGTTCGAGATGTGCACGTCGCTGGTGGCGCCGGGCGGCGTGGTCGCGAACGTCGGCGTGCACGGGGTCAAGGCCGACCTGCACCTCGAGAAGCTGTGGGATCGCAATATCTCGATCACGACGCGGCTCGTCGACACGGTCAGCACGCCGATGCTGCTGAAGACCGTACGCGCCGGGCGCCTCGATCCGACGCGCCTGATCACGCACCGGTTCTCGCTCGACGACGTCGAGCGCGCATACGACACCTTCGGCCGCGCGGCGCAAACCCATGCGCTGAAGGTCATCATCGAGGTCGCCTGAGCGGCCGGCGGGCGCGCCGCGATTGCGGCGCCGGCCCGCCGTTCGCGTGCGACCTGTTATTCAGGGTCGCCTCGTGCACGGCGAACACGCAGATCGCCGGGAGTTCGAGCCGGGATTGCTTGCGGACCATTCAGTCTCCTGAATGACGGCCCTCTGATGGCCGGGCGGCTGCGCGGTCGATCCGTATCACCAGACGAAAGCGGTCGGCGCGCGCCTGCCTACGTGCGTGCGCGCGCAACGCGCCTGTCCGCGGCTGACCTGGATCAATTTCGCCCCGATTCGCACGACGTACCGTGAAATGTATCGACGGCAGCCGCGGACGAACGATCGCGAAGACCGATGCCGAATGGCGAAGGGGCGCGGGACAGACGCCACGCGTGCGTGAAGCGGCCGCCGGGGGAAGGTCGCGTAGCCGGCGCGGTGCGCGGCAAGCGAGGTGTGACATGCAGGCACGCGAGATCGCGATCCCGATCGACCGGACCCGGCTCGACGGCGTGCTGACGTTGCCGCAGGGCGCGCGCGGCGTCGTCGTGTTCGCGCACGGCAGCGGCAGCAGCCGCCTCAGCCCGCGCAACCGCGCCGTCGCGCAGACGCTGGTGAAGGCCGGACTCGCGACGCTGCTGTTCGATCTGCTCGATCGCGACGAAGAGCAGGTCGACTGCGTCACGGCGCTCTATCGCTTCGACGTCGATCTGCTCGCCCGTCGACTGTGCGCAGCGATTGCGTGGATACGCGCGCTGCCGGAATGCCGGCCGCTGCCGCTCGGCCTGTTCGGCGCGAGCACGGGCGCGGCCGCCGCCCTCGTCGCGGCCGCGCGCGAACCTGCCGTCGGCGCCGTCGTGTCGCGCGGAGGCCGCCCCGACCTGGCCGGCGATGCGCTCGAGCGCGTGGCCGCGCCGACGCTGCTGATCGTCGGTGCGCGAGACGATCAGGTGCTGCGTCTCAACCGGCTGGCGGCCGCGCGGCTGACGTGCGAAACGGTGATCGAAATCGTGCCGGGCGCAACTCACCTGTTCGAGGAGCCCGGTGCGCTCGACGCGGTCGCGCGGCTCGCCGCCGCATGGTTCGTCCGCTGGCTCGGCGGCCATGCAGAGCATCAACAAAAGGGGGGATCGTGATGTATCCGCTGTTTAAACGTTGCGAACGACTGGCGTTCGGCATCGTCACGTAAACGCAGCGAAGACGAACCGCGCATGCGCCCCGGCTCCCAGACGCGGAAACGTCAACGACGACGGTCGATCGTCTCCAGCATCGAGCGTCCGCTTTCCGTCAGATGGGCCCGGCGACTTTCCGATGCGAGCAGCTCCAGCGCGACGAGCTGGCAAATCAGCGAACCGTTGAAGCCGGCGTCGACGCCCGACACGTTGCCGGTGCTGCAGCTCGGCCTGCGGCCGTTCCATGCGGGCGGGGCGTTGTTCGGCAACGTGGCGATCGCCGCGCGGCTGGCCGCCGTCGTTCAGGTCAGGCTTCCTCGGACCACGACATGTTGTTGCGCGCGAGCAGCGCCGACGAAGCCGCAGGCCCGAACGTGCCGGCCGTGTACAGGCGCGGGCGGTCGCCGAGCTGCTTCCAGCCGTCGAGGATCGGTTCGACCCACGACCAGGCGGCTTCGAGCTCGTCGCGCCGCATGAAGTGCGTGAGGCGGCCGCGGATCACGTCGATCAGCAGCCGTTCGTATGCTTCCGCACGACGCTCCGGAATCGCCTGCTGCAGGTCGAGGTTCAGGCTCACGGGCACCATGTTCATCCCGCTGCCCGGTTCCTTCGCGAGCATCTGCAGCTGGATCGACTCTTCCGGCTGCAGCTGGATCACGAGGCGGTTGCTGTAGTGGCGCGGGCCGGTCGGGATGATCGAGAACGGCATGTCCGCGAACTCGATCACGATTTCCGACTGGCGGCGCTGCAGCCGCTTGCCGGTGCGCAGGAAGAACGGCACGTTCGCCCAGCGCCAGTTGTTGATGTGCGCCCGCAGCGCGACGAAGGTTTCCGCGCGGCTGTCGGCCGGCACGTTGTCTTCCTCGAGGTAGCCCTTCACCGGCTGGCCGTCGACCGCACCGGCCGTGTACTGGCCGCGCACCGTGTCGCGCGCGACGTCGGCGACCGCCATCGGCCGCAGCGAGCGCAGCACCTTCAGCTTCTCGTCGCGCACCGCGTCCGGGTCGAGCGACACGGGCGGTTCCATCGCGACGATGCACAGCAGCTGCAGCAGGTGGTTCTGCACCATGTCGCGCAGCGCGCCGGTATGGTCGTAGAAGCCCGCGCGGCTGCCGACGCCCACCGTCTCCGCCACCGTGATCTGCACGCTGCGGATGCTCGGCGCCTGCCACAGCGGCCCGAAGATCGGGTTGCCGAAGCGCAGCACCATCAGGTTCTGCACGGTTTCCTTGCCGAGATAATGGTCGATCCGGTAGATCTGCGATTCCTCGAAGTGCTTGCCGACCGCATCGTTGATCGCCTTCGCGGATGCCAGATCATGACCGAGGGGCTTCTCCAGCACGACCCGCGAGCGGGCGTCGACGAGGTCGGCCGACGAGAGGTTGTCGCAGATCGTCGTGAACAGCTCCGGCGACGTCGACAGGTAGAACACGCGAATCGCGTCGCGGCGGGTTGCTTCCGTGAGGCGCGCGTAGTCGGCCGCATCGTGCACGTCGATCAGCACGTAGCGGAACAGGTCGAGGAAGCGATGCCACGCCTGCGGGTCGAACGCCTTTTCGTCGATGAACGGGCGCGACTGCTCGTCCATGAACTTGCGATAGCCGTCGATGCCCCAGTCGCGGCGGCCGACCGCGATGATGCGCGTCTCGGGCGGAAGGTTGCAGTGCAGGTGCGCCATGTACAGCGCGGGCAACAGCTTGCGGGCGGCCAGGTCGCCGCCGCCGCCGAAGATGATCATGTCGACCGGCCGGTCGGCCGCGGTCTGGGTAGGCTGATTCGTCATGGGAGGTTCGCGTCTGAAACGGTGAGCGTGGAACGAACGTCGAAGGCGCCGGGCGCCGGTACGGCAAAACCCTAATAGTGCACGGTTTTGCCGAATCGCGTGCGCGCTCGCCTTCGGCGCGCGACGCCCTCGACGAGGCAGGTGCTTCCTGGCAGGCACCTCTCAGTTCCCAAGGATGGGTGTCCGCGAAACCGTGGTCGACTCCAGGCTCGACGATTCGCTGCAACCACATCTGTGTGCGAATCGCGCAGAGTTTCCCTGACCGGATCAACGTGCGATCAAAACGACTCCGATTGCAGGGTCGGCTTGCTAACGATACCCTTTCTATTTCATTACATTTATACGATGATATGTCGAATACATATACGTACGGGATACACGAGAACCTCACTCCCGTGGAGTTGTTCTTTTTGATCGCAGTGGATGAAACGATGAATGAGCTAGGAATCAGCGACGCGGTCGGTGTTGCGATGATCCTTGCAGGCTCGCGGTTTCTTTCCACACGAGGTAAATTTGCCGGCGCAGTAAAGGGAACCTCGGCTGCATCGAAGCTCTCTCGCTCGCTGCTGCCCTATGAGATAAAGCATCGAATCTTACCGACATTCACGTCTTGGACCAGTGTGGTCCTGCTGCGAGTGAAAATGACCAATCATATCGGTGTGTTCGTCGGACGGGCCATCCCCGGAGTTGGTTGGATGATTACTGCTGCTGACGTGGCGACCATCGGATATAAAACAGTTTTGGCATACAACCGTTATGTGAAGCCAGAGGACCGTCTCTAATGAGCGACACCTGGTTCCAACTCCAGCAATTTATACGAGAAGTCCGCGCACCGGGGGTGTTCGGCCTTGACGAACAACTGACTCCTGATATGGACCTGTATCACGATCTCGATTGGGAACCACCAAAAATCGTGAACGTTATGCAAATGTGGGCAGAACGTTTTCAAGTAGACCTCGAAGACTTCGACGTTGCCTACTACGTCCCGTCTGCGAACATGCGAAAGCGCGATGTAGTGCTGGCCGTGTTGAAGTCGCCGTTCAGCACGAAGGCGCGGGAGTCCCTGGCTGGGCGCTCGCTTACTCTCGGGATGCTGGAGGAAGCAATGAAGCGGGGATGGTGGAAGCGGGACTAGGGGCTGGTAAGAAGCATTCAACTGTCCCGCTATGCAAAATCCGGCAGACTCGGCTATGATTGAGCAATCACTCATTTAAGGCGGCAAAATCTTGGCACGACCCCGCAGTCTCGACAAGCACGAAGCGATTCTCGCCGCGGCGGCCGGCGCGCTCGCCGAACACGGCGCGGCCGCGACCACCGCGCGCATTGCGCGGCTCGCGGGCGTGGCCGAGGGGACGGTGTTCACGTATTTCGACACCAAGGATGCGCTGCTGAACGCGCTGTATCTGCATCTGAAGGCCGACCTGCGGCGCGCGATGATGACGGACTTCCCGGAGGACGGCCCCGCCGAGCCGGCGATGCGCCACGCGTGGAACGGCTACGTGTCGTGGGGCGTCGCGAATCCGGACGGGCGGCGCGCGCTGCGGCAGCTCGAGGTCAGCGGACGCATCGACGACGCGCATCGCGACGCGGGCGCGGAAGGATTCGGTCCGATCCGGGCGGTGCTGCGCGAGCGGATCGCCGCATCGGGCACATTGCGGCCCGACGAGGCACTCGCGTTCTGCGGCGCGTTGTTCACGTCGATCGCGGAAACGACGATGGAATCGGTCGCGCGCGATCCGGCGCGGGCCGATGCCTACCGCGAAGCCGGCTTTCGGGCGCTGTGGGCGGTGTTGCACACGCTGTGAACGTGCGCTGCGTCGGACGAATCATCGACGCATCGTCTTTATTGATGAGTGAGTAATCATTCATTTTGTGTAATGTCATTCTCGAGGAGTGGAACATGTCGAAAGTGTGGTTGGTAACAGGGGCCGCACGCGGCCTGGGGCGGTCGATTTCGGAGGCGGTGCTCGCGGCGGGCGACCGGCTCGTGGCCGGTGCGCGCGATCCCGCGCGGCTCGCGGATCTGGCCGGGCGTTACGGCGACCGGCTGCTGCCGGTCGCGCTCGACGTCACCGATGCAGCGGCGGCGACCCGTGCCGTGGCTGCCGCGCGCGACGCATTCGGGCGCATCGACGTGCTGGTCAACAACGCGGGCTACGGCCATACGGCGCCGTTCGAGCAGATGAGCGCCGACGATTTCCGCGCGCAGATCGAGACGAACCTGTTCGGCGTGGTGAACGTGACGCGCGCGGTGCTGCCGACGATGCGCGCGCAGCGCGCCGGCCATATCTTCCAGGTGTCGTCGGTGGGCGGGCGGACGTCGACGCCCGGCCTGTCCGCGTATCAGGCGGCGAAATGGGCGGTCGGCGGATTCAGCGACGTGCTGGCGAAGGAGGTCGCGCCGTTCGGCGTGCGCGTGTGCACGCTCGAGCCGGGCGGGATGCGCACCGACTGGGCCGCCGAGGCGAAGCGCGGCGTCGACGGCATGCTGCCGGACTACCAGCCGTCGGTCGGGCGCATGCTCGACTTGCTCGGCGCGTATGGCGGCCACGAGGTCGGCGATCCGGCGCGGATCGCCGCGCTGATCGTCGAGCTGTCGCGTCGCGACGACGTGCCGATGCGGCTGTTGCTGGGCGGCGATGCGGTGTTCGTCTGCGAGCAGGCCGAAGCGCAGCGCGCGGACGAGGCGGCGCGCTGGCGGGATACGTCGCTGTCGACGCAGTTTCCGGATGCGAAGCTGCCGGACGGCTTGCAGGCGTTGAAGGGACTCGAGTGACGGGGGGCGGACGGCCTCGGCAAACCGGCCGCGGCTTCAGGCGTCGCGCGTGAAGGTTCCGTCCTGATTGCGCGCGCCGTTCGCGTATCGCATCGCGCGCACGACGACGTTGAGCGCGCGGCCGAGCGGCATGCCGACGAGCAGGCCCCAGACGGCGAACGCGGCGAGCGCGAAACCGGTCGTCGCTGCCCAAGGCTGTTCGGACGCGACAGCGTAGTGCAGGTACGTTTCGGCCGCGAACGTGAGCATCAACGTCGCGACCAGGCTCGCGTCGCCCGGCAGGCGCACGAGCAAGCCCGCCGGGCGATCCGCGAATTCGAGCCGCCAGCGGCGCGCGTGCAGCCAGCCGAACGCGGCGCCGACGGAAAGGGCGGCGAGTGCGACGGTGCCGGCGCCGGAGCCCGCTCCCGGAAACAGGGCCCTGAGGCTCGTGACGCCCAGCATCGCGAACGCGACGGGAAACAGCAGCGTTCTCGCAGGGGATGCTTCGCGCGGGAAGCAGCGCTTCACGCCGAGATACACTAGCGCGCAGAACAAGAGATAGACGTAGCTCGGCACTGAAAGGAACGGTTGCATGGTCGGCGCCAGGGATGGGTGGTGACGTACGCACGATATCGACCCGAGGGCGCGCCTGCCGCGCTTTGCGACGAAGCGCGGGTTCGGCGCGATGAACGGCAGCCGCATCCGACGAACGTGCGGGCGCCTCTTGCGAACCGGGTGCGCTGTCAGGGGCCGTTCAGCTCTGGAAACAAGACGAATTTATCCGCACGTAATGAAGAAATTGCTGTTTGCTGCGCTCATGGTTGCGCAGGCGATGGGGCTGCCCCACGCAAATGCCGCTGATGAGGAAGAGGGCTTTGGAACATACGAAACCGCGGATTGGCAGACCAGGTTCGTGGCGTGCAAGAAAGCCATTTTTGAGCGGAACTGGTACGTCTACGACCGTGACCTTCTGCGCAAAGGCGGCTTGAGCACACCGCAGGCGGAGACTGCATTCGAGGCCTTGGCTGAAGCCAACATGCGTGAGACTTTCTTCCACGCGATGGCTCGGAGTGTGGACCCCGATGCGTACGCCATCAAGTTGAAACAGGTGGAGGACGCCGACTACGCCATGTTCGAAAGAGATGAGGCCGCCGCCGTGCGCGAGTTCAAGCGCCTTGCGGACTACTGCCTCTTTAGGGTGTACCCGGCGCTGATTGCCTACGGTTCCAGTTTCGCGGAACTGGACAAGGCGGTTCGTGCCACTCCGATTCCGGAGGATTTGAAAAAGGCCGCCAAGGCCGAGTTTATCGAGAAGGCAACCAAGGCCGCGGCCAAATAGGCAGTTTGCGGACACGGCGTGCCGAACGGGGGGATCGCAACCGGAATCTCGCCGCCTGTCGGCCCGTCGTGCATTTGGTCGCGTCTGCGTGCCGTTCGTCCCATGCGTCGCCGGCCATGCACGTTCGACGTTAAGGTTACGTATCGCATTCGATTGCATTCAGCCCGTCCGACACCATGCACAGCCGGCTCCATTCGATCTTCCCCGGGCGGCCGCCCGAGCCGGCCGCGCCGGCGCCGTTGCGCGGGCTGCCGGCGCTCGTCGCCCTCGTGCTGTTCAATTGCGCGGTCGGCCTTGGGTTCTGGGCGAGCCGGCGCGATGAAGGCGTGCTCCCGTACCTCGTGGTCGCGAACGGCATCGGCCTGTGCGCGCCGCTGTTCGGCATCGCCCTGGGCAAGCTGTCGCGCGGCCGGCTCGCGACGCTGCCGAAACTGCTGATCGTCGTGCCGGCAAGCGTCTTCGCCGGGTTCGAAATCGCCGCGTCGACGGTCGGCCACGTGCCGCATCTGGTCGGGCACGCGAGCGTTCGGACCTGGCTTGCGTACGCGTCGTCATTCGCCGTCACGGCCGCAGCCTACGCGATTCTTTCCCTGTTCATGCAGACGGCGCGCATGCGTGCGACGCTCGAGACCGAGCGCCGCGAAGCCGCCGAAGCGCGCCAGGCCGAGACCGCCGCGCGCCTGGCGCTGCTGCAGGCGCAGATCGAGCCGCACTTCCTGTTCAATACGCTCGCGAACGTGCAGAGCCTGATCGAGCGCGACCCGGCCCGCGCATCGACGATGCTCGACAGCCTGAACCGCTACCTGCGTGCGAGCCTGCGGCGCACGCGCGATGCGACGTCGATGCTCGGCGACGAAATCGAGCTCGTCGACGCGCTGCTGAAAGTCGCGTCGGTCCGGCTCGGCGAACGGCTCGCGTATGTGATCGACGTGCCGATGCCGCTGCGCGGGCTGGCGTTCTCGCCGCTGCTGCTGCAACCGCTCGTCGAGAATGCGCTGCTGCACGGGATCGAGCCGTCGCTCGACGGCGGCGAGATCCGCATCGTGGGCAAGCGCAGCGGCGACGGGCTCGAACTGAGCGTGATCGACACCGGCGTCGGTCTCGGCCACGGCGGCCCGACGCTGCACAGCGGCGTCGGGCTGGCGAACGTCGCCGCGCGCGTCAAGGGTCTCTACGGGGAACGCGGCCGCATGGCGGTCGGCGGCACGCCCGGCGCCACGCGGGGCGTCACCGCCACCCTGCTGATTCCGATCGACTGACATGCCGACCGCCCTCATCGCCGACGACGAACCGAACCTGTCCGACGCGCTTGCCGCGCGTCTCGGCCGACTCTGGCCCGAGCTCGACATCGTTGCGATGCCGCGCAACGGCGTCGATGCGCTCGCCGCGCTCAACGCGCATCGTCCCGACATCGCGTTTCTCGACATCAGGATGCCGGGCATTGACGGCCTGAAGCTGGCGAGCATCGTGCCGGACGTGCACGTCGTGTTCGTGACCGCGCATGACGAATACGCGGTCGATGCGTTCGATCGCGCTGCGGTCGACTACCTGTTGAAGCCGGTGACGGACGAGCGGCTGCTGCGCTGTATCGCCCGGTTGCAGCGCGGCGAGCCCGCGCGAAGCTTCGCGTCGGCATCCGCCGACAGGTCGGCCTTGACGGAGCCGGCTCCGATCCGCTGGCTGACCGTGGGCGTGAAGGATGCGACACGGCTCGTATCGGTCGACGACGTGCTGTATTTCCAGGCGCTCGACAAGTACACGGAAATCGTGACGCAAACGGATCGGCACGTGATCCGCACGCCGCTCAAGGAATTGCGCGCGCGCATCGATCCGGATCACTTCGCGCAAGTGCATCGCGGCGTGATCGTTGCGTATGCAGCGATCGATCGCGTCGAGCGCGACCTGCTGGGCCGCCTGCGCATTCATCTGCACGGCCGCGGCGATGTGCTGCCGGTCAGTCGCGCGTATGCGGGGCGCTTCCGGCATATGTAGGCGTTCGTGCGGCTTGGGCACGCATCAGATGCGCCGGACCTGATAAGGCACCTGCCGAAATACCTCCTCCAGCCACTGCACGAAAATCCGCACGCGAGGCGACTGTTGCCGGCTGTGCAGATAGAGCACCGACACGGGCATCGGCGGCGGCGGACACGCGGGCAGCACGACCTTCAGCCGCCCGTGCGCCAGCTCGCCGGCAATCCGGTAGCGCGGCACCTGGATCAGCCCGGCGCCCGCGAGCGCGGAACCCGTGTACAGGTCCGCGCCCGTCACGGAAATTGTCGAGCGCATCCGGACCTCGACCACGGCGCCGTCGACCGTGAATTCGAGCGGCACCGGCTTGCCGGTCGCGCTCGACACGTAATCGACCGCGAAATGCGCGTCGAGGTCCGCGAGCGTCGCCGGCTCGCCGAACCGTTCGAGATAGGCCGGACTGGCGACCGTGACCTGCTCCATTGCGGCGATCTGCCGCCCGATCAGCGACGAATCGCGCAGCACGCCCGCGCGCAGCACGCAGTCGACGCCTTCTCGCACGAGGTCGACCAGCCTGTCGTCCTCGCCGATATGCAGCCGCAAGTCCGGATAGCGCGACAGGAACGCGGGCAGCGCCGGCACCACGAAGTGCCGCGCCAGCGTGCCCTGCAGGTTCGCGACCAGCAGCCCCTTGGGCATCGCGTCGCGAAACGCGCCCTCCGCTTCGTCGATGTCCGCGAGCAGGCGCACGCAGCGGTGGTAGTAGGCCTCGCCGTCGTGCGTGAGACGCACCTGGCGCGTGGTGCGCTCGAGCAGGCGCGTGCCCAGCCGCAGCTCGAGCCGCTTGATCAGGTTGGTGATCGTCGCGCGCGGGATGTCGAGGTCGTCGGCGGCCCGCGAAAAGCTGTTGCGCTCGGCGGTTCGCACGAAAGCCTGCATTTCCTGAAATCGATCCATGAGATGCTCGTCGGCCTATCGTTGAAGCAAATGGAATAGCGATGGCGAAACTGTGCTAATTATCTCAGTTCCGATGCCGGTCATCATGTCGCTCACGTTCCCACCCAAACAGGAGATTCCGATGAGCGCAGCACACCACGCCGGCGTCGCGATCGTGACCGGCGCATCCCGCGGCATCGGCGCGACCATCGCGCGCCGCCTCGCACGCGACGGCTTTGCCGTCGCGATCAACTACGCGTCCGGCGCCGCCGACGCGGATGCGCTGGCCACCGAGCTCGCGCGGGAAGGCGGCCGGGCCGTCGCCGTGCGCGGCGACGTATCGAAGGCCGACGACGTGCGCCGCCTGTACGACACGGTCGAGCAGCAGCTCGGCAAGGTCGACGTGCTCGTCAACAACGCGGGCATCCTCAAGACCGCGCCGCTCGCGGAAACCAGCGACGAACTGTTCGAGCGGATGTTTGCGATCAACGTCGGCGGCGTGTTCAACATGCTGCGCGAAGCCGCCGCACACATGAACGACGGCGGCCGGATCGTCAACCTGTCGAGCACGACGCTCGCGCTGAATCTGCCGGGTTACGCGATCTACAACGGGACGAAGGCGGCGGTCGAAGCATTTACGCGCGTGTTCGCGAAGGAGCTGCGCGGCCGCCGCATCACGGTGAACTGCGTCGCGCCGGGGCCGGTCGCGACCGAGCTGTTCCTGAACGGCAAGACCGACGAACAGATTGCGCAGTTCGCGAAGATGCCGCCGCTCGAACGGCTCGGCCAGCCCGACGACATCGCCGGCGCCGTCGCGTTCCTCGCGGGGCCGGACGGCGCATGGATCAACGCGCAGGTATTGCGCGCGAACGGCGGCGTCGCCTGAGCGGACGTCGCGGCCACCCGTACGCGCATCGAGTAGTGGCGCTCATCGCCGCCGGAAGTACTCGCTCGGTGGCACGCCGAGCGCCTTGCGGAACATCGCCGCGAACGCGCTCGGGCTGTCGTAGCCGTGCTCGAGCGCGAGTTCGAGGATCGGCATGCCGGCCGCGAGGCGCGGCAGGCTCAGCAGCAATCGCGCATGGCGGCACCATGCGCCGTGCGTCATGCCCGTCTCGCGCTTGAACGTGCGGGCGAGCGTGCGCTCGTTCATGTGCGCGTCGCGCGCCCACGACTGCAGCGTGACGGCCAACGACGGGTCGTTGATCAGCTGCGTGCACAGCGCGGCGAGTGCCGGATGGCGCGGCATCGGCACATGCAGCGACAGCAGCGGCGCGATTTCGATCTCGTCGAGGATCAGCGAGGGCAGGCGCGGGACGGGCGGGATTCGATGTGCCGCTGCCGCAGGTCGACCGCTTACGGCAGCGCGCATCCGTTCCGCTACGCGAGCGATGCGGGATTCGGCGCCGCTCTCCTCGCATGCACGCGCAACGCCAGCCAGCATACGCCGACGCCGAGCCCGCCGACGATGCCGCCGAACGTGCCGATCCACGCGAGTCCGAAGTCGCGCGCGATGTGGTTGCCCAGCAGCGCCCCTGCACCGATCCCGACGTTGTAGAGCGCGGAAAAGATCGAGACGGCGAGATCGGTCGCGTCCGGCGCCAGTTTCAGCACCCATGCCTGCATTGCAAGGCCGAAGCAGATGATCGCGCCGCCCCAGACCACGGTGTGAACCGATAGCGTGACGACGCTGAGCGCGCTGGGGAACAGGATCAGCAGGCAGGACGCGATGACGACGATCGACGCCAGCAGGAATTGCGCCGGCCGGTGCGGATAGAGGCGGTTGAAGCAGATCGCGGCCGGTATGCCGGCGATGCCGAACAGGATCAGCAGGGTCGTGATGCCGCTTTCGCTCGCATGGCCGACGTGCTGGAGGAACGGTTCGATGTACGTGTACGAAGTGAAGTGCGCGGACACGACGAGAATCGTGAGCAGGTAGAGCAGGATCAGCGTCGGGTTGCGCAGCAGGGAGGGCAGGCTGGCGAGCGAGCCCGTCCGCTGGCTCGGCAGCGCGGGCAGCGTCGTGCGCAGCAGCAGCAACGCGACGCCCGCCGCGCCGGCGATGATCAGGAACGTGACCCGCCAGCCGAACGTCTCGCCCACCACGCGCCCGAGCGGAATGCCGGCCACCATCGCGATCGATGTTCCCGTGGCAAGCAGGCCGAGCGCGCGGCTCTTTTTCTGCGGCGGCGCCAGCCTCACCGCCAGCGAGATGGAGATCGACCAGAAGATCGCATGCGCGCACGCGATGCCCAGCCGGCCGACCATCAGCACCGCGAAATTCCACGCGACGCCGGTCACGACGTGACTGGCGATGAACAGCACGAGCACCCCGGCCAGCAGCTTGCGACGTTCGATCGTGCGGGTCACCAGCGTCAGCGGCAGGGACGTCACGGCCACCGCCCACGCGTAGATCGTCAGCATCAGGCCGACGTCGGTCGCCGGCATGTGCAGGCTGTCGCCGATCGCGCTGAGCAGCGCGACGGGCACGAATTCGGTGGTATTGAAGATGAAGGCGGAGAGCGTGAGTGCCCATACGCCCCACCACGAATGTTCGGAGGAGACCGGTTCGGACGTCGACATGCTGGGTTCCGGCAAGGATCGGGAACCGCCGATTATCGCGTATGACTATTGCAATGCAGAACGCAACGTAATGCCGGGCCATTTCCCGGATTCGTGCAACTCGAACACGAGCTCGGCAATGCACCTACGCACCGCCAGCGCTGCGGGACTGACCGGCAGGGTATTCGACCAGCACAAGCTGACCGGCCGACGGATCTCCGGATCGACGATTCGCCTGGCTGGCGGCCGGTTTCCCGCGTCTCGCGTCGACAGAACGGACGACGGCAGGATTGCATACGCGTCGCCCGTATGCGCGATTTCGAGCTCTGCCGGCAATGAATCGATGTCGGCTGCAATGTTCAATTCGACTCCGGCCTGCGCAAACGCCCGTTCGATCAACAATCGCAGCCCGTTCGGCGAGCTCGGCGCAACGATCGGGAGATTCGCCAGTTGCGACAATGGGCACGAGCCATCGTCTTCTCCCGGCAGGCCGTGTCCGATCACATAAAGGCTCTCGTCGAAGAGGGGGGAAACCGACATGCCGGCGGTCTCGGACTCCCGAAACAGCACGGCGAGATCCAGGCGCCCGTTCAGCAGCAGCTCGCTGATGTATCCGCTCAGGCTCTCGAACATCTGGAACCGAATGCCCGGGTAGCGCTGCCGCAGGCGCTTGAAGAGCGGAACACCCAGGATCGTGGCAATCGTCGTCGGGAACCCGACAGAAACACTCCCGGACTCGGCATTCCCGCCTTCCTTGACGTCACGGCGGATGTGCTCGATCTGCCGCAGTACGTTCCGCGCATGACGATACAGGGTCATGCCGCCGTCGGTCGGCGTGACCCCTTGCGCGCTCCGTTGCACGAGTTGCGTCCCGAGCTCCTCTTCGAGGGCACGGAGCTGCTGACTTAAGGACGGCTGAGCGACCGCGAGAATATATGCTGCCCTGGACAAGCTGCCGCTATCCACGATAGCGACGAAATTGCGCAATTGTTTGAGGTCCATGAAGGCGATGCCGAATCCGATTTTCTATTTACAAAAAGTGAATAAATCGAGCCATTGACTACGCTCGTCTATTTTTGTGGAGGGATATTGGTTTTTTCTATACCCCTATCCAATAACAGTATTTCCGCTCCATCGCTCATTCGGAATATTATGCGCTCTTAAAAAAATTGGCCTGGGAATAATAATGAATGAAACCACGAAAGTCCGAGGAGTCTATGTTCAGCAAGCCGCAAGCCGGGATCGCGAAATCGGGCGTGTTTCGCGCCTGAGCGGGATTGGCGAAGCGTGGCGCAAGCTGATGAACGTGCGAATTGGAGTCATTCCTCTACCCGTTCACATCGTGCTTGCGTTCTCCATATTCGCTTTCGCGGCAATGGGCAAGCTATCGGCCGAACTCGCGCCGATGATTGCCTGTCTCGCGGTTTGCGGCTTTACCTGTTTCGAGCTCGGCAACCGCATTCCGGTATTCCGCAGCATCGGCGGGCCGGTCATTCTGTCGACCATCCTGCCGTCGTACCTGGTGTTCTCGAAGGTGCTGCCGCTCGCGCTGCTGAAGCCGATATCCGAGTTCTGGAAATCCGCCAACATCCTCTATCTGTTCATCGCCTGCATCATCGTCGGAAGCATCTTGAGCATGGACCGCAAGGTGTTGATCGGCGGATTCCTGCGGATCTTCGCACCGCTCGCGGCGGGGTCGATCGTGGCGATCATGGTGGGTGGAGCGGTAGGGACGCTGCTCGGCATGGATCCGTTTCATACGGTCTTCTTCGTCGTGATTCCGGTGATGGCCGGCGGCGTCGGCGAGGGCGTCATTCCGCTGACGCTCGGTTACGCCGCTCTGCTGAATCGTCCGGCCGGCGAATTGCTTGCCCAGGCCCTGCCGGCCGTGATGCTCGGCAACATCTGCGCGATCGTCTTTTCGGGCCTGCTCGACACGCTCGGCAAGCGATATCCCGCTCTGACGGGAAACGGGCAATTGATGCGCGCCGGAGACGACGCGCTGACCGGCGGCAACGTCGGCCAAGACGACACGCGAGTCGATATCGCGGACATCGCCGCGGCCGGCCTGATTGCGGTGTGCCTGTATTTCCTCGGGATGCTCTCGCAAAGCGCATTCGGTTTGCCGGGGCCGGTCGCGATGTTGACGCTCGCGGTCGCCGCCAAGATCGGATACGTGTTCTCTCCGTCTCTCGAGCGAGGCGCAGGATTCGTCTACCGGTTTTTTGCGAAGGCCGTCACGTATCCGCTCCTCTTTGCCGTCGGGGTAGTCATCACGCCGTGGCAAAAGATCGTCGACGCCTTCAACGTTCCCACGATCCTTACCATCGTCGCAACCGTCGCCTCATTGATGGGTGTGGGCTTCTTCGTCGGACATCGCATGAAGATGTTCCCGATAGACGTCGCGATCGTCACGGGGACGCATAGTGGAATGGGCGGCACAGGAGACGTCGCGATACTTGGCGCGGCGAATCGGATGCGTTTGATGCCGTTCGCCCAGATCGCAACCCGCATCGGCGGCGCGATCACGATCACGATCAGCCTTCTCGTGCTCGCCCGGATCGTCTGATACAACGCAGCAATCCCGGGAGAGTACCGAAATGCATCCGCTTGAAGGGGTTACCGTGATAGCGCTCGAGCACGCGATCGCGGCGCCATTCTGCTCGCGTCAGCTCGCGGATCTCGGCGCACGCGTGATCAAGATCGAGCGACCGAATGCAGGTGATTTCGCTCGTGCGTACGACGAGCGCGTATCGGGCATGTCTTCGAGCTTTGTCTGGGCGAACCGCTCCAAGGAGAGCCTGACGCTCGATCTGAAACAACCCGTCGCGCACGAAGTGCTGATGCGTCTCCTCGCCGGCGCCGACGTGTTTATCCAGAATCTTGCCCCTGGGGCCGCCGATCGCCTTGGTCTCGACTACGAAACCCTGAGCGCGAGCTTTCCCGATCTCATCGTCTGCGGGATCTCGGGCTATGGTCCGGACGGGCCCTATCGCGACAAGAAGGCCTACGATCTGCTGATCCAGAGCGAAGCGGGTCTCCTGTCGATCACAGGCACGCCGGATTCGCCTGCAAAGGCGGGATGTTCGATCGCCGACATTGCGACTGGAATGTATGCGTACACGAACATCCTCTCTGCGCTGTTCAACCGTCAAAGGACCGGGCGCGGGTGCCGTATCGACGTTTCGATGCTCGAATCGATGGTCGAGTGGATGGGTTTCCCGATGTATTACGCCATCGACGGCCAGCCCCCGCCTTCGCGATCAGGCGCATCCCACGCGACGATTTTCCCGTACGGGCCGTTCGCCACCGGAGATGGGAAGACGGTCATCCTCGGTTTGCAGCATGAACGGGAATGGAAGGCGTTCTGCAGCGATGTGCTCGATCTTCCGCTGCTCGCCGATGACCGTCGGTTCGCATCGAACTCGCAACGTATCGAGCATCGCGCGGAGCTGGCCGCCCTCATCACGGAAACCTTTTCGTCCCTGACCGCGGAAGAATTGACCAATCGGCTGGACGCGGCCGGCATTGCAAATGCACATCTGAACGACATGCAGGAAGTGTGGACGCATCCGCAGCTTGCGGCCCGGAATCGCTGGGCAAGTGTCTCGACTGAAAAAGGGCTCGTCCCGGTTCTCCTGCCGCCTGGCGCGGATGCGTCCAGCCCGCCTGCGCTGCGTGCCGTTCCATCGCTCGGTGAGCACACCGATGCAATCTTGGGAGAGCTTGGCTTCACCGGCAGCCAGATTCGGCAAATGCGCGCAACGAGCGCAATCTGACAGACAGAGGGAGAGAGATACATGCGGTCCCGTTCCTGGCTATTTGTTCCGGGGAATCGCCCCGATCGTTTCGCGAAGGCGGTGCAGTCCGGCGCCGACGTTGTCGTGATTGATCTGGAAGACGCCGTTCCATCGGATGAAAAGGCGGTTGCACGAGCGGAGATTCAACAGTGGCTATCGCCAGCGGCTCGTGCCGTCCATGTTCGAATCAACGCCGACGAAACCCCGTGGTTCGACGAGGATGTCGCTGCGTTCGCGTCCGATGAACGCGTCTGCGGCCTCGTCATTCCAAAGGTGGAGTGTGCCGATGCCATCCGCCGCGCAGTCGGGAATGCGCACCCGGCATTGAGGGTCGTGCCGATCATCGAAACCGGCCGCGCCTTCGCGTCGTTGAACGAGATCGCGCGCGCGCCGCACGTCGACCGACTCATGTTCGGAACCATCGACTTTCAACTCGATGTCGGAATCGAAGGCGACGGCGACGAACTGCTGTACTTCCGATCAAAGCTGGTGCTCGTCTCCAGAATTGCCGGCATCGCGCCACCCATCGACGGTGTCGTCACGTCGATCAACGATGCCGGTGTGCTGGAGCGCGACGCTAGACGGGCCCGCAGCCTGGGCTTTCGAGGAAAGGCGTGCATTCACCCGGCGCAGATCCGGGCCGTGCATGCGGGGTTTGCCTATTCCGAGGCGGAAATGGAATGGGCGCATCGAGTCGTAGGGGCGGCTCGGGCAAGTGGCGGAGAAGCGATCGTGGTGGATGGAAAGATGGTCGACAAACCGATCGTTCTCAAAGCCATCGAAATCGCGGCGGCATCCAGCCAATGACGCACCGCCGAAATCGCAATGGCCGAATGGCGGCGAATTGAAAGAGTTTATTAATTCAGGGGAAGTGATATGTCTGCCTATCTGGATCTGAAAACCAGGA
Source organism: Burkholderia cepacia (assembly GCF_001718835.1). Taxonomy (NCBI): domain Bacteria; kingdom Pseudomonadati; phylum Pseudomonadota; class Betaproteobacteria; order Burkholderiales; family Burkholderiaceae; genus Burkholderia; species Burkholderia cepacia. The sequence continues at coordinate 339,199 of NZ_CP013442.1, read as the reverse complement.
TACGAACGCTTCAAGCCCAGGCTGAAATTGCGCGCAAGAAGGAAGTGCAGGGTGCCGTAAATGAAATTCAGAAAATAATTGCCGAGTTCGATCTGAGACCCGAAGATCTGTTTGCTGATATTCAACGCAGGTCACGCCGGGTCAAGCGTCGCGCTCCGGCCACGGCAAAATATCGTGACCCTGTATCCGGCGCCGTCTGGAGCGGACGCGGACGGGCGCCTCGCTGGATCGCCGGCCGCGATCGTGAGTTGTTTTTGATCGAGACGTCGTCATAGAGGAATACAGATTTTGTGCGATCGAGCAGTCTGACCGTCAGAGGATTCACACGCACCGCTCCGTGACAATTTCCGACGTCAGTTCCAAATATGGATTGGCGTCGCTCATAGCCGCTTCGACCGCCAATGCAGGCGCTTGGAAGGCAGTGGCTGCGGCGGCCTTGTGCTCGTGTCGTCGGCGCAACGGCTTGCGGGGCATTGCGCGCTCGACGCGCGCGCAGGGGCCTTCCTCGGCGCCGTCGATTTCGCGCCGCCGCCAACCGCGCCGTTCCTGCGCCGGCGGCGGCCATCGGGTGGTGTTCGGCTCGTCGGTGTCCAGATCGCGTTCATACAGTTCAGCATTGTCGTCACTCCCCGTGTGATTGGCGAAGCCTCGTGCGTTGCGCACGACGCGGCGATCGCCGATGCGGACGCCGCCCCGCGTCGATCGGCATGGAATAAAAGGTGCCGTGAGCGCATCTCGCCGGAGTAGCGCCCGCGGCGAAGCCACCGGCCAATAGAGAGAGCCAAACGGGAATTTGGCGGTGGTGTGAAGCGTGGAAAGAGAAAGCGGCCCTCGACGGGAGCGTGGTTGTCGAAGGCCGTAAGCCCGTCTGGCTTATCCGAGGCACGCGGCTGGATCTGATCGCGTGTCCAGACGGGACTCCGGGGGAGTCCGGGATGGGCGAGGCGTCGCGCGAAGAAAATGCCTGATGCATCATACGTTTCTTTGTCGAATCAATTTGCCGATTCGCTATGGAGAGCGAATCAATGCGAATCTGGCAAGGCTCGTTGAACCTCGATCGAGCGATGGTCCGCCGACCGGCCGGTCGGCGGACATGGAAACAGCCTCAGCCTTTCAGCTTGACCCACACCTTGTCGCGCAGCGCCATCGCGGCCGGTGAGCAGATCTTCATCGGCTTCAGGCGCTTTTGAAACTCGGGCGGCGGGTTGATCGTCGGGTCCTTCTGCAATTCGGGCGTCAGGAACTGCGTCGAGCCGACGATCGCATCGTGATAGCGATTGAAGTTCGATGCCTCGGCAATGTTGCGCGGCTCCATCATCCAGTTGATGAAGCGATACGCGTTGTCGCGATTCTTCGCCGCGCTCGGGATGACGAAATTGTCGACGTATTGATGCACCCCTTCCCGCGGATACATGAAGACGATGGTCGGCAGCACCTTGTGATACTTGGCCGCGTCGGCGCTCCAGTCGTGATTCATGATGACTTGCCTGGACTGGAAGCGCTCGACCACGCCGTCGTTCGCGTAGGCGAGCAGCGACGGCTTCTGCTTCTCGAGCACCGCGAGCACACGCTTCGCGTCTTGCGGGTTCTCCGAGCATTCGTCCTGCCCGAGGTACCACGAGGCCGCCATGTACAACTCCTCCTGGACGTTCAGCGCGACGATCTTGCCCTTCAGGTATTCCGGCGGCTCGAAGAAGGTCTTCCACGTGTCGGGCAGCACCCCGTTCGGGACGCGCGACGTGTCGTAGACGAGGCCGGTCGTGATCACCTGGTACGGCATCCCGTAATCGCGATTCGCGTCGCCGGCAGGATGGGCGTACTCGGGCCGGATGTTTTTGGCGTTCGGCAGTTTGGTCTTGTCGAGCTTGTCGATCAGGTTCTGCTTGCCCAGCATCGATACGTAAAGGTCCGAAACGATCACGACGTCGTAGTCGCTGCCGCCGGCCTTCATCTTCGTCGCCACCGCGGCATCGCTGTCATACGCGGTGAGCGTGACGTCGATCCCGGTTTCCTTCTTGAACTTCTTGAGCAGCTCCACCGGGTAATAGCCCGGCCAATTGCCGAAACGCAGCACTTGCTCGGCTTGCGCGGATTGCATCATGGCCATGCCGGCCAGGACGACGGTTGCTACGATCTTCATGCTCGCTCCAGGATTGACAGTTGTTTTTCGCTGTTGGCCGCCCGCGAAAGCCAGACCGACAGCAGCGCGGCGCCGAACGAAAAGAACAGCACGATCGTCGCAAGCGCATTCACGTTGGGTTTGACGCCCCGCGTAATGAGGCCGTAGATGTACATCGGCAGTGTCGTCGTCGCCGTCCCCGACAAGAAGTACGTCGTCACGAAATCGTCGATCGACACGACGAACGCGAGTGCGAAGCCTGCCGCGACCCCGGTGCGGATCAGCGGCCAGACGATCTGCCGAAACACGCGCCAGCGATTGGCGCCAAGGTCGGCCGCGGCCTCGAGATACGACGGGTCGATCCTCGACAGCGAGCCGCGAATCGGCAGATACGCGAACGGGAGACAGAAGACCGTGTGACCGAACACGATCGTCCAGAAGTTGAGCTTGACCGCCACGATCGAAAACAGGATGAGCGTGCCGAGCGCGAGCACGATCTCGGGCACGAGCAGCGGCGACGCGACCAGGATTCCCGTGAAGTGCGCGGTTCGCCGCGTGTTGTTCCATAGATGGAGTGCGGTGGGAATGGCGATCAGTGACGACATCGTCGCCGCGAGGGCGGCGATCGCAAAGGACGTGCGGGCGGCCGCGAAAGCGGCGGCGTCGTGCAGCACGGTCACGTATCCGCTCAGCCCGAATCCTTGCCATACGGTCGCCGATCCGCCGTTGTTGAAGCTCAGCGCGACCAGCGCGACGATGGGCGCGTACAGGAACAGGAAGAAGACCCAGGCGAGCGGGCGCAGTCCCGGGAACTCAAGCATAGTGCGCACGCCGGCCTCCCGTCCTTGCATTCATGAGCACGCGTTTCGCCAGCACGCAGAGCAGCACCAGCGCGTACATCGCCATCGCCAGGGACGCGCCGAGCGGCCAGTTGTGTGCATCGCCGAACTGGAGATTGATCAGGTTGCCCAGCATCATCGACTTCGCGCCGCCCAGCATGTCCGGAATCAGGAACGCGCCGAGTGACGGCACCAGCACCAGCATGCACCCGGACACGATGCCGTGCCGCGCCGAAGGCGCAATGATCCGCGTGACCACCGTCCAGGGTGTCGCACCGAGATCGAATGCGGCGTCGACGATGTTCCAGTTCATGTGTTCGAGGCTCGTGAAGATCGGGAGCACCATGAACGGGATGAATGCGTAGACCAGTCCGATTACCGTGGCGATGTCGGTATACAGGATCGTGGGAACGTGGGTGCCGAACAGGCCGCCGAGCACCGTCGAGATGACGCCGCCGCTCCTCAGAAGCAGGATCCACGCATACAGGCGGACGATCAGGCTGGTCCAGAACGGCACGGTGACGAAGATGAGCAGCCACGTCCGGCGACGGGCGGGTTGCATCGCGATATAGAGCGCGGCGGGGAAGCCGAGCGCGAGGCACCCGATGGTCGCTGCGATCGACAGCGCGAAAGTCCGAACGGCGATTGCCGCGAGCCCCGTGTTGAGCGTCCAGTTGCCGTCGAAATCCTGCTCGAACAGAATCCGCCAATAAGCATCGGCGCTGAAGCTTCCCCAACGCACGCCACCCCATTCTTCCGGCGCGGAAATCGACGCGAATGCGATGACGGCCATCGGGAACACGACACCAGCCACGAGCAGCAGCAGCGCAGGCGCGGCCAGCGACTGCCCGAGCCAAGCGGAATTCACCCGGAACCGGGGCAGGAATGCAAAATCGGTCGCGCTCGGTCGAGGTTCCGTCGCCCCGGACACATGGTTTCTCATAACACGTTCGGCCCGCTTTATTATGCTTCGCAACAGGGTTCGTTCGCTTCGCCCCGGTGGTTTTGTATTCAGATCATGTCGATCGTACTTTTGCGGTTTTGTCCCGGATAGTCAATAGGCACTTGGCGACATTCTTAGGCATTTCACGACAAACCGAGCATATACTCTCGTGAAATCCGGCACCCGATACCGATGCATTCGGATGGAGCACGCGATGAACGGCTCGATGGATTCAACACTTGACCCTGTCGATGAAATTCAAACTCCGGTTTCGCTTCACACCGTCTCGATCGTCGTCGATCTGCTTGGCGAGGCCGGCATCGCTGCGGAGGCGGTATTGCGAGGCGCCGATATCTCCGTTCAGCAGCTCGAGAACGACGAAGTGTCGATCACGTATGCGCAGGAGCTCGCCGTGCTGGAGAACGCCAGGCGCCTGTCGCGGGACCCCGCGCTTGGCTTGAAGATCGGGCAGGCGATCCACGTTTCGATCGGCGGGGTGCGCGGCTACGCGATGCAATGTGCGCCGACCTTTGGCGAGGCATGGCAATTCGCATGCGACCATCCGCTTACCGGCGAGTCGTATTTCAGAATGAGAGTGGAAGAGCATGGGGATCTGGCGTCGATCGTCGTGGACGGATATCGCTTCAACGAAAACCTGCGGCGGTTGAATACGGAAATCTGCGTGGCCGCGATTCGGACCGAGTCGGAAGACATGCTCGGTTATCCGGCGCCATTTACGAAAATTGAATTTTCTCTGCCAAAATCAAAAGTCCCGAAACGAACGTTCAAGAAAATATTCGGCTGCCCGGTCGAATTCAATGCGCCGCATACCCGGATCATTTTTCCAGCCTGGTTGCTGATGTCGAAGCTCCGGTTCTCGAATCGGGCGGTCTTCCGGCAATTGTTGCCGCGCTGCAATCAGCTGGAATGGCAGCTGGCCAATCACGCGAAGCAGTCGATCACGGCGCGGGTGACCCAGCTCCTCTATCAGTCGTGGGCCCGATACCGAAGCCTGAATGCGGTTGCCGACGCGCTCGGCATGAATGCGCGCACGCTGCAGCGCCGGCTCGAGATCGAAGGCGCGAACTTCAATGCGCTGGTGAAGAGCGTGATGATCGATCTCGCGAAGAACTTCCTGCAGAACCCGGCGATCGCCTTGTTCGACGTCGCCGAAAAGCTGGGCTATTTCGACGTCGCCACGTTCAGCCGGGCGTTTGCCCGCATTTCAGGTGAGAAACCCGGCGCCTACCGGAAGATGCTGTTGTCGGGGCAACGAGAGGGGTTGTAGCAGGGGGGCGGCTGCCTGGTCCGCCAGCCTTCAATCCCGGCATTGACTGGTCGGATGGCTTTCGCAAATTCCGGAACATCGCGCGCAGCAAAGCTGCTTGAAATTTCGGGTTCGAATTCATAGCATTGTCGAAAGCCATGCTCGCCAGCGCCACAAGCAGAACAGCACCGATCAAGGACAGGAAAAACGGGCCGCAGCCGCCGCGCATGTCCACATTCCGGGGAATCATGAACGCGCGCTCCACTGCGCAACGGCAGCCTGATGCCGCTGTCCCGATCTCCCTGCAAGCGGCGCATGCGAACACGCGCCGGACATTGATCCGCGTTTTCCCTGATGCAGAAACGGCGGCGCAGGCCGATGTTGCAGGCAAGGCGTGAGAATTCAATACGAGGGCCATCATGACGACGCCGGCAACCCACAGCGCAACAGGCGGCAGCACGACAGTCGATGCGACGCAGCCGGCCGACGAGTCGCCCGCCGCGCCGGTGATCCTGCTGGTCGACGACGAGCCCGCGGTGCTGTCGGCGCTCAAGCGCCTGCTCAGGCCGGCGCGCTATGAGGTGCTGACCGCCGACGGCGGCGAGGCCGCCCTCGAGGTGCTGGCGTCGACCGAGGTCGACCTGATCGTGTCCGACATGCGGATGCCGGGCATGAGCGGCGCGGCGTTCCTCGCCCGCGCGCGGGACTTGCAGCCCGACACGATGCGCATCCTGCTGACCGGTTATGCGGAGATCGCGTCGGTCATGCAGGCCGTCAACGACGGCGGCGTCTATCGCTACCTGAACAAGCCGTGGGACGATCACGACCTGCTGCTGACCATCGAACAGGCGCTGGAGCAGCGCCGTTTGCGGCACGAGGCGGCGCGGCTGACGGCGCTCACGCAGGCGCAGAACGAAGCGCTGCGCCGCTTCAACACGGAACTCGAAACGCAGGTTCGCGCACGCACGGAGGAGCTCGGCCAGACCGTGATGTTCCTCGAAGCCGCGCAACGCGACCTGAAAAGCAGTTTCACCGCGATGGTCCAGGTGTGCGCGAGCATGATCGAGATGCGCTGCGGGTCGGCCAGCGGGCAGTCGATGCGCATCGGCGAAATCGCGCGGCATCTCGCGTCCGCGTCCGAGATGTCCAGCCTTCACGCGCAGGACGTCTATTTCGCGGGGCTGCTGCATGGCATCGGCAAGCTGTCGCTGCCGGACGAATTGCTGCACAAGCCGCTGAGCCGCATGACGACGGACGAGGCGCGGCTGTTCCAGCAGCATCCGCTGCGCGCGCAGATGGTGCTGACGCCGGTCGCGCAATTGCACAAGGTCGCGTCGATCGTGCTGCACCAGTACGAGCGCTTCAACGGGCGCGGCACGCCGGACGGCCTCGCGGGCATCGATATTCCGCTCGGCTCGCGGATCGTCGCGATCGCGCGCGATTTCGAAGGGCTGCGCAACGGCGACATCGGTGCGCCGCATTCGGTCGAGCAGGCGCTCGACGCAAGGCGTTCGCAGGCCGGCGTGCGTTACGACCCGCAGATCGTCGAACGCTTCGTTGCGCTGATGCAAAGGCCCGCGACATTGGGCATTGCATCGTCCGTGTCGGAAGTGAAATCCGGGCAGCTGCGCGAAGGGATGCAGCTCGCCGACGACCTGCGCACGCATCGCGGCGTGCTGCTGATGACCAAGGGCAGCGTGATGTCCGCGCACCAGATCGAGCTCGTGCGCCGCTTCGAAGCTCGGGAAGGGACGCCGTTCGACATTCTGGTGCTTGCCGCCCCGAGCGCGCGGGAGCCTGCGCCGGCGGCCGGCGGCCCGGCCGGGTAACGGCGGCGCGTTGCATGACCGGAAGCACGACCTGCCGCACCACGCGGCAACGGCACCTTCACCTGACCGGGCGCGACCATGCACGGCACCTACAATCTTCCGCTCGTCCTGCTGTCGGTCGCGATCGCGACGCTGGCCTCCTATACGACCCTCGACCTCGCGGCCTTCATTTCGCTGCTCGACAACCCGAAGCTCAGGCGCATGTGGCTGGGCGGCGGCGCGGCGGCGATGGGCACGGGCATCTGGTCGATGCATTTCGTCGGCATGCTCGCGTTTTCACTGCCGATTCCGCTCGGCTACGACCTGGTCGAGACGGGCGCGTCGCTGGCGATTGCCGTGCTCGTGTCGTACTTCGCGCTGAGCGTGGTGACGCGCGCCACACTGACGCGTTCCCGGCTGCTTGCGGGCGGCGTGCTGATGGGCGGCGGGATCGCCGGCATGCATTACGCGGGGATGGCCGCGATGCGCATGGAACCCGGCATTCGCTACGATGTCGCGCTGTTCGCCGCGTCGATCGGCATCGCGGTGATCGCGTCGACCGCCGCGTTGTGGATCGCGCAGGCGCTGCGCACGCGGCATGCGGGATTTGCGATCGCGCGACGCGCGGGCGCGGCCACGCTGATGGGCATCGCGATTACCGGCATGCACTACACGGCGATGGCGGCCGCGCATTTCGCGCCGGACGCGCGCTGCGGCGCCGCGAACGGGGTCGACACGCCGTGGCTCGCGACGACGGTCGCGCTGTTCACGCTGGCGATCCTGATCGTGACGCTGATGATCTCGCGCTTCGACGCGCGCACGATGTTCCTGCGCGGCATCACCGACATGCTCGAGGACCTCGTGCAGGTGCGGACGGCCGAGCTCGAACAGGCGCTGCGCCGGTACGAGCTGACGACCGAGACGCTGCAGCGCACCCGCGCGCACATGGCGCGCGAGATCGACGAACGCAAGGCCGCGCAGGCGCGGCTCGAACAGGAGAAGGACGAGCAGCGGCGCCTGTTGCATGCGCTCGAGGAAACCCACGTGCAGCTGCTGCAGTCGGAAAAGCTCGCATCGATCGGCCAGCTCGCGGCCGGTGTCGCGCACGAGATCAACAATCCGATCGGGTTCGTCAGCGCGAACCTCAATACGTTGAAGACGTGGGTGCGCAGCCTGCTCGACGTGATCGCCGCGCATGAAGCCGCGCTGCCGAGGCACGACGCCGAAACCCGCGTTGCGCTGGCGGCCGCGGGACGCGCGGCGGACCTCGACTACGTGCGCGGCGAGATCGCGACGCTGATCGACGAGTCGATCGACGGCGCGCTGCGCGTGCGGCGCATCGTGCAGGACCTGCGCGATTTCTCGCGTCCGGCCAGCGACGAGTGGAGCGTGGTCGATCTTCGCGCGGGGCTGGAAAGCACGCTCAACGTCGTCCACAACGAACTCAAGTACAAGGCCGAGATCGTGCGCGATTACGGCGACGTGCCGCAGGTCGAATGCCTGCCGTCGCAGTTGAACCAGGTCTTCATGAACCTGCTGGTGAACGCGGCGCACGCGATTCCCGAGCGCGGCGTGATCACGATCCGCACGTCGAGCGACGGCGAGCAGGTGTCGATCGCGATCAGCGATACCGGCACGGGCATGACGCCCGACATCGTGCGGCGGATCTTCGATCCGTTCTTCACGACGAAGCCGGTCAGGCAGGGCACGGGGCTCGGTCTGTCGGTGTCGCACGGGATCGTCGAGCGCCATCGCGGCACCATCGACGTGATGAGCGAGCCGGGGCGCGGTTCGACTTTCTCGATCCGATTGCCGATCCGGCATGAGCGCGACGAGGCGAATGCCGCCGTGTTAAGGGATGAGGCGTGAATGTTCGGCTTGTATCGCGTATTGCGCAACTAACGGTCTAGCCGCCCCTAACCCGCCAACCGCGCCCCGGATTCCCGGGGCGCGGTAAAGGCTTGCCATCCGGCGGGGAGGGCTTCCGAAACGTCATGGTAGGACGTGCCCCATGCTGTATCATTCCGAGCCGTTAGCAAAATGAAGCGTGCGAGGGAACGAGCCTCACGCCGGCAGTAAGTCATGGCATTTATTAACGGGCTGCCATGAATAATTGATTCAAACAAAACACAAATAGTATTGAAAGTGCGTGAGACCAGAGATTTACCGCTTGTCGTCGATCTCGACGGCACGCTGACAACAACCGACACGCTGGCTGAATCCGTCATCCGTGCCGTCCGGCGCAAGCCGGCGAGCCTGCTGCGATTTCCGTTCTGGCTCGCCAGCGGCCGCAGCACGTTCAAGGCCAGGATTGCGGAGCAGGCCGATCTGCGCGTCGAACATTTGCCTTATCGAGCGCCGTTGGTCGAGTATCTCGAACAGGAGCAGCAGCGAGGCCGCAAGATCATCCTCGCGACGGCCGCGCATCGCTCGATTGCGGAGCGTGTCGGCGAGCATCTCGACCTGTTCGACGAAGTCATCGCGACCGATGGCGAGACCAACCTGAAAGGCGAAGCGAAGCTGGAGAGCATTCGCAAGCACGTCGGCGAGCGTTTCGTCTATGCGGGCGACAGCAAGGCCGATCTTCCTGTCTGGGCCGCGGCGCAGGGCGCGATTCTCGCGGGCGCCGCACCGGCCGTGACCGCGACGATTCGCGACACAGTTCGCGTCGAACGCGAGTTTTCGAACGAGTGCGCCAACGTCGCGACCTGGTGCAAGGCGCTGCGCGTGCATCAATGGCTGAAGAACCTGTTGCTGTTCGTGCCGTTGCTCACGGCGTTCGCATTCTTCGATGCCGACAAGATCGGGACCTTGGTGCTGGCGTTTTTTGCGCTGTCCCTTGGCGCGTCCGCGACTTACATCGCCAACGATCTGTGGGATCTCGACAACGACCGCCGTCATCCGCGCAAGCGCAATCGCCCGTTCGCGAAAGGCACGCTGTCGATCGCGCAGGGGATAGGCGGCGGCGCCGTCCTGCTGACGCTGGCATTTGCGCTCGCCTGCGCGGTGTCGGCGCAATTCGCGGCGATGTTCGTCCTGTACCTGATGTTGACCACCGCGTACAGCTGGCGGCTGAAGTCGATCGTGCTGCTCGACGTCATCGTGCTGTCGCTGCTGTACACGCACCGAATCGTTGCCGGCGCCGTGGCGGTCGGCATCGCCGTCAGCCACTGGCTGCTCGCGTTCTCGGTCCTCACGTTCCTGAGCCTCGCGCTGGTCAAGCGCTGTTCGGAGCTCGTGCTGCTGCGACAGAGCGACAAGCGAGAGTCCGCCGGTCGCGACTACCGGGTCGGCGACCTCGAAGTGCTGTGGCCGTTCGGCATCGGCGCATCGCTTGCCGCGGTAGTCGTGTTCGGGCTCTTCATCAGCGCCCCCGAAACGGCCGCGCGTTATGCGTCGCCGCATTTGCTCTGGCTCGTGCAGATCGCGTTGATCTATCTGTTCGGTCGGCTGTGGGTCACGACGGTGCGCGGGGCGATGCACGACGACCCGATCGTGCACCTGCTCGAGAATCGCGGCAGCCTCGGGGTGCTGCTCGTGATGGTGGCGATCGTGCTGGTCGCGCATTTCCTGCCGATCCTGTAATTGGAACAATCAATACCCATGACGGAAAAGAATCAAAAGAGAGTGGCGGCGTTCTGCCGTTTCGCGATCGTCTACGTGATGCTGTTCATCTGCGCAGGCAACATCATCAACAGCATGATGCTGAAATGGGGGTTCCGCGACGACCAGGGCGGGGAATTCGCGACCAGCTACAGCTTGGTCGGCATGATGAACGGCGACGCGCCGAAGCCCTGGGTCTATCGCTCGTCGTTTCCGAAGGCCGCGAAATGGCTGGCCGAGCGGATCGATCCGGACAAACAGCAGAAAATCTACCGTTCGATCACGCGCCACGACACGCTGCACAATCTATTTTTTGCGGGCGTGCCGAGCGAGTACTGGACGCCGGCGGTCGCGATCACCTATCACCTGACCTACATCGCGATCGTGTTGTCCGCGCTGTTCGTGCTGCTGCTGGTCTACAAGCTCGCACGCCTGCACGGACTGAATTTCGGCCAGTCGGTCGGCTTTCTCGCCGCATTCAGCTTCATCTATCCGCTGACGTTTCAGCGAGGCGGATACTACTACGATTTCTTCGAGATTCTCGGCGCGCTCGGTGCGTGCTATTTCCTGTTGCGACAGCGCATGGTGGTATGCACGCTACTGATCGCGATCTTCTCGCTGAACAAGGAAACGTTCTTCCTCGTTCCGCTGGCGCTGTTCTTCCTGCATGACAGCGACGTCGCGTTGTCGAAGCGGTTCGGCTGGCTCGCGGTGCAGCTCGCGATCTGCTTCGCGACGCGCCACTTCATCATGAGCGGCTATGCCGCCAATGACGGGGACTTAGTCATCTTCCAGTTGTGGAACAACCTGAAATTCTGGGTGAATCCGGCGTCGTATCTGTCGTTCTACAACCTGATCGGCAAGGGGATTTACACGCCGAGCCTGCAGAATCCGCTGATGCTGGTGCCGCTCGCGGTGTACTTCCGCGCGGCGTGGCGCAATACGCCGGCGCGCTATCGCCGGTACTTCTTCGCGGCATTCGTGCCGGTGCTGCCGCTGTTCATGCTCTTCGGCTACTGCGACGAGTCGCGCAACTTCTCGGTCGTGTTTCCGGCGATCATCCTGATCGCGCTGCATGGTGCAACCCGGTTCGACGCGATCTTCGGCGGTCGGGCAGCGGCCGACCATGGCGGAGCGACGCGTACGCCGCGTGTATCCGGCATTGCCGAGGTGAGGGAGACCGCGTGATGAACTGGCTGATCCTCGCCGCAAGCGGCGCGTTCGGCGGATTGGCAAGCGTGCTGCTGCGCATCGCCGCGGTGCAAGGCGCGGCGGCCGGCGCTTCGGCGCTGTTGCCGTGGGTGCTGCGCGGTGCGGCGATCGGCGCATACGGCGCCGGTTTCGTGCTGTATGCGTTCGCGCTGCGCAAGGCGAACCTGAGTGTCGCTTATCCGTTGATGGTCGCGATTTCGATTCTTGTCGTGCTCGGCTTTACGGCATTGCATGAACACGTGCTGCGTCCGACGCAGGTGGTGGGTGCGCTGGTCATTCTCGTCGGCATCTGGTTGGTGACCCGGTCCACGTAAGACAGCAGCGTGCAGGCCGGCGCCCGGTTCTCGAACCATCGATGATCGCTGCCGTCGATCTGGATCAGTTCGCCCAGACACGCCCGGCGCGCACGCGGCTGATAGACCTTCGGCGGGCGCATCGACAACTTTGAGTCGATCCAGCTCGCGCATCGTCATCGTGATCTGTGCCACGGTCCTTCGCAGACCGACGGCCCGGTTTGCGGGGTTGTTGTTCCTGTCGACGCTGCGCCAGTTCCGCAATCACATCCTCAACGTCGGCTTGCGTGATTTCGCGTTGCTTCTTCTTGCCTGGCTGAGGTTTGTTTCGGTTGGTCTGGGGGCTCCATCGGGAACTGGTCGCTGAGCCGGACTTGACCAGGTCCGACGATCTTGACTACCAACAGGACACGAGTGGCTGATCAGTCATTGAGATGGAAGCCACGGATCCATTACCGTGTGTTGCCGGGCGCCATGCCTGGCCACTCGATCTCATCGACCAAGTATCCTCGATGGCGCAGAAACGCAATCGACCCGTTCGGCCCGCCAAATTTGTCGCATCAGCGCCGGATCGTTTCGCAGCTCACCACGACACCGCACTCGAACAGCAATTCTTCGACATCGCTCAGGCTGAGCTGGAAGCGGAAATACCACCGCACGGCCTGAGCAATGGTGGCCGCAGGAAACCGGCGTCCACGATAGAGCGACGTCGTTTTCATGGCGTTATCCTACGCCAACGTGACAATGCCGGTGCGTCGTTAAAAGACCGCGTACCTTGAGCGAGGGATTGGGCACGCGGACCGGCATGCTGGACTCCAGCTAAAAATGCTTTGCTAGCATTAACGGTTCGGCGTCACCCCGGCGGGCTTGGTGGCGGCGGTGGCGCTGCGCAACTCGCTCATGGTGGACAGCAGTGAGCCTTGCATATCGTCGCCATCCAATGACCAGCTGAACACGCCGCCCAGCTGCTGGGCTTTGACATAGCCCAGCTTGGCGCGGATCACATCCGGTGTGTCATAACTCCAGAACTGCGTGCCGTCATAGCTCCACAGCTGCTTGGTGACGGGATGCACATAACGCGCGCCTGCGCGGCCCGCCAGCACGCGATAGTCCTCGTAACCCGCCTCGTAAGTGCCGGGCGCGGGGCCGGTGGCGCTTTGATACAGGCCATTGCCACTAGGGCCGGCGGCCACGCCGGTCCAGCCGCGGCCATAGAAGGGGATGCCCACATTGATGCGGTTGCGGGCCAGGCCAGCGCTGACCAGGGCATTCACCGCGTCGTCGATATCATAGAACTTGGCGTCGTTCTGGGCCGGATTGGCCGGATCCGGGTAGAGGTTGGAGTGGAAGTTGGTGGGGCCTTGCGCTTCCCAGCCGCCATGGAAGTCATAAGACATCACATTGGCCCAGTCCAGGTAAGCGCCGTAGTTGCTCGGTTCGGTATTGCGGATTTTGTCCACTCCGGCGCCCAGCGCGGCGGAAAGGTAATAGCGACGCTTGTTCTGCTGGCCCAGCGCATCCAGCTGACGGCGGAACTCCGCCAGCAGCAGGGTGAAGTTTTGCTTGTCCGCCGCGCTGTAATGATTGGTGGGCAGGCCACCGGCCACCGGGTATTCCCAGTCGATGTCAAAGCCGTCAAACACGCCCAGCGCCACACCCTGTCCCCCAGCGTTTTCTTGTTGCGGCAGGTTGCCCTTGATGTAGAGGTTGATGCAGGAGGAAACCAGCGCCTGGCGGCTGGCGTCGCTGGCGGCTGCGGTGGAGAAATTCTTGGACCAGGTCCAGCCGCCCAGGGCGATCAGCACCTTGAGCTGCGGATTTTTCAGTTTCAGCTTACGCAGTTGGTTGAAGTTGCCGCGTAGTGGGGTGTCCCAGCTGTCTGCCTGGCCGTCCACGGACTCCGCCGCGGAGACGGTGCGCTGGTAATCCGCCCAGGCGTCGCCGCCATCGCCATTGCCGTTTTCCGCGACCGTGACCATGCCGCACTGACCGTTGGCGTAGACATTGCCAAAAGCGTAGTTGAGCACGGTGAGTTTTTTATCGCCTCCGCTGGCCATCAGGTTTTTCACAAAGTACTGGCGCTGATAAATGCCCCATTGGGTGAAATAAGAGCCCACGTTGTAGCCCACGGTGGGCGTGGGTTCCGGCGGCACGCCGCTGCCTGAGCCGCCGCCGCTGATAGGCGCGCATGAGTTGGCGGCGCGCTGCTGCCAAACGCCCCCTTGGCTGGCTGTAGGCGTTTCCCCTCGCGTCCACCATTGCGCTTGCCAGGTTTGGCCGTTGTACAAGGCGTAATCGCCCGCGTTATAGATCTGGCTGGATTGCCAGGCGCTGCAGCTGGGCAGGGCATAGGCCGCAGAGCTGGCCACGATGAGGCTGCTCGCGCCGATCAGGGGCAGGCACAGGCGGTGAATCGAACGTTGCATTACATTCTCCTTTGCTTTACGGCGGATGCCGGTGATGAAGCCTGGCTTACTTTGGTATGTATTTGGTATTAAATTGGTATCAGTATTGGCCAGGATTTGGGAAATGCAAGGAGAATCTCGGGGCGCTTCAGAAAATCTATGGTCACCCCTTTTTTGCAAGACTGATTTCGATGTCGTTGTTGGCTTGCGTAAGTCTATTCGGCGCCGTTTAGGGGAATGACTCCCCGCGCCACGATGAGATTCGCGCCTGGCGGTCCTAAAACCGGGGGGCAGGTCAGTCTGGCATAGGTGCTTGGAAAACGATTATTTAGAAAAATCCCTCTTGATCGGCTGCAGATGTCAGGGTAATCGATATCCCAAAAAATCCGGCGATGACAATGTGATAACGGTTAAGTCAACCTGAATACGCTGTTGAAGCGCATCGTATTCTTGAACATCGGCACGGATATGCATTTAAATACGTAACAATGTCCACGGCGGGGCCCTGCGCGAGATCCGCGCTCGCATCGCTCTCCATACCCGAAGCAGGGCGCGGAGGGCTGCGAGTCTCGTTGAGACGTCGCAGCCCGAGCACGCTCGAGGGCTGGTTCGACCCCAGCTCATTGCGCGGCTCACGGCCGCCGACGTCGCTACGTGTGCCGATCTGCTCACCCTGATTCGCAAGCGGCGTCAGCGCTGGTATCGCGCGGCGCTGTACTTCGGCCCGCCCGGCGCGCACCTGGCAAACCACGGTCCGTGACGGCCTTACGAGGATGGAGTAGGAGGCGCCACGGGCATCACCCAGCAATGAGTATCAGCCTCCCGAGCGAGATGGCCGACGGCGTGCGGCAGCGGGTCGCCAGCGGCACCTATGCCACGTCAGAAGTAATGAATCCGCAACGCGCTGCGCTGCGCGGGCTCGCCGGCCACAAGCCGAAGTGACCGACCGCCATTCGATTCGGCCGCGCCTTGGCACCCTTGTATCTGGTATCATGTGAACTGCACTCTGGTATCAATTGATACTTTATGGAGGGATCCGACATGTTGCTTGTGACCCCTGAAGCGGTGGCCGACGTGATGGAGCTTCGGCCGGTACCGCATACGCTGGCGGAGCTCGAGGCCCGTGTGCGCGATGGCCTGCCGAAGGCCGCGCTGAAGGCCGGCGTTGAGCACGCGACCGACGGCGCCGATGCGCGCCGCGCGCTGCTGGCACGCATCATCCCCGAGGCAACCTACAAGCGTCGGCGCGACCGGCTCACGCAGGACGAATCCGAGAAGACCGAACGGCTAGCGCGAATCGTCGCGACCGCGGCGTACGTGTGGGATGACGCAGACGCGGCCCGCCAGTTCCTGGCTGCGCCGCACCCGGAGCTCGAGGGGCGTGCGCCGCTGGACGTCGCGCTCACCGAGCTCGGCGCGCGTCGCGTCGAGGAAGTGCTGTGGAAGCTCTTCTACGGGCTTCCGGCATGAAGTTGTACCGCATCGCCGACACGCGGCACACGATCTGGAGCGGCACCGGCGCGATGCTGATCGGCGGACGCTTCAACAGCCCGGGCCGTCCGGTCATTTACGCGGCGCTGACGTTCGCGGGTGCCATGCTCGAGGTGCTCGTCCACGCGCGTATCGGCAGGGTGCCGAAGACGCACGCATGCGTCGAGTCGACCGTGCCCGATGACGTGAGCATCGAACGACACACCGCCGAATCGTTGCCCGAAGGGTGGGACGCCCCGGCGCAGCAGATCGCCCGTCGATTCGGCGACGCATGGCTGACGGAAGCGCGCAGCGCGATCCTGGTAGTGCCGTCGGTCGTCGCGCGCGCGGAATACAACGCGCTGGTGAATCCCGCACACCCGGACGCCGTACGGATTGTAGTTGCGGAACCGCGGCCGGTCGTATGGGATGAACGACTGTTTGTCATGCCGGCGGGCGGCGCATCGTAACCCGGCGGCGTGGCACGCGCCGCGGCGCGACGCCGCGCGCGAAATTCGCGATCGGCGACGGCTACGCGGAAGTCAGCGTTCGTGACGTTGACTGCAGCCGCCCAATATCAACCGGACCCCATTAATGTCAAAGCCAGATTCAAATGTCGTAGCGCCAGCTAAATAGAGATGTCGCATCTTTCATTGGTTTGCCGTCACTCAGCGTAGAAGGTCAGGGGTGAAGCAGCAGGGCGCTGGTGCCCGTTCAGATCGGGCTAGCAGACCGACGACCTGGTTTGCGAGGTTGCGGTGGCGCCTGCCTGCGCTCGGCCAACTCCACGATCACCTGTTCAACGTCCGCCTGCGTGAACTCGCGCGGTTTCTTCGTCCCCGGCCGGCGTTCCGATTGGCGAGCCTCGATGCCTCGGTTCGTGCGTGACGGGGAACCCGACGCCCGCCGGTTGTCACGCTGCGCCTGGATCGCTTCGGCCACTTGCAGCGCATGGCTCAGGCGCTTGTGGTCGATCACCGCGCCTTGATCGACCTCCGCCAGCTTGTCGTACTGCCGGCAGGACAGCACGGCGCCGTCGGCGCGAATCTCGATGCGTCCGTCCGGGTACTCCCACACGTCGATGTAGCGGTGAATCAGCTTGCGGTTCGCCGGCGTGTCGTCCAGCAAGTAGAGCACCCGGTCATACAGCACCGTCAGTGACTTCGTCACGCGACGCGTCTCGCGCCAGGTCAGCAACTGGTCCAGATCCTCGTCGTCCCGCAGCGGCCGGTGCGCGTCGAAGCCGGTGCGCGGCGGCTTCGCAAACCGCGCATTGTAGGCCGCGATGAAGGTGGGCGCGTACGCATTGGCGTCCTCGATGGTGTTGATGCCTCGCAGCCGCATCTCCTTCACCAGCCGGTCCTGCAAGGTCAGATGGGCACGCTCGACACGCCCCTTGGCCGGGCTGCTGTTCGCGCAGAACGTGTCGATGTTCAGCTCGTACATCGCGCGGCCAAAGTGCGTCACGCTGCGGCCGGTCTTGCTCGCAGTCGTGCTGCGGAACACGCTCGCCTTGTCGCTGTAGAGCGCCACCGGCTTGCCGTAGCGTTCCAGATACGCGCGCGTCGCCTCGAAATAGCTGAAGGTCGATTCCGTCGCCGTGAAGTGCAGCATCATCAGCCGGCTGGTCGCGTCGTCGACGTACACCAGCAGTGTGCACTGCGGCGCCCGCGCCTCGAACCAGCGATGCTCGCTGCCGTCGATCTGCACCAACTCGCCCAGGCATGCGCGCCGCGCTCGCGGCTGGTAGACCTTCGGCGGGCGCTGCCGGCGCGGAATCCATAAGCCGGCGTCCGTCATCAGCCGGCGAACTGTCTCTGCTGCAAGTCGGATGCCGTGGCATTCGTGGAGCTTCTCGCAAGCCAAGGTCGGCCCGAAATCCGCGTAGCGCTCGCGGATGATCGCCAAGGCTCGATCAGCCAATCCGGCCGGCAACTGATGATTGCTCGATTGACCTCGCTTGCGCGACACCAGGCCAGCCGCGCCCTGGCTTCGATAGCGGTTCGCCAGCCGTTCCACTTGACGTCGGCTGATGCCGAGCCGTTCCGCGGCCCGCCACGGCATCAGCCGTCCGTCAACGACCGCTTCGACAACTTTGAGTCGATCCAGCTCGCGCATGCTCATCGTGATCGTGTTGGTGTTATTGGCCACGACGGACTCCCGTTTGAGCGTCAGGAGCCGCCGAGCATGAACCAATCAGGCGCCAACTACGACATTTCTATTTGGCTCAGCTACGACATTACTACTTGGTTTCTACAATTAAAACTTCGCTAATTTAGCTTATGTCAAATAACACGAGGAGTATCGACGCGCTCAACGGTCAAACCCTACTTTTTCATAGCGCTCGCTGATTCGCACAACACCATTGCAGTGACATCCCGCAACCGCGAATCAAATTGAGTCTGGCGGCGTGCTTGCCACCGAACACGATAGTGGTACCGCCTCGTTGCCCAACTGGATCGGCCGGACCTGCATCGGCGGCAACCAACCGTCAACTGCTCTGCGCGGCGGTGAAGTCGCCGGGCGGCAATGGTCGGTTCGCCACGTCCTTTGCCTCGGCGCGCGTCAGGCCGAGCGTCTGCAATACCATCGCCGCGGCCCGCTCGGGAAGCCGGCCCTCGTCTCCCACCGGCTTCCTCGCCCCGCCCGCAGCCGCGTCGGCCGCGTAGGACTCCGCCGCGATCGCTGCCAGGATCGTCCCCGTCATCGCGAGCACGCTCATGAACGGATCGCCGACGACGAAGCGGCGTGCCGCGATTCCGTGCTCGCTGTCCCGCCGCAAACGCCGGCCCAGCCCGTGATCGAGCGCACGCGCAGAAAAGCCCTCCCGTATCAGGAACCGTCCCCAGAGCCGCTCGCGGCGCGCGCGCAACAGCGTGTGACGCACGCAGACCGATACGACCTCGGCCGGGTCCGACAAACCGCTCGCAAGACGCTCGAGCCCGTCCGCGAAATCGTCGAACACCCATTCCGTCAGCGCGGCGAAGATGCCGTCCTTCGATTCGAAGTGGTAGTAAAACGAGCCGAACCCCACATCCGCCGCCTCGGTGATCTCGCTGATCGCGACGTTGTCCCTGCCCTTTTCCGCCATCAGGCCGAACGCCGCCCGCAGCAAGCGCATACGTGTCGCCTGCTTGCGCCGGGCACCGCGCGGCTGGCGCTGTTCCGCTTCGCCCGCTGACGCGTTCGGGCGACGCGGCCGGACCGGTTTGTTGTCCACGAGCGCGCCTTCCCTTTCCAAAAGAATTTTTTGCATGGCGCAATTCTAGATTGATCGCTCATACTTGACAACATTATCAGTTATGAGTCTAATCTCGAAAATCGCAGAACCGGTTCCTGTCCAGACACTGTGCCGGACCCACGCCAGCGAGCGTCGGTGACGTGCGGACGGCCCCGTCGGCGCGCTCGGCGGCCATCGCCGCGCGCAAGCCGTGCCATGTCGGCAATCGGAACGAACTGCACATCAAACGTCGGAGTACTGATTGATCGTCATGCGAACCATAGGCGGAGACGCTCGCGCGCGCCTGCATATACCGGGGCGACCCGCCGTGGTCGCCGAACCCTTTTCAGTTGGCCCCCTCACTTGTCTTGGAAACATCGTGAAATCACCCGGTCTTGACGCGCGGACTTCAACGCGCCCGTTTCTGACACGCATCGCGCCGCCGCTTCGGCGAGCCCCGATCGCGTTCGCCTGCTGTGCGATTCTCCTCACGGCGTGCCACTCGCACGAGGCCCCCGCGCCCGAACTGCAGCCGGTGGTCGCGCTGCCGGTTCATGCGGACAACGGCGCAGTGCAGCGCGTGCTGCCCGCGCAGGTTCAGGCGCGATATTCGACGCCGTTGTCGTTCCGGGTCGGCGGCAAGATCGTCGAGCGGCGCGTGAGAATCGGCGACGCCGTCAAGGCCGGCCAGGCCCTCGCGATGCTCGATCCGGCCGATCTGCGCAACACTTTGCTGAACGCGCGCGCGCAGTTCGATGCCGCCGAGCATCGCGTCGCCTACGCAAAGCAACAACTGGATCGCGACCGTGCCCAGGCTCAGGCCAACCTGATCGCGCCCGCGCAGCTCGAGACAACGCAGGACGCGTATGCATCGGCGGTCGCGCAACGCGATTCCGCGCTCGCACAAATAGGGCTCGCGGAAGATCACCTGCGCTACGCGACGCTAGTTGCGGATCACGACGGCGTCATCACGTCGGAGGATGCCGATACCGGACAGAACGTCGAGCCCGGCCAGGCGGTGTTTCATCTGGACTGGAGCGGCGACCTCGACATCCTCTGCGACGTCTCGGAGCGCGATCTGCGCGATCTCTCGGTCGGCCGCACCGCGCACGTCAGCCTGACGGCGCTGCCGGGCAAGGTGCTCGACGCACGCGTGCGCGAAGTCGCGGCGGCCGCCGATCCGCAGAGCCGCACCTGGCGCGTGAAGCTGACCCTGCTGTCGCCGGGCCCGGACGTCCGCTCCGGCATGACCGCCAGCGTAACGTTCGACGGCGCCGCCGACGCCGCCGCGGACCGTGCGATCACACTGCCGGCCACGGCGCTCTTTCATCGCGGCGAAGCGCCGGCGGTCTGGGTCGTTCGCAAAGGCAGCGACACGCTGGAACTGCGCCCGGTAACGGTCGGACGCTACGACGAGCGCACGATCACCGTCACGTCGGGCCTCGCGGACGCAGAGCGCGTCGTGATGCAAGGCGTCCATACGGTCAGCGCCGGCCAGCACGTGCGCGTGGTGCCGCCGCTGCATGCGGGGGACTTCACGTCATGAACGCTCCGGAACACCGGCATTCGAACGACGGCGGTCACGGCGCACAAGCCGATGCCGCGTCGCGCGACGACGGCCGTTTCAATCTCTCCGCATGGGCGCTGAAGCATCAGCAGCTGGTGATCTTCCTGATCGGCCTCGCGACGATCTTCGGCGTGATCGGCTATACGCGCCTCGCGCAATCGGAGGATCCGCCGTTCACGTTCCGCACCATGGTGATCCAGACCTATTGGCCGGGCGCCACGGCGCGCGAAGTGCAGGATCAGGTCACGGACCGGATCGGCCGCCAGCTCCAGGCCGCACCTTACGTCGATAACATCAAGAGCTATTCGCGCCCCGGCGAGTCGATGATCTTCTTTGCGATGAAGGATTCGGCGCCGGTCGACCAGGTGCCGGAAACCTGGTACCAGGTGCGCAAGAAGGTCGGCGACATCCGGGCGACGCTGCCGAAGGGCACCGTCGGCCCGTTCTTCAACGACGAATTCGGCGACGTCTATACCAACATCTATGCGCTCGAAGGCGACGGCTACTCGCCCGCGCAACTGCACGATTACGCGGACAAGCTGCGCACCGTGCTGTTGCGCGTGCCGGGCGTCGCGAAGGTCGACTACTTCGGCGACCCCGCCCAGCACGTATTCGTCGAGATCTCGAACGCGCAGCTGACGCGGCTCGCGATCACGCCGCAGCAGCTCGCGCAGGCCATCGACGCGCAAAACGCCGTCGCGCCGGTCGGCACGATCACGACAGCGGACGATCGCGTGTTCGTGCGGCCGAGCGGCGCGTTCAAGGACACGCAGGCGCTCGCCGACATGCTGATCACGGTGAACGGCCGGACGTTCCGGCTCGGCGACGTCGCGAAGGTCACGCGCGGCTACGACGATCCGCCCGTCACGCAGATGCGTACGAACGGTCACGCGGTGCTCGGCATCGGCGTCACGATGCAAAAGGGCGGTGACGTGATCGACCTCGGCAAGGCGCTCGACGCGAAGGCAGCCGAGCTGCAGGCCGGTTTGCCGGCCGGACTGAAGCTGACCGCGGTGTCGAGCATGCCGCATGCCGTCAAGCACTCGGTGGACGACTTCGTCGAAGCGGTCGGCGAAGCCGTGGCGATCGTGCTCGTCGTCAGCCTCGTGTCGCTGGGCCTGCGCACCGGCATGGTCGTCGTCATCACGATTCCGATCGTGCTCGCCGCGACGGCGCTGTGCATGCACGCGTTCGGCATCGGCCTCGACAAGGTGTCGCTCGGCACGCTGGTGCTCGCGCTGGGGCTGTTGGTGGACGATGCGATCATCGCCGTCGAAATGATGGCGGTGAAGCTCGAGCAGGGCTGGAGCCGCGCGCGCGCGGCGGCCTTCGCCTACACGAGCACGGCGTTCCCGATGCTGACCGGCACGCTCGTCACGGTATCGGGCTTCCTGCCGATCGCGCTCGCGAAATCGAGCACCGGCGAATACACGCGGTCGATCTTCGAGGTGTCCGCGATCTCGCTGATCGTGTCGTGGTTCGCCGCCGTCGTGCTGGTGCCGCTGCTCGGCTACCACATGCTGCCCGAGCAGCAGCATCACGACGGTTCCGCCCATGGGCCGGACGTATACGAGACGGGATTTTACCGGCGGCTTTCCGGATGGATCTCGGCCTGCATCGAGCGCCGCTGGGTCGTGCTCGGCGTGACGGCCGTGCTGTTTGCGATCGCGATGGCGGCATTCACGCGCGTGCCGCAGCAGTTTTTCCCGAATTCGGAGCGGCCGGAACTGCTGGTCGACATGCGCCTGCCCGAAGGCGCTTCGTTCGACGCGACACTGCGTGAGGCCAAGCGGCTCGAGAAGGTGCTCGACGGCCGGCCGGAAATCGATCACGTCGTCGATTTCGTCGGCACCGGTGCGCCGCGCTTCTACCTGCCGCTCGACCAGCAGCTCCAGCAGCCGAACTTCGCGCAGTTCGTGATCACGGCCAAGGACGTCGAATCGCGCGAGCGCTTGTCGCATTGGCTCGAATCGACGCTTGCAAGCCGCTTCCCGACCGTGCGCACGCGCGTCGCGCGCCTCGAAAACGGGCCGCCCGTCGGCTTTCCGATCAAGTTCCGCGTGAGCGGCGACGACATCGCGACCGTGCGCGGCATCGCCGAAAAAGTGGCGGACAAGGTGCGCGCCGATGCCCGCACGCGCAACGTGCAGTTCGACTGGGACGAGCCGGCGGAGCGGTCGGTGTCGTTCGAAATCGATCAATTGAAGGCACGCCAGCTCGGCGTGACGTCGGAAGACGTGTCGGGCTTTCTCGCGATGACGCTGTCCGGCTATACGGTCACGCAGTATCGCGAGCGCGACAAGCTGATCGACGTCGACCTGCGCGCGCCGAAGAGCGAACGCATCGATCCGTCCAGGCTCGCCGGCCTGGCGATCCCGACGCCGCACGGCCCGGTGCCGCTCGGCACGATCGGCCACGTGCGCGACACGCTCGAATACGGCGTGATCTGGGAACGCGACCGCCAGCCGACCGTCACGGTGCAGGCCGACGTCCGTGGCGAAGCGCCGAGCATCGGCGTGACGCGCGACATCGACAGCGCCGTGGCGACGCTGCGCGCCACGCTGCCGGCCGGTTACCGGATCGAGATCGGCGGTGCAGCCGAGGAGAGCATGAAGGGCCAGACGTCGATCAACGCGCAGATGCCGCTCATGATCATCGCGGTGCTGACGCTGCTGATGATCCAGCTCAAGCGCTTCTCGCGCACCTTCATCGTCGTGCTGACGGCCCCGCTCGGATTGATCGGCGTAGTCGCGGCGCTGCTGCTGTTCGGCAAGCCGTTCGGCTTCGTCGCGCTGCTCGGCGTGATCGCGATGTTCGGGATCATCATGCGCAACTCGGTGATCCTGGTCGATCAAATCGACCAGGACATCGCGGCCGGGCAGCCACGCTTCACCGCGATCGTGGGCGCGACCGTGCGCCGCTTCCGGCCGATCATGCTGACGGCCGCCGCCGCCGTGTTCGCGCTGATTCCGCTGTTGCGTTCCGGCTTCTTTGGCCCGATGGCCACCGCGCTGATGGGCGGTATCACGATCGCGACGGTGCTGACCATCTTCTTCCTGCCGGCCCTCTATGCGACGTGCTTCAAGGTGCGCAGCGACGAACGCGAGTCGCGCGCGATGGACGTCGCGTCCTCGGAGACATGCTGATGAATTTCCCCCGTATCACATCGGTGCTCGCCGCGAGCGCAGCGCTCGGCCTGAGCGGCTGTGCAATGGCCCCGAGCAGCACGCCGCCCGCGATGCCGTCGCCGGCGCACTACGGCGCGACGCCTCAGGCGCCGCGTACCGCCGAAGCGGCAGGCGTCGCGCAGCAATTCGACGTCGGCGCCGCGCCCGTCCCGCAATGGTGGCGCCTGTATCGCTCCAGCGCGCTCGACGCGCTGGTCGACGAAGGCCTGCGCGCAAACCCGACGCTGGCCGCGGCGGAAAAGACGCTCGCCGCCGCGCAGGAGGAACTGCGCGCGCAGATCGGCGCATCGACGCTGCCGTCGATCGACGCGAACGCGCAGGCGGCCCGCACGCGCACGCCGGACATCTCCGGCGCAGGCGCGCAAAGCCTGCGCTACAACGTGTTCGTCGGACAACTGCAGGCGCATTACACCTTCGACCTGTTCGGCGCCACGCGCTATGCGAACGACGCGAGCGCCGCGCGCGTCGACGCGCGCGGTTGCGAGCTCGAAGCAGCAAGGCGCGCGCTGGCGGCCAACATCGTCGGCACCGCCATCCGCGCCGCGACGCTCGACCGCCAGATCCTGCTGACGGAGCGCCAGGTCGACGTCGCCGAGGCATCCGCACTCGAAGACCAGCAGCGTTACGCGCTCGGCGCGGTGTCCCACGTGCAGGCGCTGGCGTCGACGCAGGGCGCGGCGTCGCTTGCCGCGACGCTGCCGACGCTGCGCCAGCAACGTGCGAGCGCGGTTCACGCGCTGGCGATCCTGCTGGGCCGCACGCCCGATACGCCGCCGCCGGTCCCCTCCTTCACCGGGCTGTCGCTGCCGGAACACGTGCCCGTGGTCGTGCCGTCCGACCTGCTGAAGGCACGCCCTGACATCCGCGCGGCCGCGGCAGCCGTGAAGGCGGCATCGGCGGACGTCGGCGAGGCGACCGCCCAGTTGTTCCCGAGCCTGTCGCTCACGGCGACGATGGGGCGCGGCGGCTTCAGCTGGCCGGCGCTGTTGTCGGGCGCGGGCGGGCTGTGGGCCGTCGGCGCCGGGCTGTCGCAGCCGATCTTCCACGGCGGTGCGCTGCTGGCTCACCGGCGGGCGTCGCGCGACGCGTACGACGCCGCAGTGCTGCAGTACAAGGCGGCGGTGCTGTCCGCATTCGGCGACGTCGCCGATTCGCTCGCCGCGCTGGACAACGACGCGCAAGCGCTGGCCGCGAACGAACTCGCGGCGCGCGCGGCCGGCGAGGCCTTCCACGAAACGGCGCAACGCCGCACATTGGGTGCCGTTCCGATGTCCGCGCAACGGTCGAGCGAGCAGCTCTATCTGAACGCGGAGCTCGATGCGGTGCGTGCCGCGAGCCGACGGATGACCGATACGGCGGCGCTGCTGCAGGCAATGGGCGAACTGCCGCCCGACACTGGCACGACGGTCGCGGCCCGGCAATAGCCGCTGCTTGCGTCGATGGACCGGCCGCGCGCGTTCGGGCCGCACCGGTCCGCAATCTCGAAGCCCGATGCCCGGCGTACCGCGCATCGCGCGGCGCCGGGCCTTCATTACCCGCATGATCGAGTCCCGATGAAATCCGACAACCTGGTCGCCTGCCACGAATGCGACCTGCTGCTTCAGCGTCCGCCGCGCCTGCGCGCGCTGGCGGCACACTGCCCGAGATGCCGCGCTCGCGTGAGCGGTGCGGCGCACGGCCGCCGCTCGCTCGACCGGCTGTGCGCATTGACGGTCGCCGCGCTGGTGACGTGTTGTGTCGCGCAGGCCTTTCCGATCGTCGCGCTCGATGCGGCCGGCATCGCGTCGCACGCGACGCTCGGCGACGCGGTGCTCGCGCTAGGGTCGAACGGTCAGCCGGTGGTGGCCGCGCTCGTGTTCTGCACGACGATGCTGTTCCCGTTGCTGGAGCTGGCTGCATGGCTATACCTGCTCGTGCCGTTGCGCGCGGGCCGCGTACCGCGCCACTTCGCACAAGTGCTGCGCGGCGTACACCGATTGCGGCCGTGGAGCATGGTCGAGGTGCTGATGCTCGGCGTACTCATCACGATCGTCAAACTGACGAACCTCGCACACGTGCTCGCCGGGCCCGCGCTATTCGCGTTCGCAGGGCTTACGATGATGCTCTGCCTGCTGTCGACGATCGAACCGGCCCGACTGTGGGCAGCGCGCGACGAACTCGTCACACTGCAGCCAGGCGATGCCGACCATACGAACCCGCCTCACCCCGACACGGCGCGACAAGCGGCGCCCCGGGCAACGGCAGGCAGCGGATCGGCGGGCATGACGGCCCGCGCCGCGGGATGGATCGCCTGTCACCTCTGCTCGCGCGTGCAGCCGGCACACACATGCGGCCAGCACTGTACACGCTGCGGATCGCCGCTGCACGCGCGCCGCCCGCACGGGCGCGCTCGTCGCCGCCGCTGCGTTGCTCTACATCCCGGCGAACCTGTTGCCAGTCATGCACGCGACCTCGCTCGGCCGAGCCGAGGACGACACGATCCTCGGCGGCGTCGCGTACTTCTGGACGTCCGGCGACTGGGCGCTCGCCGTCATCGTGTTCATCGCGAGCGTGCTCGTGCCAATGCTCAAGCTCGCGATCCTCGCATTTCAGGCGATCGCCGCCCATCGCGGCATGCAATGGCGGCCGCTCGAACGAGCCCGGCTGCATCGGCTGGTCGAACGCGTGGGCCGCTGGTCGATGCTCGACGTATTCGTCGTCGCGCTCACGATCGCGCTCGTGCATTTCGGCTCGTTCGCCGAGATCACGCCCGGCCCCGGAGTGCTCGCGTTCGGCGCCGTGGTCGTGCTGACCATGTGCGCGTCGATGCAGTTCGATCCGCGGCTCATCTGGGACGGTGCGCCGCGCCCGGCCGCCGCCCATCACCAACTCTGAACCGGCGCAATCGCCCGATTTATTTCGAATTCCCAAACGATGCATCCGTTCGATTTACCGCCACCCGAGATCCGGCCGCGCAGCCGCTGGATCCCGTCTCTCGTCTGGATCGTGCCGCTCGTTTGTGCACTGATCGGGCTGTCGCTCGTGATCCGGACCGTCGCCGCCAACGGCCCGACGATCACGGTCACGTTCGCCAACGCCGAGGGCCTCGAAGCCGGCAAGACCAAGGTCCGCTACAAGGACGTCGATATCGGCTCCGTCCAGACCATCACGCTCACCCCCGACTTCAAGCGCGTGGTCGTCAGCATTCAACTGACGCGCGACGCCGCGGGCTTCGCGAACCGCGACACACGCTTCTGGGTCGTTCGACCGCGCGTCGGCGCCACCGGCATTTCCGGCCTCGGCACGCTGCTCTCCGGCGCATTCATCGGCGCGGATCTCGGCCGCTCGCCGCAGAAACAGACCGATTTCACCGGCCTCGAGACGCCGCCTGCCGTCACATCGGACCAGCAGGGCCGACGCTACCTGCTGCACGGCGACTCGCTCGGCTCGATCGACATCGGCTCGCCCGTGTTCTATCGGCATCTGCAGGTTGGTCAGGTCGTCGGCTTCTCGCTCGACAAGGACGGTACCGGCGTCGACGTGCAGGCGTTCGTGAAGGCGCCCTACGACAAGTACGTCAGCGTCAATACGCGCTGGTGGCACGCAAGCGGCGTCGATCTGCGGCTCGATTCGAGCGGCCTGAAACTCAACACGCAGTCGCTGGCGACGGTGATCGTCGGCGGTCTCGCGTTTCAATCGCCGCCCGGACAACCGGACGCGCCGCAGGCAGCCGACAACGCGCCGTTCCGGCTTGCCCCCGACGAAGCCGACGCGATGCGCGACCCCGACGGCACGCCGCTGATGGTCGTCATGCGCTTCGACCAGTCGCTGCGCGGGCTGTCGGTCGGCGCGCCGGTCGATCTGCGGGGCATCGTGCTCGGTCAGGTCACGAACTTCGGGATCGAGTACAACGAACACACGCGCAACTTCAGCATGAAGGTCACGATGGCGCTTTATCCGTCGCGACTGAGCCGACACAGCGATACGGCGCTGCCCGCGCCCGATACGGCCGGCGGCCACGAACTGCTCGAGCACCTGGTGCTCCAGGGGCTGCGCGGGCAGTTGCGCACCGGCAGCCT
This sequence comes from Burkholderia cepacia, assembly GCF_001718835.1. Classification (NCBI taxonomy): domain Bacteria; kingdom Pseudomonadati; phylum Pseudomonadota; class Betaproteobacteria; order Burkholderiales; family Burkholderiaceae; genus Burkholderia; species Burkholderia cepacia. Next base: position 311,207 of record NZ_CP013442.1, on the reverse strand, counting down.
GCTGACCGGTCAGCTCTACGTGGCGCTCGACATGTTCCCGAAGGCGCCGCGCGCGAGCGTGGACGCGCGCCGCACGCCGGTGGAGCTGCCGACCGTGCCCACCACGCTCGACGAACTGCAGGTGCAGATCGCCGACATCGCGCGCAAGCTCGATCAGGTTCCGTTCGACCGGATCGGCAACAATCTGAACGGCGCGCTCGCGCATGCGAACCAGTTGTTCGGCCACCTCGACGAGCAGGTCGTGCCGCAGGCGCGCGACACGCTGGCCGCCGCGCAACGCACGTTCAACGCGGCAGAGTCGACATTGCGGCAGGATTCGCCGATGCAGTCGGACGTACATGAGGCGATGCAGTCGCTCACGCATACGCTCCAGTCGTTGAACGCGCTTGCGGACTATCTGGAACGTCATCCCGAATCGCTGCTGTTCGGCAAGAAGGGAGACCGGCAATGAAAGCGCGTTCGTTTGGTCGCCTCCGTATGCCGGCGCGCATCGCGACGTGCGTCGCACTCGCGGTGCTGAGCGCGTGCGCGTCGCCGCCTGTGCGCTTCCATACCCTCGCGGCGGCGGACGATGCGGGTGGCGAAGCCGCCGTCTCGCATCCTGCCTGGCTGATCGACATCCAGGGCGTGCACGTCGCGGCGCCGGCGGACGGCACCCGGCTCGTCGTGCAACGCGGCCCCGATCGGACCGACATCCTGGAGCACGAGCGCTGGGCCGCACCGCTCGGCGATGAGATGCGCGGCGGACTGTCGACGCGCGTCGCGTCCCGGCTCGGCACGATCGATGTTCACCGCGTCGCCCACCCGGACGGCGCGCCCGTCTACCGGGTCGCGGTGGACGTCCAGCGGGTCGAGTCGTGGCCGGCGTCGCACGTGCTGCTCGACGCGACGTGGAGTGTGAGTTCCGGGTCCGGACAGCCGGCACTGACGTGCCGCAGCATCGTTCGGTCCGGTGCGTCGACGGGCTACGATGCACTCGTCGACGCGCATCGTCGCGCGCTCGATGCGCTCGCGCTCGGGATCGCCGCGGGCATTCGCGCGGCGGCCGCGCACGCCGCGCCGCCGGCCGATTGCCGCGCGGGCGCACTCGGGCGCCCGATCGCGCCCCCCGCTGTCGATCGCGGCGCGCCGGACGCCCTCGACGATTGAATCGGCGCCGTGACGACGTGACATTTCGCGCGGCGCGATATTGCGCCGCTTCAGCCATTTCCACCGCACGGACAGCACAGGATGAAACCTGCCCGCCTCACCCGCATGCAGCGCCGGCTCGACACCCGCGAACGGCTCATTGCCGCCGCTCGCGAATGCTTCATCGCGAAGGGCTTCGCCGATACGACCGTCGAGCATATCGTCGAGCGCGCGGGCTATACGCGCGGCGCGTTCTATGCGAACTTCGGGCACAAGCGCGAGCTGTTGATCGAGATCCTGCGCCGCGACCGCCCGCGATTACTGACAAAGATGCGGCCTGCAGCGCACAAGCACCGGGGCTCCCGCGCGGTCGACTCCGCGGACATCGCCGCCGGCTGGGAGTGTTTCCCGCTGTGGGTCGAGGTGCACCTGTACGCGCTGCGCGATGCCGGGTTACGGCAGATCGTCGACCGGCTGCACGCCGAGCCGGCGCCACCGACTGCGGCAAGCGGCGCGGCAGACACCCCGGAGCGCATGCCATCGTCGGCCGAATGGGCGGCGGTGCTCGGCGTTGCGCTGTTGCGTGCTGGTGCGTAGGGTCTGTTTACATACGGAACGCACGGCACGAAGAGCTGACCCAGGACACCGCGATGCGTGCGCCGGCTGAACGGCGCACGCCGGGCTCATGGCGTCACCGAGCCGTCTCGGCCGCTTCCACGACCGGCAGCGGCCGGCTCGCGATCTTCTCGGCTTCCGCGCGCTTGAGCCCCAGCGTATGCAGCAGCGTCGCCGCCGTGCGTTCCGGAAAATGCTCTCCGCTGAAGCCGAGTTCCTCGAGGACACCGGCCGCCGGTGCACCCGGAGCGACGAAGTTGAGCTCGGCGGCAATTGCGGTCAGCACCGTACCGCCAACCGAAAGGAAGCCTATGAATGGGTCGGCGACCACGAAGCGCTTCTCGGCGATGCCGCGCTCGATATCCCGCAGCAGGCGCTGACCCAGGCCCATCGTCAGGACGCGCGCCGAAAAGCCCTCGCGTATCAGGAAGTGTCCCCACACCGGCTCGCGCCGCGCGCGCATCAGCGTATGCCGCACCGAGACGGAAATGATTTCCGCCGGGTCGGACAAGCCGCTGGCCAAGCGATCGAGCGAATCCGCGAACTCCTCGAATACCGATTCGACGAGGGTCGCGTAGATCGCCTCCTTCGATTCGAAGTGGTTGTAGAACGAGCCAAAGCCGACGTCGGCGGCCTCGGTGATTTCGTTGATGGCGACGCCTTCCATGCCCTTCTCCGCCATCAGTCTGAGCGCGGCGTCCAGCAGGCGGGCACGGGTCTCCCGCTTGCGGCGCGCGCCACGCGGCTCGCGCTCTTCGGCGACCGCGGGACTGGTTGCCTCCGGAGCGGAGCGCTTTGGTGTCCGGCGACTCGGTGTATTCGTCATGACGTTTCCGATCCTTGTTCGTGCCCAAGTATAGATTCAAATGTCTACATTGACAAAGTCATCATCTATGACTTTAATGTCACCAAAGGCGGCCGAACACGGCCTGATGAACCGATCGAACGACGAATGGAGATACGGTGGAGACACACATGCACACGGGCGCCAGCGCGTCCATTCACGACAGCTCGCTCTCGTCGCCGGAGTGCGGGCTGCCTTCGATGCTCGGCGCACTGATCGCAGGATTCAGGCCAGTCGGCGCCGCATCGGGCCATTTGTCGGCGAGTCGCGGCACCGGCGACGGGGAGCGCCGCTCCGATGCGAAATCGACGATCGACCTCGCGGCATTCATGGTCCGGCCAGTGACTTCGTGCGACGGTGAGATTGCATGCCTGCCGTTGCGCGGCAAGCCCCTCGATGCGACGGCGCCTGCCTTCGCGATTGCCATTCGATCTGCCTGATTGTCATCCGCCATGAAGCTGACCACCCCACAACCGGCTCGCCACCCTCACCCCACAACGAAGGCATCGGCGCTCGCCTATCTGATCTTCGATCGCCCCGATCTCGACGAGGCAGAGCACTTTCTGAACGACTTCGGCCTCCAAACGGTGCTGCGTGACGACACGCTATTGCTGCTGCGCGGAACGGGCACCGCACACTTCTGTTATGTCGTTCGCCTCGCGCCGAAGGCCCGCTTCGTCGGCTTCGGATTGCGGGTCGACAGCCGAGCCGATCTGGAGGCGCTCGCCAAGGTCCCTGGCGCGTCGGAGGTCGAGGCATCGGATTGGCCCGGCGGCGGCCTCCGGGTGCGGCTCGTCGATCCGTCGGGTTTTCGGGTCGACGCGATTGCGGGCCAGACACTGGCCGACACGTTGCCGCATCGCGCTCCGCTCCCGTTCAACTCGGTCGACACGCCCGTGCGGATCAACGAAACGCAGCGGCCGCCGGCGAGCGCGCCCGAGGTCATTCGGCTCGGACACGTCGTGCTCGAGCTCGCCGACTACCAGGAAACCTGCGCGTGGTACACGCGGCATTTCGGGTTCATTCCCAGCGATGTCCAGGTGCTGCCGGACGGCTCGCCTGCGGTTGCGTTCATGCGGCTCGATCTCGGCGACAGGCCGGCCGACCACCATACGCTCGCGCTCGCCCAAGGGTTCGTGCCGACTTATAGCCACAGCGCGTACGAACTGGTCGACGCCGATGCCGTCGGCATGGGCCAGCGCATGCTCCGCGACAACGGGTGGGCGCACGCGTGGGGCATCGGCCGGCACATTCTCGGCAGCCAGGTCTTCGACTATTGGCAGGACCCTTGGGGCGACAAGCATGAACACTACTGCGATGGAGACATGTTCACGGCGGACGTGGCGACGGGCGTGCACGCGGTCAGCCGTGAAGCGATGTCGCAGTGGGGCCCGACGATGCCGCGCAGCTTCACGAAGCCCCGGCTCACGCCGTCGAGCCTCGCGGCGCTGTTTCGCAACCTGCGCCGCAGTCCCGATCTGACGGTCAGCAAGCTGCTGACCCTGGCGAAGCTGTTCGCCTGATCCCCAACCGCCCATTCGACTCACGAGAGACCATTCATGTCACTGCATGTCCTGCACTACCGGCATCAGGGGCGCGCCCAATGGGGCGTGGTCGCCAATGGCGCCGTCACGCCGATACCCGGCGACTTCGAGACAACCGCGAGCTTTCTCGCGGCGAATCCGGTTGAACGACTCGTCACGCTCGACGGATCGAAGATTCCGGAGTCGGACGTGGAGTGGCTGCCACCGGTGACAGCCAACCAGCAATTCGTTTGCCAGGGCGCCAACTATCGCCAGCACATGATCGAGTCCGGCATGAATCCCGACGCGAAGTCATTCAACATGATCTTCACGAAGGCGACCAGCTGCATCGTCGCAGCCGACTCACAGGTCGTGAAACCGCGGCACGTCCGGTTTCTCGACTACGAAATCGAGCTCGGCCTCATCCTCAAACGCGACATCACGTCTCACCAGCAGATCACGGACAAGAACCTGCACGAGTACGTGGCCGGCCTCGTGATCGTCAACGACTATTCCGCACGCGATATCCAGATTCCCCAGATGCAGTTTTACAAGGGCAAGAGCTTCCGGACGTTTGGCCCGGTCGGCCCATATCTGTGCCTGCTCGAGCGGCGTGACTTCCCGAAGCTGAAGGCGCTCGACCTGACGTTGACCGTCAACGGCGCGGTGCGCCAGCAGGACTCGACATCGAACCTCGTCTATGGTCCAGCGGAAACGTTGACCGAATTGTCGGGCGTGCACGACCTTCGCGCCGGCGACCTGCTCGCGACCGGCACGCCGGCCGGATGCGCACTCAGCATCCCGTCGCCGCTCAAGCAGCGGGCCGTTGCGCTTTTTCCCGAATCCGTCAAGTGGAAGATGTTCATGAAGGTTCAGGCCGCACGCCCGCAGTATCTGAAGGCCGGAGATATCGTCGAAGCCCGGATCGCGAGCCGCGATGGAACGATCGATCTGGGCGTGCAACGCAACGAGATCGTGGACGAGGCAGCATGAACGGCATCGCGACCCGGAACGACGTGCTGGCGATCGAAGCGCAGGGCCTTCCGCCCGACCTTCCGACCAGCACATACGAGATGATCTGCGCCGGTGCGGCCATCGATCCGTCCGCCCCCGCCCTCTCCTTTTTCATGACCGCCGACGCGCACCGCGACGCCGAGCGCTGGACCTATCGCGAGCTGGTTCGTGACATCACGCGCACGGCCAACATGTTCACGCGCCTCGGCGTGAGCTCGCATTCGGTGATCGCTTATGTGCTGCCCAATCTTCCCGAAACGCATTTCGTGATCTGGGGCGGGCAAGCGGCCGGCATCGTATGCGCGATCAATCCGCTCCTCGAAGGCGAAGCGATAGGCAATCTGCTCAAAGCGGCCGGTGCCAGCATACTCGTGACGCTTGCGCCATTTCCCGGGACCGATCTCTGGCAAAAGGTCGCGGATATCCTTCATGAGGTCGAGCCGCTGCGGCATCTCGTGCTGGTCAATCCGGCCGATCGTGTGCGGGGCATGGCGCAGTCGGCGGCACGCACGCTCCAGCACGACGCGTGTGCGCGGCTGTACGGCGACGGCGGTTTGCGCAGCGCGGTGCCTGCGCACATCCAGATCCACGACTTCGGTACGGCAATCGCGTGCGAATCCGGTACAGCGCTCGACAATGCGCGCCGCATTCGACCCGGCGACATGTCCTCCTTCTTCTGTACCGGTGGAACCACCGGGTTGCCGAAAATCGCGATGCGCAGCCACGGCAACGAAGTGGCGAATGCATGGAGCGCCGGGCGGTTCTTCGGCGACAGTATCGGCCCCGGCAAAGCGACTTTTTGCGGCTTGCCGCTCTTTCACGTCAACGCCGCGATGGTGACCGGCCTCCTGCCTTTCTCGCGCGGCGCCCATGTCGTGCTCGGCACACCGCAGGGTTACCGAGGCGACGGCGTCGTCAAGCGTTTCTGGGAAATCGTCGAACATCATCACATCAATTTCTTCAGTGGCGTCCCGACGCTTTATGCTTCTCTGCTCGACGTTCCTGCCGACGATCATGTCATCGACTCGCTCGAATACGGCCTGTGCGGCGCCGCGCCGATGCCGGTCGGCGTCTTCAGGGCCTTCCAGGAAAAAACGGGCATCCGGATTCTCGAAGGTTACGGGCTCACCGAAGGCGCATGCGTAAGCAGCGTCAACCCGCCGACCGGCGAGCGTCGGCTGGGATCGATCGGGCTCCGCATCCCCTTCCAGGCGATGAAGGCAGTCGTCGTGGACGATGCGGGACGGTATCTGCGCGACTGCGCAGCCGACGAGGAGGGGCTGCTCGTCATCTCCGGGCCGAACGTCTTCACCGGCTATACGCGTCCCGACCAGAACAAGGCCCTGTGGCTCGATCTCGGCGACGGCAAGCGCTGGCTCAACACCGGCGACCTCGGCCGCTGCGACAGCGACGGTTACTTCTGGCTGACCGGCCGCAAGAAGGAGTTGATCATCCGCGGCGGACACAATATCGACCCGGCGACGATCGAGGAACCACTGCATCGACACCCGGCGGTCCAGATCGCAGCGGCGATCGGGCGCCCCGATGCCTATGCCGGTGAGTTGCCGGTCGCGTATGTTCAGCTCAAGCCGGGCATGACCGCTACCGAACACGATCTGGAAGTGTTCATGCAGCAGGAGATCGCTGAACGCGCCGCCCTGCCCAAGCATGTCCGGATCGTCGAAGCGATCCCGCTCACCGGCGTCGGCAAGATATTCAAACCGGAACTCAAGCGCCGAGAGACGAGTGACGCACTCCGCGCGGCATTGGACCAGGGCGGAGCTCCCGGCGCATCAGTCAACGTCTCGACCGGTGATTCCGGCGGAATGTCGGTCTCGGTCGAGCTGAGCGATCCCGGGCTCGAGACCGCGGCGCGCTTCGTGCTGGGGCGTTTTCCGTTTGCGTTCTCGATCTCGTTCGCCGCGAAACCAATTCGATCGCCCGGTCCGACGGAAACAGATCCGCGGTGACGGAGGCGCGCGACTAGCCGAGACAACAAAAATTCCGAGAGCGGCTCGTCATGATCGATAAGGTATCCAAATTATATGCAGTTCCTGAATCGGACCGGGACAGAGGAGACAAAAATGAATTTCACGCGAACGATGCATTTTGCAGGCGTGGCGGCTTGTATCTGCACGGCTGCACTTGCCGACCATGCAGATGCGCAGACGGCCGGAAGCATCACTACATCGGTTGGATGGCTGCACATCTCGCCGCAGGGCAACGCGACGCCCCTGACGGTGCAAAGTGTGGGCGGCGTATCGGTGAATCAGCAAATGGCGGGTACCGGGGCGCATGCCAGCTCGACGGATACGATGGGAATCACCACCGAGTACTACGTGACCGACAACGTTGGTGTCGCCATGCTGTTTGGACTGCCACTGAAAGTCAATCTGGTCGGTGACGGGACGTTGCAGAAGTATGGCACCCTCGGCACGACAAGGCCGATGCCGCCCGCCATCGAACTTCGATATCACCTGTTTTCAGCCACATCGAGATTCCGTCCGTACGTAGGGCTTGGCGTCAACTACACGTGGTTCACCCAGGTTCGGGCGACCAATCGCCAGTTCGTCTCCGACAGCTTTGGGCCGGGTGGCTCGGCGCGCGCGACACTCAGTTCATCGTGGAACCCGGTGTTCGAGCTCGGGGCGAGTTACGCGATGACCAAACATTGGTCTGTCGGAGCTTCCGTCGGCTACATGCCGGTGAAGACCCACCTCACGTTATACGGACAGACCGCGACCGGGACGCAGATCGTTTCCACATCGACGCTCCGACTCCACCCCGTCAACGTTTTCCTGAACGTCGCTTATACGTTCTAGCGGGTGCGACCCGATGCCAGCCCCCCGCATGGAAGCAACACTTTGGATCGAACGATGAAACGACAGGCTCTCAAGACCATTCTTTTTGCATTGCCCAAGGTTCTGGACCTGACGGCGCGCCGCTTCCCCGCCTATCGCGATCGCCTCGAGGAGCGCAATCTCGTCGCGTGGATCGGGCTCATGGATCAAAGCATCGGTCGCGCCATCGAGTTCAGGAATGGCCGTATCCGGTCGCGCGCCGGCAAGCATCCGCGGCCCGACGTGCGCATGGCCTTCAAGGACGTCGCCACCGCCCTGAAGTTCCTTTCCCCGAGCCCGGACCAGGGCGAAATCGTCCACGCCGCCAAGAACTTCAAGGTGGTCACCGAGGGCGAGGACGAACTGCTGGTTTGGCTCATGCAAACCCTGAACATGATGCGCACCGTCGGCCTGACGATGGGCACGCCCATGCGCGACGGCACCCGACGCTACACGACCTGTACCAATGGCGGGCCCCTGTTCGTCTACGTCAAGGATGGCCGCATCGTCCGCGTGACGCCCATCGAGCTGGACGATACGGATGCGTCAAGTTGGGTGATCGAGGCACGTGGACGCCGCTTCAGCCCGCCACGGCGTGGACTGGTCGCGCCCCACGCGTTGACCCTCAAGTCGCTGGTCTACTCCGACAAGCGCATCCTTCACCCGATGAAACGGGTCGACTTCGACCCTGACGGCGAGCGCAATCCGCAGAACCGCGGCAAGTCCGGCTATGTGCGCATCAGCTGGGACGAGGCCCTGGACATCGTCGCCAGGGAGATCAACCGGCAGAAGCGTGTCCACGGCCCCGGTTCCATCACTTTCCCGATGTCGTCCCACCACCAGTGGGGCAACGTCGGCTACTACCTCAGCGCGCTGACGCGATTCGCCAACCTGATCGGCTTCACCCGGGTCGCCGCGAATCCGGACAGTTGGGAAGGCTGGTACTGGGGCGCCATGCATCATTTCGGCAACTCGATGCGCGTCGGCGTGCCCTCCGGCTATGGCGGCCTCGAGGATGGTCTCAAGGAAGCCGAAATGATCGTCTTCTGGTCCTGCGACCCCGAAAGTACCAACGGGGCCTACGCAGGATTCGAGGGAACCCCACGCCGCCTGTGGGCCAAGGAGCTCGGCATCGAGTTCGTTCACATCGACCCGCACTGCAATCCCACCACACAGCTGCTGGGCGGCCGCTGGATCCCGATCCGGCCGCAAACCGATGCCGCCCTGGCTACCGCCATCATGTACGTCTGGACCGTGGAGGGCCTTTACGACAAGGATTACGTCGCGACGCGGACGACCGGTTTCGACGATTGGAAAGCCTACCTTCTGGGCGAATCCGACGGTACCCCCAAGACTCCCGAGTGGCAGGAGCGCGAGACCGGCGTGCCGGCCAAGGATGCCCGCGCACTTGCCCGCCTATGGGGCAAGAAAAAGGTTCATCTCGCCGTCGGGATGACCGGCGCGGGATTCGGTGGCGCGGGCCGCGGGGCGACCGGGGCGCAATGGGCGCGCTGCATGATCATGATGATGTCCATGCAGGGCTGGGGCAAGCCGGGGGTGAATTTCGGCTGCCTCGAAATCGGCGTCCCGCACGATCTCCAGTTCTACTTCCCTGGCTACGCGGACGGCGGCATTTCAGGCGACCTGGCGTGGACCGCCAATGCGGTGGACAACTACCAGCGCATGCCGCATATCCTGACCATGAATCCCGTCAAGCAGATGGTGCCGCGACAGCAGATGCCCGAGGCGATTCTCAACGGTCACGCCACCGGTTATCTCTGGGACGGCATGTCCCAGGAAGCCCAGTTTGCGCCGTTCACCTATCCGATGCCCGGCTATTCGCCGATCCACATGATCTATCGCTACGGCGGATCCGCGTTCAGTACCGTGACGAATTCCGGACGCTGGACGGAGGCCTACCGGCACTCGAGCATCGAGTTCGTCGTCAATCAGTCGATCTGGATGGAAGGCGAAGCCCAGTTCGCCGACATCATCCTGCCCGCGTGCACTTCGCTGGAGCGTTGGGACATTGGGGAATGGGCGAATTCGGGTGGCTACGCCCACCATGGGTATGGCACGGTCAACCATCGCATGCTGACGCTGCAGCACAAGTGCATCGAACCCTTGGGCGAGTCCCGCTCCGACTACGACATTTTCACTGCCATCCTGACCCGGTTGGGCCTGGGTGGCGTTTTCACCGAAGGCTGTGGCGATCTTGACTGGGTCAAGCGCGTCTTCGACTCGTCGGATCTGCCCGATCACATTTCGTGGCGCGAATTTTGCCGCAAGGGCTATTTCGTCGTGCCGCCCGAAAAGCCCGAGCTGCGTCATCCCGTGGACATGCGTTGGTATGCGCAAGACAGGAAGAAGGACCTGCCGGAACCTCATCCGCTGCCGTCACAGTTCTCGGAACGGTTCGGCAGGGGGCTGCAGACGCCGAGCGGCAAGCTGGAGTTCGTGCCCGAGTTGCTGAAGCGACACACTGCGGACAATCCCGACCGGCCACCGCTCAACCGATATATCCCCTCCTGGGAGGGTCTGCGCTCGGACCTGGCTCGTCGCTACCCGCTGCAGTTGATCGCCACCCACAGCCGCTACAGCTTTCATACCCATTGCGACGGGAAAAATTCTGCAGTGAACGGCATCGACGATCATCGCGCGCTGATCGCGGGGCACCGGTTCTGGCTCCTGAGGCTCAATCCGGCTGACGCCGCCATTCGACGCATTGCGCATCGCGATCTCGTCAAAGTACACAACGACCGCGGCGCCGTGATCTGTGCGGCCGATGTCTCGCCCCTGGTGAACGCTGGCGTGGTGAAATCGTACGAGGCGAGCGCTGAATTTCAGCTGATCGAAATCGATGGCGAGCAAGTCGAGATTGGCGGTTGCATGAACATGCTGACCCCCGACCGGCCGCAGACCTCCGGCACCAGCAGCATGAGCCCGAACTCCTGCCTGGTGCAGGTCGAGAAATGGCGCGGTGCCGAGGCGTTCATGCTCGGTCGCGCAGCGTGAGGAATTTCAGATGAGCAAGTGGAACCTGATTATCAAGGTCGGCCGTTGCGAAAACTGCCAGAACTGCGTGATCGCCGCGCGTGACGAGCACGTCGGCAATGACTTCCCCGGTTACGCGGCACCCGCCGCGGCCAGCGCCGAGAGCCCCATCCGCATCTTGCGTCGTGTACAGGGTGATTCGCACATGATCGAGACCACTTATCTGCCGGTCATGTGCAACCACTGCGA